>SFFS01000314.1 GCA_004557805.1 Clostridiales bacterium | reverse complement strand
CACGAGGCGGTCGGGCTGCAGGGCGCGCCCCTGACTGATGCTGTCGGCCTCCTGGCGCGCTTGGCTGCTGCGGCGCGACCAGAGCGAGCCCACGTCGAAGGTGCCGCTGCCCAGCGTACGCCCACTCTCGATTCCCTTGACAATCATGCCCGCCATTTCGCTGACATCGCTCTTGGGATAGTCCTTGACGAGTTGTCGCAGTTCGTTGGCCACATCCTTGGGTTCGTCTGTGGCAAGACGGCTGAGGGCATGGACGAAGATGAATTTCGGGCGGTTGGCGCCGTTGGGGAATTTCGATGATGAAACTTCAAAGTTGGCGTTCACCTCCGCCTTGGCGTGGTTGCGGTAGGCCTGATAGGTGGCGCGATCGGTTTCCTCCACAGCCTTTTTGTGCGCAAAGGCCTGCAGGCGGGCGATGGTAGGCTCGTCCATCCCCAGGCTGGTCAGGGCGCGGCTGTCCGCGGCCCGGAAGGGCTCGTTCTGCACCAGCGAGGGATGAATTTCCCGATTGGCCATTTCCTTGAACAGGGACACATAGCGCTCCTTCGCGTCTTCCATGCCGCACAGAAGCTCCAGCGCCCGCACCATGTTGTCCCGATACCGCTTGGCAAAGGTCTTCTTTACGCCTTCAGCCATGGAATAATCGAAATTGACGATGCTCTGACCGCCGTGCTGATCGTTCTGGTTGGCCTGAATGGCGATGCAGGCCAGCGCGGAATAGCTGATGATGTCGTTCGGTTCGCGCAGATAGCCGTGGCCGGTGGAAAAGCCGCCGCGGAAGAGGTCGATCAGATCGATCTGACAGCAGGTCGTGGTCAGCGTCAGAAAGTCCATGTCGTGGATGTGGATGTCGCCGCAGTGGTGCGCGCGGGCGTGCTCGGGTTTGAGGACGAACAGCTCGTTGAATTCCTTCGCGCCTTCGGAGCCGTAGCGCAGCATCGCGCCCATGGCGCTGTCGCCGTTGATGTTGGCATTTTCGCGCTTGATGTCGCTGTCGGCGGCCTTTTTGTTGGTGATGTCGTCGTATATGCGCATCAGGCGGCTGTTTTTCTCGCGCTCGCGGCAGCGGCGCAGGTGATAGGCGGCATAGCTGTCGGCAACGTCGTCGAAGCCCGTTCTTTTGAGCATCGTAAAGACGGTTTCATAAATCGCATCGACGTTCACGCTTTCCGTGCGCTTTCGTCCGTCCCGCTTGATGATGGTTTCGGTCATGGCAGTTTCCCTCCGGCATTTCATTTTTGCATCTGTTGGGCAGCACAGCACCGGAGCAGGCATCGCTCCATGCCCGCTCCGGTGAAGCTCGACGATATACACATTATATAGTGGATAAACTCAAATGTCAATACAATATGTGGGATCGCGTGCGATTTTACAAGGCGTTCGGTTTGTGGCGTACAGCCCTTAAAGGGACGCGCGCGCAACACGGCTTTCATTGTACGACGGGGCGGGAGCGCTGTCAAGGGGGCGCGGCCATTTTTGTATGGTTTGACAGTCAATGCATGGCTCTCAACAGTTTCTCGGGCCGATGTTTCGGCGTTCCCTTTTGACGCGTTCAGCGCTGTCGGCCGGATTTCGTCGGGCCGGCGGCTTTCCGGAAAAACTGCTTTTGCTCGAAGCTCGAAAGGCGCTTCCTGAAAGTCGGAGGCGGGTCAAAAAATATTGCTGATCATGAACTGCTCCTCGATAAAGAGGTGCTCTATGGCCAGCTCAAGCAGCATCATCGAGCGGTGCAGGTCGTCGATGTCACCCACGGTGAGATTGGCGTCGGCCTCGGTGATCAGCTCGGTCACGGCGTGCAGCGTTTCGTGCGGCGATATGGTTTCCAGCAGCGGCTCGTGCCATGCCCACATATCGGCCATCTGCGTGATCTGCTCGGCGGCCTCGTCGGTCTTTCCGGCCTCCAGCAGCTTGACGGCGTTCACGCGCATTTCCTCCATCTCCAGCGCGACGTGCCGTATGAGCAGCATGCCGGATACGCAGATGCCCAGCGCCAGCGCCAGCACGACCAGCATCGTAATCAGCGATCGCTTCATATCACCATTTCACCTCGCCCGGATCGATCGCCTGGAACTGCGTGACGTTTCCGGCGCGATCCTGTATCATCATGCGGCCCTGTGTGTCCAGGCTGCAAAAAAACACGCTCTCCGCGGCCAGACGGCGCGAG
>SFFS01000313.1 GCA_004557805.1 Clostridiales bacterium | reverse complement strand
GCAGGGCGCGGTAATCGCCGCGCTGTACACCGCGCTTACGTTCCTGTGCAACGCGCTCGGCCTTGCCAGCGGCGTCATTCAGGTACGCTTTTCCGAAGCGCTGTGCGTTCTGCCCATGTTCACGCCTGCGGCCGTGCCGGGGCTGTTCATCGGCTGCGCGCTTTCCAATCTGCTGACCGGCTGCGCGCCGTGGGACGTTGTTTTCGGCAGTCTCGCCACGCTGCTGGGCGCGCTCGGCACGCGCAGGCTGCGCAAAAGCCGCTATCTCGCCGTACTGCCGCCGATTATCGCTAATACGCTGATCGTGCCGTGGGTGCTTTCGCTGGTGTATCGCTTTGAAGGCAGCATCTTCTATTTCATGGCCACCGTGTGCGCGGGCGAAGTCATTTCATGCGGCGTGCTGGGGCTGATGCTGTACGCCGTGCTGAAAAAGAATGAAAACCGGCTCTTCTGACAAGGAGGACACATGGAACAGGTTTGGGCGCGGCTGATGAAGCATCACCGCATTGTAAAAAGCGAAACGGTTCCCTACGACGGTTCTGCGCTCGACGCGCTGAACGCGCTGTGCATGCGGCTCGACGTCGCACGGCCAATGATTTTGCCCAAGCATGAGCGCGAATGGGAGCAGTTCGGTCAGATGCATTTCACAAAAGAGCATTTCGTCGAATCCTTCCCCTATGACAAGCTTGAAATCGAGCGTTTCGACGCAAACGCGCCCAAATCCCGCTCGATGGACCCGCGCAACGGCTGAACCCGCCGGAAAACCGAATAATTCATCTCCTTTCAGGACACGCTAACGCGGCAGTCTGATAGCAAAGGAGATGTTTTTTCATGGATCGCGTTTCTCTGGTTCTCGTCATCATCGGCGCAATCAACTGGGGATTGATTTCGCTGTTCCAGTTCGACCTGGTCGCTTATCTTTTCGGCGGACAGGGCGCGCTGGTCAGCCGCATCATCTATGGTCTGGTGGCGCTTGCGGGGCTGTGGTGCATTTCGCTCCTGTTCCGCCGCCGCGAGGATTCCGCCGACCGCGCCTGAGCCGAACTTGACAGCCCGGCAAATTCCCGCCTATAATGTCCCCAATCAAGGAGGACGTTATGGCGGGAATTTTTGTGCTTGTGTTTTATCTTCTCTGCGGCGTGATCTGCGCGCGCGCCATTCTCTGGGATAAATCGCCGCTCGTGCGCGCCTGGACGGGCGCTGCGTTCGGCATGCTGTGCTTCATGTGGCTGCCCGCGCTGTTCGCCTTCGCGCTGCGCTTCACCCTTTCGGCTGAGTACTGCGCGCTGGCCGCAATGATGCTGCTGACGCTGGCATCCGTGTTTTCAGCGCGCAAGCGCGCCAAAACACCGGCGAAACTCACCCCGGAAGACCGTTCGCTGCTCAAAGCGCTCGTCTGCCTCGCGCTGCCGCTGACGCTTCTTTCGGCTTATCTGCAATACACCCATACGCTGCGCGAGGTGGACGGCACGCGCACGACGCTCGGCTACCCTATCCTCACCGACGCGACGGCAACGACAATGCTGCTCTTCGGCGCTTCTATCCAGGCGGCGATGATCGTTCCCGCCGCAGTTATGAGCGCGCTGGTCTATTGCGGCTACCTGATCTTCGCCCGCGAGGTCACGCGCAATACGCCTGCCGCCGTCGTCGCGGCGGTGCTGCTGTTCTTCAACGGCGGCCTTGGCTTCCTTTACGATTTCGATCTGTCGGGGCATGATTTTTCCAAGATCACCGAAATTTTCACTGGATATTACAAAACCCCCGCCAATCAGCCCGAATATAACCTGCGCTGGTCGAACCTTGTATGCGATCTGCTGCTTCCGCAGCGCACGTTCCTCGGCGGATGGACGCTGCTCCTCCCGGCGCTTTATTTCGCGCGCTCAGCGTTGCGCCGCCATGAAACGCGCGATTACCTGCTCGCCACGCTTTTCGCGTCCGCGCTGCCGATGGTGCATACGCACTCCTTCGCCGCGCTCGGGCTTTACTGCGCGGGCAGCTGCGTATATCAATTCGTTGCCGACCCCGAAAACCGCCGCAAACTCGTGCGCGGCGCGGGAATGTTCCTCGGCCTGACGCTCGTGTGCGCGCTGCCGCAGGTGATTTCTTCCACGCTCAAACAGGCGACGCGCGAGGGGTTTGTCCGCCTGCATTTCAACTGGGTGAATTATACAGACGAAGGGTTCGTCGATTTTTACCCGTGGTTCTGGGCAAAGAATATCGGCCTGCCGCTGCTGGCGATGATCTGCGCGCTTCTCGAATGGAAAAAGCGCGACCGGATGGATTTCGTGGGCGCGGCGTGCATCTTTGTCGTCGCCGAGCTGGTGCTGTTCCAACCGCTCGATTATGACAACAACAAGCTATTTTATATCTGGTATCTGCTCATGCTGCCCGCCGCCGGTTCCGCCTGCGTCGGCGTATGGCGCAGGCTGCGCGGAACGCGTTCCCGCG
>SFFS01000312.1 GCA_004557805.1 Clostridiales bacterium | reverse complement strand
ATAGACGCGCGCGCCGTCGGGGCGCTCCATCAGGAACGTCAGGTGACGCGCGTCCAGCGCGCCGCCCTGGAAGGTATAGCCCGGCATAAGCGCAGCCGCCGCGCCGGCGATGAACGGACGATCCGGCCATTGGCCGTTATATTCTTCGTATTCGTAAACGGGAAAACGTGAAACGTCGAACTCGGCCAGACGGATGCAGCCTTCCAGCCACTGCGCCGGGAAGGCGAGCGAATAGACTTCGCCGGTTTCCAGAAGCGTCTGGGTTTTGTGGATGCGCCCGTCATGCCAGCGAATTTCGGTGCGGAGGGACTCGTCCGTTACGGTCTGCTGGACGGCGCTCCAGCCGGTTTCGTCGCGCGCGGCGGAATAGACGCTGGTTTCGTATGTCCACGAAAGCGGGAGCGCGCGATCCTGATGCAGTGCGGTGGGGTTGCTCAGCGTGATCCGCCATGCGCCGTCCTGCTTTTCCAGCAGGCACAGCGTTTTCACGCCGCCGTCTTCCAGCGCGGCGGCCGCCGCGTCGCCGCACTGCGCGGTTACGGCTTCGCTAAGGCCTGGATACGCCTGCCGGAGGCAGGCTATGATTTCATCGTCCGCTGCGGCAAGACACAGCGCGGGCAGCAGCAGGAAAACGAACAGCAGCGCGAAAATGCGTTTCATGAAGTCTCCTTTCTTTTCGCTGCGAGCCTTGTCACCAGCACTCGGCGTTATCAAACCCGGCGACGTTGGAACGCGGCAGCCAGAGGTGAACATACTCGGTACCTGCAACGCTTGTAATACCCAGAACGAGCGGATCTTCAAAATCCCACTGATCCCACTGGGTTGCAGGATTGCCCGGTTCGCTGCAAAGCGGAGCCCAAGCGGCGTCATATCCATTGACGCCTTCCGGCATGGCGGTGAAATCGACCAGATACGGCTGAGTGAAATTCAAAAATTTTGTTCGCATCCATCCCTTGCGGCCAAAGCAGTCCACATACGTCCATTCGCCCTTGGAATCCAGCACTTTCACTGGCGTATCGTTGTAATATTTGCCAAGCGACGCGCTCTTCTGGCTTGCTTTTGCGCGCAGGTTCAGCCGGTCGGCAGGGTTCGGATTATCGACGATCGCCCAGCCGTCGCCGTTCATCCCGGCAACCGCTTCTTCGAACGTGCGCGGCAGCGTGTCCCAGTCGATCGTCGTAACGTCTGACCACGGATTTTCGCCCAGGCAGGCGTCCGGCGTAGAGCCTACGCTCTCTGCGACATACAGCTGCCCCATCGCAAGTTCCTGCTGCTGCGCGCCGCAGCTGCCCAGCAGACAAACGCCCCAGGTGGGCGCGTCCGGATTTTCGTTGCACAGGAGCGTCACGCAGCGGCCGTCCATATCCAGCGACCAGGCGAAATCGTCCACGTTCCATGTTGAATCAAAATACCGAGGCCCCCAAGAATCACCGAGCAGCGAGGTCGTGTCCTGCGCGCCGTAACGCGTGTCTTTCGGCAGAGGCGTGCTTTCGACGAGACAGGTTTCGTAGCCGCCGGCCGTTTCGCGCATATAGCAGCCGACAAACACGCGCGCGCCGTCCGGCCTGTCCATCAGGAACTGCAGATGTTCGAAGAATACTGTTCCGCCGATGGAGCCGCCTACGAACGTATAGTCCGGCATCAGCGCGGCGGCCTCCGCCGTCATGAAGGATTCGCTGGGCCACAGATCGTGCCAGTCGTTCCGCATGCGAGTCGGGAAGCGTGAAACATCGAAGGTTTCCAGTTGCACGATGTTCTCCGCCCACTGGCCCGGAAACACGTCCGTGGTCGTGAGCAAAACGTAGTTTTCTCCTTCGGCAAGCTCAAAATCATCGTAGTAAAAGCAGCCGTTTTCCCAGCGAACTTCCTCAAGCGCGGCGCCGCATTCATTAATCCATCTTTCGACGACGGCGCTCCATCCGCTGCTGTTGCGGAAGGAGGAGTAGACCCTGCCGTAATCCGAATACGTCCATGAAAGCGCGTTCGCGCTTTCCATTGTCAGCGCCGGGAGCGCGCGATCCTGATGCAGTGCGGTGGGGTTGCTCAGCGTGATCCGCCATGCGCCGTCCTGCTTTTCCAGCAGGCACAGCGTTTTCACGCCGCC
>SFFS01000311.1 GCA_004557805.1 Clostridiales bacterium | reverse complement strand
AACATCGAAAAAATCGAGGGCCGGCGCGTGCCGGCGGGCAGTCTCGACATCACCTATTACCGCGACGACCTGACGCGCATCGACGAAATGCCGCGCCTGTCTCTTCTGGAAGCGTACCCTGAAGGCGGGCGGGGGAGACGGTTCCTCCGCCCGCCGCCATATCCTTCAATTTTTGCAGTTTGAAGCCGCTCCGCAGAGGACGGCTTCTTTTCGCTTTCTCCGCTGGATTTTTTTCACTGCCGATGCTATAATGTCACCGGGATTCAACCGAAAAACATTGGGGAGGCCGAATCATGCCGCAGCTGAAAACCCGCATCATGGACGAGGACGGCGTGCGCCGCGCGCTGGTGCGCATCGCGCACGAAATCGTGGAAAAAAATCACGGCGTGGAAGACGTGTGCCTGGTGGGCAACATCGAAAAAATCGAGGGCCGGCGCGTGCCGGCGGGCAGTCTCGACATCACCTATTACCGCGACGACCTGACGCGCATCGACGAAATGCCGCGCCTGCAAAAGAGCGATTTGCCCTTTTCGATCGAGCGGAAGCGCGTCGTGCTTGTGGACGATGTGCTCTATACCGGCCGCACGGCGCGCGCGGCCATCGAGGCGCTGTTCGCGCTGGGCCGCCCGGCGAGCATTCAGCTGGCGATCCTCATCGACCGCGGCCATCGCGAGCTGCCCATCCGCGCTGATTTCGTGGGCAAAAACATCCCCACCTCGCGCAGCGAACTGGTGGCGGTCTGCGTGCCGCCGGTTGACGGCGAGACGAGCGTGAAGCTGTACGCGATGGACGAATAAACGTTTTTTCAGGGCGGCTGTACGCCGCCGGACGGGGCTGCGCCGCGGAAAAGCATCTTCTGATTGAAAATCCCTGCGAATCTTTGTTCGCAGGGATTTTTGCAGCAATGCGGGAGCGAGAGAAGCATACGGCGGCGCGTGAAGCGCCCGCTGTTGCGCAACAGGGCGCATCAGACGTACTTCAGGAGAGGAACCAGCGGATGATTGGGCTTGGAGAGGTAATGCTGGATTTCCTCCTCGCCGAAATCAGCGCCGTGCGCCTTGAGCGCCCTGAAAATCCTTTCAAGATCATGCCGCCATTCGGGCGTTACGACGGCGGTCGGCGAGACGGTATCGTCGTTCCAGCAATATTGCGGAAGCATATCGGCCGCGGTTCTGCACAGCCGCCAGGCCAGGGACGCGCCGTGAGATTCCCGCGCGGAAACGTCCGCCCCCAGCGTCAGCAGCCTTTCGAGCAGCGCGAAGGAAGCGTCCGCCTCCTCCGCGGAGGAATATTCTGTAAAGAAGACCCGGCTGTCCGTTGCAAACTGCGAATTATGGCGGCAGCAGCTTACCGCGGCCATAACCGAAATGTGCAGAACGGGCATGCACCAATCGTCGCAGCAGGCGGCCGGGTCTTCCATGAAATTGATATCCGCGCCCTGGTCGATCAGGTAGTTCGCAATCTCAAAATTGTGCGTTTTTATCGCGACCTGCAGCGGCGATTGGCCGTCGTCCTTTTTCGGCGGCTGTTTCGCGGTGCAGTTAACAAGCTCCGGCTTCTTTTCGATGAACCGCCTGACCTCTTCAAGATTGCCACTTCGTATGGCTTTGAATAAAACCTTCATTTCACGATACCCCGCGTCTGCATAATTCAATCGGCTCAACCGACGGTGCCGGGCGCGGCGCGCGATGGAACGCGTCCCGGAGGGCGCGCCGGTTCGGATTGTACGGATCAGGGGGCTTGCGCCCCGCTTTATTCGCAGCGGCAGTCGGCGTAAAGAGCGTTGCAGGGCGGCGGCATGCGATTTTCACCGCAGTGCGGTTTGGGGATACGCAGCTGCGCTGCGAGCTTCTCCTCGCAGGCATTCGCCACGCATAAGGGCGGCGATATGCCGTCCTCCCGCCACGCCGCAGACCTGTCCGCGCGTCAGCGCGCGGTTTCCATAAATATAACCGCGCTGCGAGCTTCTCCTCGCAGGCATTCGTCACGCATAAGAGCGGCGGCATGCCGTCCTCCCGCCGCGCCGCAGACCCCGCCCGCGCGTCAGCGCGCGGTTTCCATAAATAATATAACCGCGCTGCAAGCTTCCGCCCGCGGGCGTTCGCTGCGCATAAGAGGGCGGCGGCATGCCGTCCTCCCGCCGCGCCGCAGACCTGTCCGCGCGTCAGCGCGCGGTTTCCATAAATATAAC
>SFFS01000310.1 GCA_004557805.1 Clostridiales bacterium | reverse complement strand
CGCGCGCTGCGCACCGCCGCCGGTATTTGCCGCCGGCTGGGCGATGAAAGCGCCGCGCGGGACTGCGAAGCGCGCGCGGAGAAGGTCAGATCGGCGTTCAACGCGCGCCTGTACGACGAGACGCGCGGTCTGTATTTCGACGGCCTGAACACGCCGCAGATGCCCTGCGCGCGGCCGCTGCCGGAGGACATGACGGACGTGTCCGCGTTCATGCCCGAGAATGTCGGCAAGCGCTATTACTCCAGACAGGCCAACACCATGGCCGTGCTGTGCGGCCTGTGCGCGGGTGAAAGGGCGCAAAAGATCATGCGGCGCGTCATGGAGGACGAGACGCTGATCGATTTCCAGCCGTATTTCGCGCACTATGTGCTGGACGCGCTCTGGAAAACCGGCCTGTTCAATCCCTACGGCATGAAGCTGATCGATCGCTGGAAGCCGATGGTCGATGCGTGCGATAAGGGCTTGCAGGAGGGCTGGATCAAGCCGGGCGGTAGCTACAGCTTCGATCACAGCCACGCTTGGGGCGGCACGCCGGCCTATCAGCTGCCCTGCCGGATCATGGGCTTTGAGATGCTGGAGCCGGGCTTTCGCCGGATCGCGCTGCACCCCGACGCGATGGGGCTTGACTGGGCGGAGGTCGTCATGCCCACGCCCTTCGGCCCGCTGACGGTCGCGCTGCGGGACGGCGGCGCGGAGGTTGAAGCGCCCGATGAAATTGAAATAGAAATGCGATGAACGGCGGCGCGGCGTTTTATCGGGGCCTGTGATGGAGCCAAAGGTCACCGTTTTGGCGCGGCAAAGTTCTGATTTTCCATCGCCCCCATGCGGCTTTTTGCGCCGAGCCGGTGAAAGGGCCGCTGTTCTCTCCCTTTGGCGCATGCGCAGCGGGCGGACGCGGCGATTTTTTCGCGTTCGGAGCGCATTTTATGCGGGAGGATCAGCCCTTCTTGCCGGCGAGGGAGCGGCGGTATTTTTCGCTTTCCCAGTTGGCGATGAAGGCCTTGGCGGCCTCGCCCATTGTGGAGAGCGTGTAGCCGTGCGCCTCGATCTGGCGGCAGATGAACACCACGGCGGTCAGCGTCTCGGCGATGACCTGCGCCTTGGCGGCGGGCATATTGAACAGCACGCGGCCGGTTTTCGGGTTGACGGTGCAGCAGCCTTCCTCGGGCAGCGCGTCGGCGATGCGGAACGCGCCTGTGAGGAACACCAGCTGATCGGGATAGAGCGGCGATTCGAGGAAGAACTTCTCGGTGTAATCGCCCTTGGCCAGCTGCTCGCTCAGATAGGGCGCGTCGGCCTCGATCAGGCCGTTTTCAGCCGACTTGACCGATACGGCGGGGAAGGCGTCGCTCGCCAGGCCGAACGCGGCGGCGATGCGGGCGTTTACGTCGGAATGGATGCGCAGGCACTCGTCGGGATCGTCGCTGTGGGCGATCAGGCCGTGATTGATCATGAAAATCGCGGCGGGACGGCGGCCGGTTTCCTTTTCGACGCGGTTCAGCTCATCGCGGATGGAGAAGGTCAGCCGCGCGCCGGGATCGGTGTAGGGCACGATGCCCCAGGTGTAATCCGCGCCGGCGAGCGCCTTTTCAACGATGGCGGCGCACTCCTTCGAGCAGGCGGCCAGATTGGCGTAGACGCTGTGGCTGTGGGCGACGTAGGTATCCAGCAGCGAGTGAAAGCCCGCCTCGACCGAGGGGCGCAGCGCGTCCAGGCCCTCGACGGTCAGCGTGTATTCCTTCGCCCTGGCGGAGCCGGCCTTCTCGACGTCCTCGAAATCGGCGGGATTGCTCTCCAGATAGAAGCGGCGCAGCGACGCGTAATCGAGCACGGCGTAGGCTTTGTTTTCGCGGATGTCCTTCAGGCAGTAGCCCGAGGCCTTGATGGCCATCAGGCCGCCGGCCAGCTTGACGGAGGTGTTGCCGCCGCCGCCCTGCACATAATCGGCGCGCGCGCCGACGCTCTGGGAGACGCGGGCGAAATTGGCCAGCGCCTGGGCGTTGGTTTCAAAGAAATTGCTCATGATATCGTCCTCCAAATTCCTGTCGTTGATTGGCTGAGGGTATTATAGCACAGAGGGGCGTGCGCTGTCAAAAATTTAGTATCGCCTGTGCTGCCGCATGAAAAGAGCCGCCCCGAACAGATCGGAGCGGATGAAGCGACGCGCGTTATTCCTTAATCAGCATGGGCGTGCCGTCGAGCTTGCTGTCGGTGATGAAGCGCAGGCAGCTCTCGCCCTCGGCGGTGGTGTATTCAATGGCCAGCGTCGGGATGATTTCGGGGAAATAGGCCTGCACGCGCAGCGATTGCCCGGCCTTCAGGCTCGCCCATTCGCCCAGCGTGTCGCCCGCGCTCAGCTGTCCCTTCTCGTCCGCGCGGACGTTGACCAGCCGGACGGAGGTCAGATCGGAGAGCGCGGTGAGCAGGAACGCGCCGGCCTCCTCGTCGATGACCACGTTGGCCGCGGGCTTGCTGAACGCGGCGCTGTCCTCGTCCTCCATGGCGATGACGAGCTTCGCGTCGGGGTCGAACAGATCCAGCGACGTGATCTGGCTGTAGATTTCGTCCGACCAGCTTTCGCCGTTGTCATCGCCGCGATAGACGCTCTGCGGCACGACGGCGGCAAAGACGAACGTGCGCGGCCCGTAGACGACGACGGCGTTGACGACGGCGATATTTTCTCCGCTGCCGGCGGTGAAGCTCGTCCAGCGGGCGGAATATC
>SFFS01000064.1 GCA_004557805.1 Clostridiales bacterium | reverse complement strand
AGGCTGCGCATGCCGGCCAGCGTGCCGCCCGTGCGCAGCACGTCGTCTACGATGATCGTCTTCTGTCCCTCGCGGACAAGCCGTTTGGGCAGCGACATCGTCTTAAATGACGATCCCACCGGATACGTGATGTGTACCGCCGCGCCCTCATACGCCTTGACGCTGCGCCGCGCGATCACCACCGGAACGCCCAGCGCGCGCGCCGTCATCATAGCAAGCGGAATGCCCTGCATTTCCATCGTCAAAACGAAATCCGGCTCGTCTCCGTAGTATTCGCCCGCGACGATTTCCCCCATGCGCAGCAGCGTTTCCGGATCGCCCACCAGATCGGCGATATACAGCAGCTCGCCCGGGAGTACCCGTCCGGGAGCGCTCATCCGCCCGCACAGCTCCGTCACCGCGGCCAGGCCGTCCTCATGCGCGATCAGCGGCCGGAACCGCACGCCGCCCGCCGCTCCGGGGAGCGTTTCGAGCGTGCCGAACCTGAAGCGTTTCATGGCCGTGCGAATGATGTCCAGATCTTCGCTGGCCGTCGATTTCGCGGTATCGAACGTTTCGCAGAACGTGGACAGCGCGAGGCTTTTGTTGGGCGACTTCATGAGCATCTGCGTCATGGCGGCCAGTCGTTCTGTGCGGCGGATGTGATCCATATCTCTCTTGCCTTCCTGCGCGCGCGGCGCGACACTGTTGCGGTACAGTCTTACATTTCACGAAGAATCAGGCGGTATTATAGCAAAAATGTTCGTACTTTTCCAGCCCCTATTTCGGCTTTTCGCGCGTTTTTTGTAAATTTCTATTGATGAGTCCCGGTTTATTGGCGTATAATAAGCCATAAACCGTTTGGGAGGCAGCAAATGAATCTTTCGATCCGCGATTTTCAGGGCAAGCGCGTGCACATGATCGGCATCGGCGGCAGCTCCATGTCCGGCCTGGCCGGCCTGTTAAAGCAGCGCGGCTACCTTGTTTCCGGCTCCGATAATTATGACAGCTATCACGTGCGCGCGGTGCGCGAGGGCGGTATCGACGTGAAAATCGGCCACCGGCCCGAAAACGTACACGGCGCGGATCTGGTCATCTTCTCCGCAGCCATTTCGCCCGAAAACCCGGAGCGGCAGGAAGCCGCGCGGCTGGGCATTCCGCAGATGGAGCGCTCGACGCTGCTGGGGCAGCTGATGCAGGGCTACGATCAGGCCGTCGGCGTTTCCGGCACGCACGGCAAAACCACCACCACGGCGATGCTCTCGAAAATCCTCGTCGATTGCGGCATGGATCCCTCCATTCATATCGGCGGCGATTACGACTATATCGGCGGCAGCACGCGGCTGGGTTCGAAGGAAGTCTTCGTGGCGGAGGCGTGCGAGTTCCATTCCAGCTTTCTGGAAATGCACCCCACCGTGGCGATCGTGCTGAACATTCAGGAAGATCATCTCGACTATTACAAAGACCTGGACGACATCGCCAACGCCTTCCGCACGTTCGTAGGGCTGGTGCCGCCGCAGGGCGTGTTTATCGGCAACGGCGACGACGAAAACGTGCGCCGCATCATGGCGCAGGCCGCATGCCGGGGCGAAAGCTTCGGTTTCGGCGAAAGCTGCGACTGGCGGCCGGAGGACCTGACGCTCGACGGCGAAGGGCTGCCCTCGTTCACGCTCTCCTTCCGCGGACAGCCTGTGTGCGGGGTGAAGCTGCGCGTGGCCGGCCGGTTCAACATCATGAACGCCATGGCGGCGCTGGCCGCCGCGCACGCGCTGGGCGCGGACATGCAGAAGGCCGCGCAGGCGCTTTCCACGTTTGAAAACGTGCATCGCCGCTTCGAACTGACGAGCGTGACCGACGGCGTAAAGGTTTATCACGATTACGGCCATAACCCCGTCGAAATGGCGGGCGCGTTGTCAGTGGCAAAACTGCAGCGCCCCAAACGCCTCTGGGCGGTGATGCAGCCGCACACCTATTCGCGCGTGAAGCGGCTGTTCAAGGATTACATCCACTGCTGCGACGACGCCGACGAAATTCTCATCACCGATATCTGCGCCGCGCGTGAGGTCGATCCGGGAGACATCAACAGCCGGATGCTCGTGGACGCTATCGCCGCCACAGGCCAGCACGTGCACCTCACGCCCACCTTCGACGACACGGAACAATACCTGCGCGCGCACTGGCAGCCGGGCGATCTGGTGCTGACGATGGGCTGCGGGAACATCAACGTCCTCAACGAGCAGATCAGACAGCACGGCGATACGGTCAAATAAGCCTTTCGCACGGGCGGCGCTTCGTTTTTTATGCGGAGCGCCGCCTTTTTCTGCCGCGCAGGGCGCGGCTGAAAGCATTCCGCGCGCCGCAATAAAAAACATCCTCCGTATTGCCCCTTGCGCAATGTCAAAAAACAGGGTACAATAGGCGCATAAAGCGCATGCAGAACAGGAGTGATTGATTATGACGACGGATCAGATTCTCGAAAATGCAAAGGACAAAATGAGCAAAACCGCCGCTGCCCTGAAAAAGGACTTCTCCACCCTGCGCGCCGGCCGCGCCAACCCGCAGCTGCTGGACCGCGTGACGGTTGACTATTACGGCAGCCCCACCCCGCTCAATCAGCTGGGCAACATCTCCGCGCCCGAACCGCGGATGCTCGTCATCTCTCCCTGGGATCCCAAGCAGATTCCGATGATCGAAAAGGCGATCATGAAGAGCGACGTGGGCATGACCCCCGCCAACGACGGCCGCATCATCCGCCTGATCGTTCCGGAGCTGAACGAGGAGCGCCGCAAGGAGCTGAGCAAGCTCGTCAAGAAGAGCTGCGAGGAGAGCAAGGTCGCCGTGCGCAACATCCGCCGCGACGCCGTCGAGCAGTTCAAAAAGATGAAGAAGAACAGCGAAATCACCGAGGACGATCAGAAGTCCGCAGAGAACGACATCCAGAAGATTCACGACGCCGCGATCAAAGAGCTGGACAAGATCGCCTCCGAAAAGGAAAAGGAGATCATGTCGGTTTGACGGGCGAAAACCTGCTGGGTCTGCCGCTTGACGAGGCGCTGGAGCGCCTGCGCGCGGCGGGAATTGAACCGAATATCGTCGAAAGCCGCGCGCCGCGCCGCCCCGCTGGGAACGGCGCGCTTCGCGTTGTCCGCATAAAGAACGGCGGCCGCGAGATAACCGTGTGCGGTTTTCAGACCGCGCTGAAAGAGGAACGCAATGCCTGAAATCTGGGTGAAGCCTGAGCGCATGCCGCGGCACGTTGCCATCATTATGGACGGCAACGGCCGCTGGGCGAAAAAGCGCGGCCTGCCCCGCGCGCTGGGGCACCGCGCAGGGGTGGAAGCAATGCGCGCCATCATCCGCGAAAGCAGCGATCTGGGCGTGGAGGTGCTGTCGCTGTACGCGTTTTCCACCGAAAACTGGAAGCGCTCCACCGAGGAGGTCGGCGTGCTGATGGGGCTGCTGCTCGAATTCTGCGGCCGCGAGGTGGAGAACCTCTATCGCAACAACGTGCGCATCCGCATTCTGGGCGATGTGGAGCGCATGCCGGAGCCCCAGCGCACCGCGCTGAAAAACGCCATGGAGCGTACCGCCAGCCGCACCGGCCTTCAGTTGAACTTCGCCATCAATTACGGCGGCCGCGACGAGCTGCGCCGCGCCGCGCAGAAGCTGTGCGAGCAGGCGCTTTCGGGCGCGCTGCGCGCGGAGGAGGTCACCGAGGAAACTCTGCGCCAGGCGCTCGATACGGCCGGTCAGCCGGACGTCGATCTGGTCATCCGCACCAGCGGCGAGGAACGCATGAGCAACTTTCTGCCGTTCCAGACGGCCTACGCCGAATTGCAGTTTCCCAAAATCCTCTGGCCCGATTTCGGCATAAACGAATACCACGCGGCGCTTGACGATTTCGCCGCGCGCGACAGGCGCTTCGGCGGCCGCAGCGAAAAATAATCACGGAGGCGTCTCAAATGAAGCAGAGAATCATCACCGGAAGCATCCTAGCCGCAGCGCTGTGCGTAATCCTGCTTTTGCGGAATTATCTGCTCGTTCCCGCGATGGCGGCCGCTTCGGTGCTCTGCTGCATTGAACTGCTCAACGCCTTCGGCGCAAAGGGAATTCGCCCCGTGCGCTGGCTGTGCATCGGCTATGCAGCGCTGGTGCCGCTGTGCGCGTCGCTCGTCGAGCCCGCGCATCTGCTGATTTACGAAGTGCTGCTGCTGTTTGCGGTGCTGCTGGCGCACCTGTTCCGCAGGGAGCCGAACCTGCCGGAAACGGCGGCCGCGCTGTGCGCGTCCGCATATGCCGCCGTTCCCCTCTCGCTGATGACGACGTTCCTGTGCGTGCAGCCCTCGCTGCGCGGCGCGCTGCTGATCGCCTGCGCGTTCCTGTTCGCCTATTTCGGCGATATGGCCGCGTATTTCACCGGCGTGTTCTTCGGCAGGCACAAGATGGTGCCGCGCCTTTCCCCGAAAAAAACATGGGAGGGCGCAGCGGGCGGGCTGCTGGGCAGCGTCGTGGTCGGGCTTTTGCTGTTTGCGTTCGAGCAGCTGGCCGGCATCGGTCGCACCAATCTTCCGCTGTGGGGCTATCTGCTGCTGGGGCTTTTCTGCGGCGTAGCCGAACAGGCGGGCGATCTGACGGCTTCGCTCATCAAGCGTTTCTGCGGCATCAAGGATTACGGCAACCTCTTCCCCGGCCACGGCGGCATGATGGACCGCATGGACAGCGTGCTGTTCACCACGATCGTCATTTACGGCTATTGCCTGCTGGCCGAACTGTTATAAGGAGCAAGCCAAATGAGAAAAATTGCGCTGTTAGGGAGCACCGGCTCCATCGGAACACAGGCGCTGGACGTAGCGGCCCGTCATGCGGACCGCTTTCAAATTATCGCGCTGACGGCGCATTCAAGCGCCGAAAAGCTGTTCGCGCAGGCGCGGCAGTTCCATCCGAAGCTGTGCGGGCTGGTCGTCGAGCCCGAAAGCATCCCCGACGATCTGCGGGACGTCGAATGGGTGTTCGGGCCGGAGTGCATCCGCGCTGCGGCGACGCTCGCCGAAGCGAACGATGTGCTCGTCTCGGTCGTAGGCTTCGCGGGGCTGCCCGCCGTAATGGCCGCGCTGGGCGCGGGCAAACGCGTGCTGCTGGCCAACAAAGAAGCGCTCGTTGCGGGCGGCGCGCTGGTGACGGAAGCCGCACGCAAAGCAGAGCAGCCGCTTCTGCCCGTCGACAGCGAGCACAGCGCCGTCTTTCAATGTCTGCGCGCGCGCGACACGAACGCGCCTTCGCGCCTCATTCTCACCGCGTCGGGCGGGCCCTTCCGCACCTGGAACGCGAAGGACATTGAAAACGCAACCGTCGCGCAGGCGCTCAAACACCCGAACTGGTCGATGGGCCGCAAGATCACGATCGATTCCGCCAGCATGATGAACAAGGCGCTGGAGATCATCGAGGCGCGCTGGCTGTTCGACATGCCGCCGGAGAAAATCGACGTGCTCATTCACCCGCAGTCCATCGTGCATTCGATGGTCGAGTTTGACGACGGCGGCGTGCTGGCGCAGCTGGGCGTGCCGGATATGCGCCTGCCGATCCTCTACGCGATGGCTTTCCCCGACCGGCTGACGACGGGCGCAAGGCCTCTCGATCTGGCGCAGGCGGGAAGCCTCACGTTCGAAGCGCCCGACCGCGCGAAGTTCCCCGGTATGTTCCTGGCCTACGACGCGCTGCGCGCGGGCGGGGCGGCGTGCGCGATGCTCAACGCGGCGAACGAAACCGCCGTGGAAGCGTTTCTTGCCGAACGCATCCCGTTCGGGCGCATCTGGCAGGTCAGCCGCGACACGCTCGAAGCCGCAGGCGCGCAGCCTGCGAACACGGTGGAAGCCGTGTTTGAAGCCGACGCGCTCGCACGGCGCACGGCGCGGGGTATTCTGGCCCGAATGGGCGCATAAACTCTCCCGAGTAGGAGGCTGGAATTGATTAATCTGCTGTATTGGCTGCTGGCCATCATCATGTTCGGCGTGCTGGTCATGCTGCACGAGTTGGGGCATTTCCTCGCCGCGCGGGCGACTGGCGTGCCGGTGGCGGAATTTGCAATCGGCTTCGGGCCGAAGCTGTTTTCGCGCACGGGCAAAAAAAACGGCGTGATATTCTCGCTGCGGGCGCTGCCCTTCGGCGGCTATTGCCGCTTCTATGCCGACGACGAAGGCGGCGTGCCGGACAATCCGGGCGCGTATTCGCGCCAGAAAATCTGGAAGCGCGCGCTCATCTCGGTCGGCGGGCCGCTTTTCAATATGCTCGTGGCGGTGCTGGCGCTGTTTTTGCTGTTCGCCGCCGTGGGGCTGTGGTCGAGCACGCCGGTCATCGGCGGGCTGCTCGACGGCCTGCCCGCGAAGGAAGCCGGCTTTGAGGTCGGCGACCGCATCGTCAGCGTGGACGGCCGAGAGGTACAGTCCTCCGCCGACGCGTCGCAGTTCATCACCGACGCGGGCGAAAACGAAATCCAGTTCGTTCTGGAGCGCGGCGGGCAGGAAGTGAACGTTTCGCTTACGCCGCGCTGGTCGGAAGCGGATCAGCGGCTGATGGTGGGCATTCAGTATCAGGTAGTCCCGTACCGGTTCCCCATCGGCCAGTCGCTGCAATATTCGCTGGAAACCACGGCCGAAATGTCGGGGACGATCGTGCAGTTCCTGCGCGATCTGATCTTCAAGGGCGAAGGCGTCGATAATCTTTCCGGCCCCATCGGCACGGTAACAGCCGTAAAGGAACAGACGCAGACGGGCGGCATCCGCAGCTATCTGCAGCTGGCGGCGCTCATCAGCGTAAACGTCGGGCTGTTCAATCTTCTGCCCATTCCGGGGCTCGACGGCAGCAAACTGATTTTCCTTCTGGTGGAAAAGATTCGCGGCAGGCGCATCCCGCCGGAAAAGGAGAGTATCGTCGTTCTGATCGGCTTCGCGCTGCTGCTGGCGCTGATGGCGGTCGTGATGTATCAGGATATTGCGAGGTTATTCAAATGACGAAGCAGGTGCATTGCGGCGGCGTCGCCATCGGCGGCGGCGCGCCGGTTTCCATCCAGTCGATGACGAACACCGACACGCGCGACGCGGAAGCGACGCTTGCGCAGATCAGGGCGCTTCGCGCCGCGGGAGCCGATATCGTCCGCGTATCCGTATACGACGAGGCGTGCGTGAAGGCCGTGCGGGTACTGGCGGACGCGTCGCCTGTGCCGCTCGTGGCGGATATTCATTTCGATTACCGTCTCGCGCTGGGCGCGATGGAAAACGGAATCCACAAGCTGCGCATCAATCCCGGCAACATCGGCGGCGAAGCGCATGTGCGCGCCGTAGCCGACTGCGCCAAAGCGCACCATGTGCCGATTCGCGTGGGTGTAAATTCCGGCTCGGTCGAAAAGGAGCTGCTCGCCAAATACGGACGCCCCTCGCCCGAAGCGATGGCGGAAAGCGCACTCAATCACGTGCGCATGCTGGAAAAGGCCGGTTTTTACGACACCGTGATTTCCGTAAAGGCCAGCAACGTCCGGGAGACGATCGAAGTCAACCGGCTGCTGACGCAGAAATGCGATTATCCGCTGCATATCGGCGTAACCGAAGCGGGGCTGCCGGGGCGCGGAACGATCAAATCGGCCATCGCGCTGGGCGCGCTGCTCTGCGACGGCATCGGCGATACGATGCGGGTCTCGCTTTCCGGCGACCCGGCTGCGGAACCGGCGGCGGCGCTGGAAATTCTGCGCGCGCTGGGGCTGCGCCGCGGCGTTGACGTGATCTCCTGCCCGACCTGCGGACGCACGTGCATCGACGTGGCCGGAATCGCCAAAAAAGTCGAGGAAGCCACAAAGGACTGGACGTGCAGCCTGCGCGTAGCCGTAATGGGCTGCGTGGTGAACGGCCCGGGCGAAGCGCGCGAGGCGGATATCGGCGTGGCGGGCGCGCCGGAGGGGTTCGCGCTGTTCCGCAGGGGACAGCCGCCCGTCGCCATGCGCGGCGATCCAGCGGAGACGCTTCTAAGAGCGCTCTCGGAAATGAAAGCGCACGGCGGCGCATCCTGACGCAAAACGCCGCGGAAGAACCTTTCAAAGGCGCTTGAAGCGCCGTCAAAAAATTGATATAATCATTGCGGACAGAAAAAGCGGATATGCCTCAGGCGACGCAGCCGGCGTATGCCGCTTTTTTGAAAAGAAGGAGGGCTTGCAAATGAAAACCGTCTCCCGTATCCTGATTGCGCTGCTGGCACTGATCGTCGTAGCAGCCTGCGTATTCGGCGGCGTCTATTTTACGCGGTTCCAATCGATCGCGTCGATTGAAAAGCTGTCCGATTACGCGGATTATAACCTCTATCGGATGGACGTGAAGTACGATTACAATCTCGACGGCGTTCTGAATGCCGGCATCCACGATAACCAGTCGTTTATCGACGCGCTGCTGAAGGAATCGCTGCCGCTGCTGCCCATCAAGATGAAAGCGCCCGACTTCGGATGCAGCGCCTTCACCGCCCTCGACGCGGACGGCACGGTGCGCATGGGCCGCAACTACGATTTCAGGAACGATTCCTCTGCGATGCTCGTTTACTGCGCTCCCAAGGGCGGCTACCGCTCCGTAGCGACGGCGGCGCTGGATAATATTTCGGCGAACACGCCGGACAACCTGAAAACGAAACTCTCCTGCCTCACCGCGCCGTTCATCTGTCTCGACGGCCTGAACGAGAAGGGCGTATCCATCGCCGTGCTGACGCTCGACAGCGAGCCGACGTTCCAGCAGACCGGCAAGCCCACCCTCGCCACGACGGTCGCCATCCGCCTGGTGCTCGACCGCGCGGCCACGACCGAAGAAGCCGTGGAGCTGCTGCGCGGCTACGATATGTTCGCCACCAGCGGCCGCGACTATCACTTCTACATCACCGACGCTTCCGGCGACGGCCGCATCGTGGAATACGACTGCATGAGCGAAACGCGCGAATTGGTCGCCACGCCGGTGCGCGCGGTAACGAACTTCTTCGCGATGTACTCCGACGAAGTGCTGCCCGATCAGAAGAACGGCGTGTACGGCCACGGCAAGGAGCGCTATGAAAAGATCGAGGCGGTGCTGACGGCAAACGAAGGCGCGCAGGACGAAGAAACCGCCTGGGACGCGCTGAAGGCCGCCTCGCAGCTGCCCAAGGAAGGCGACGTGACGAGCAACACGCAGTGGTCCATCGTCTACAACAACACGGATCTGACGGCGGCGATCACCATCCGCCGGGATTGGGATACGAGAACGAGTTATTCGCTTTCCGGCAAATAAGACGGCGGAAAAACGATGCGGAAGGAGGCCGGGGTTCGCTCCGGCCTCTTTCCCTCTGTTTGAGAAAGGATATTCGCATCTATGGACTGGCAATCTCTGCTGCAGGGCTCCATGGCCTCGCTCGTGCCGCATCTGACGCTTGAAAAAGTCCTCGTCAGCCGCGACGGCACGAAGCTTCTGATCTGCTTCCTTGCAGACAAACTTGTCGAAGAACAGGAATTTCTCCGTCTGCGCGATCTGCTGCAAAACGCGTTCCGCGGCTTCAAGGTGTCGCTGCGCGTCTGCTCGCCCGCGCTGGCGGACGATGTGCGCCGCGACATCACGCCCTATCTCCCCTTCCTCGCCGATTGTCTTTCGCGTCAGTCGCCCGGCGTGAAGCCCTGGCTGCGCAACGCCGAATGGCGTTTCGAGGAGGACCGGCTGATCGTGTCGCTGCCGAGCGAAGAAGCGCTTCGCTATACCCGTGTCAAGGAGCTCGACAGGCGGCTTGCCGCCATCATGGACGACGTATTCCGCATGAAGCTCGAGCCGGTGTTCATTTGCAGCGTGGACATCGAGGCGCAGAAGGCGCGCGTGGCCGCGCTGGAAGAGCGCGCAAAGCAGGCCGTGCAGCAGCAGGCGCAGCAGCTCGCCAGGGAAACGCAGGAAAAGAAAAAGCCCGAAGGACCGCAGCGCATCATGGGCTTTGCGATCAAGGACGAGATTCTGCCCATTTCCGGCCTGAAGGAAGACAGCGGGCGCGTGGCCATCTGCGGCGCGGTGGTGTCGATGGATACGCGCGAACTGCGCGGCGGCGAAATGCGGCTGCTCACCTTCGCCCTCACCGACTATACCAGCACCATCAACTGCAAATCGATCCTGCGCTATCGGCGCAAGCGCCCGGGCGCGGATACCGGCGACGCGCCGCCCTCCGCCCCCACGCCAGAGGAAATCGAGCGCGTGAACAACATCTGCGCGGCCGTCAAGCCCGGCGCGTGGCTGACCGTGCGCGGCGATTGCCAGTACGACAAATTCTCGCGCGATATCGTCGTCATGCTCAACGACATCGAAACCGCCAAAGCGCCGCCCGAGCGGCAGGACACCGCCGAGGAAAAGCGCGTAGAGCTGCATCTGCATACGCAGATGAGCAGCATGGACGGCATCTCCTCCGCCAGCGACCTCATCGCGCAGGCGGCCAAATGGGGACACCCGGCCGTAGCCGTAACCGATCACGGCGTGGTGCAGGCCTTTCCCGAAGCGTTTGCGGCGGCAAAAAAGAACAACATCAAGCTCATCCCCGGCTGCGAGGGCTATCTCATCGACGATGCGGACATCGTCCTCAACCCGGACGATCGCGGGCTGAAGGGCGACATCATCGTCGTCGACTTCGAAACGACCGGCCTGAGCGCCAAGCGCGACCGGATTATCGAAATCGGCGCGGTGCGCCTGCGCGACGGACAGGTGCAGGACGACCTTTCGCTGATGGTTGATCCGGGCATACCGCTGCCGGAAAAAATTACGGAGCTGACGGGCATCACCAACCAGATGGTGCACGGGCAGCCCTCGTTCGCGGCGCTTGCGCCGCAGCTCCTGAACTTCATCGGCGACGGCGTGTTCGCGGCGCACAACGCGGCGTTCGATCACGGCTTCTTGCGGGAGGAGCTCAAACGCTGCGGCTTGGAATGGCACGGCCCGGTGCTCGATACGCTGGCGTTCGCGCGCCGCGCGTATCCGAAGCTGAAGAGCTTCAAGCTGGGCGCGCTGTGCAAGCATCTGGGCGTAAGCCTGAAAAACGCGCATCGCGCGGTACACGACGCGAAGGCCACCGCGCTATGCCTTGCGCGCATGCTGACACTGGCGCAGGAGCGCGGCATTACGAAGCTGAACGAGCTCAACAGCGGCTTCTCCGAAGGCGCGATCGGCGAGAGCCATCATATTATCCTCCTGGCCACCTGTCAGGACGGCATCACCAACCTCAACCGCCTTGTTTCGGCCGGACATCTGGAATACTTCGCGCGCAGGCCGCACATGCCGCGCAAGCTCATCCAAAAATACCGCAACGGTCTCATTCTCGGCAGCGCGTGTGAGGCGGGCGAGCTGTTCCGCGCCGTGCTCGACGGAAAGGACGAAACCACGCTTTCGCGCATCGCGCGCTTTTACGATTATCTTGAGATCCAGCCCATCGGCAATAACGAGTTTCTCGTGCGCGAGGGGCGCGTCAAGGACGACGAAGAGCTGCGCGAGCTGAACAGGAAAATCGTCCGGCTGGGCGAAAAATGCGGCATCCCCGTCGTGGCGACGGGCGACGTGCATTTTCTGCATCCGCGCGACGCGCAGGCACGCGCCATCCTGCAGGCCGGGCAGGGCTTCTCCGACGCAGACAATCAGGCCCCGCTGTATTTTAAAACCACCGACGAAATGCTTGAGGAATTCAGCTATCTGGGTGAAGCGAAGGCGCGCGAGGTCGTCATTGAAAACCCGCGCAAAATCGCCGACAAGGTGGGCGAGGTTCGCCTGTTCCCCAAGCATCCGGAGGGAAAGGAAACCTTCCAGCCCTTCTGGGCCGACGCGGCCGACGATATTCAGAACCGCAGCTGGGGCGAGGCGAAAAAGCGCTACGGCGAAGAGCTTCCCGAAATCGTCAGCGCGCGGCTGGACAAGGAGCTCGGCTCCATCATCGGCTACGGCTTTGCGACGCTGTATTCCATCGCGCAGAAGCTGGTTTCCAAATCGAACGCCGACGGCTACCTCGTCGGTTCGCGCGGATCGGTCGGTTCGTCGTTCGTGGCGACGATGTGCGGCATCACCGAGGTGAACCCGCTGCCGCCGCACTATCGCTGCCCAAATCCGGACTGCAAGTGGAGCTATTTCGACGTCAAACACGAGCTGGCCACCTGCGGCGTCGACCTTCCGCCGAAGACGTGCCCCGTCTGCGGCACGGAGTGCCTGCGGGAAGGGTTCGATATCCCGTTCGAGGTGTTCCTCGGCTTCAAGGGCGACAAGGTGCCCGATATCGATCTGAACTTTTCGGGCGTATACCGCCCGACGGCGGCCAAATACGTCGAAACGCTGTTCGGCGCGGGCAACGTGTTCCGCGCGGGAACCATCGGCACAATGGCCGACAAGACGGCGTACGGCTACGTAAAGAAATACATGGAAGAACGCGGCAGGCAGGTTCCGGAGGCCGAAATGAACCGGCTGGCGCTGATGTGCGTGGGCGTCAAGCGCACGACGGGCCAGCACCCGGGCGGCATCGTCGTGCTGCCGCGGCAGTATGAAATCTATCAGTTCACGGCCATCCAGCACCCGGCGGACGATCCGGACAGCGGCGTGGTAACCACACACTACGACTTCGGCTCCATGCACGATGTGCTCGTCAAGCTCGACCTGCTCGGCCACGACGACCCGACGATGATCAACATGCTCGAGCGCCTCACCGGCGAAAACGCAAAGCTCCTGCCGCTGAACGATCCGGGCGTGATGAGCCTGTTCTCCAGCCCCAAGGCGCTGGGCGTAACGGAAGAGCAGATCCGCTGTACCACCGGCACCTACGGCATCCCGGAATTCGGCACGCGCTTCGTGCGCGGCATGCTCGATGAAACGCATCCGAGCACGATGGACGAGCTGGTGCGCATTTCGGGCCTGTCGCACGGCACGGACGTGTGGCTGGGCAACGCGGCCGACCTCATCGAGGCGGGCGTCGCCAAGCTGAAAGACTGCATCTGCTGCCGCGACGATATCATGAACTCGCTGATCATGCAGGGCGTCGAAAAGAAAATGGCGTTTACCACCATGGAATCCGTCCGCAAGGGGCGCGGCCTGAAGCCCGAAATGGAGCAGGCCATGCGCGACGCGAACACGCCGGAGTGGTTCATCGACAGCTGTAAGAAAATCAAATACATGTTCCCGAAGGGGCATGCCGTCGCCTATGTGACGATGGCGCTGCGCGTGGCGTGGTTCAAGCTCTATCGGCCTACGGCGTATTACGCCG
>SFFS01000063.1 GCA_004557805.1 Clostridiales bacterium | reverse complement strand
AGCGTGGCCGGTGCGAAGGCGCATGTCGCCAAAAATGATTAAAGATGAGAGGGCTGCGGCCCTCTCAAACTCTCCTTGGGACTTTTTCGACAGTCTGAAGGCGCGAAGAACGCGCCTTTTTTTAAGAAGTATTGAAAAGAAAGATGCGCCGGCTCGCGCAGATTTTATTCCGCCGCCTTGTAGCCCTTCATTGTGCGGGGCTTGCCCCAGAAAAACACGGCCATCAGCCCCGGGCCGCAGTGAGAACCGATTGTCGGGCCGATGTAGGTGTAACGCATTTCCTTGAAGCCGAATTCGCGGCGGATGCCTTCGCCGAACTCGCGCGCCTTTTCCGGAATATCCGAATGGCACACATAGGCGACGGAGTCCACCGGATTGACGGCCAGCTCGCCGACGATCGCGTGAATGCGGCGGATGGTGGGCTTCAGGCCGCGCACTTTTTCCTGTACGATCAGATGCCCTTCCAGGTCGAGATTCAGGATGGGACAGATATTCAGCGTTGTGCCGACGATCGCGCCGAAACGGCTCACGCGGCCGCTGCGGTAGAGGTACTTCAACTCGTTGGTGGTATACCAGGTGTTCATCTCGCATTTGTGCGCGTTGAGCCAGTCGGCGCATTCCTGCGCCGTGCTGCCCGCGTCGCGCATTTCGGCTGCTTTGAGCGCGAGCATGCCGTAGCCGACGGAGCAGAGCGTGGAATCAATGAGCAGAATTTCGCTTTCGGGCGCTTCTTCCTTCAGCGCTTCGACGGCCAGACAGCCGTTGCGATAGGTGCCGCTGACGCCGCTGCCCAGCGCAATATGTACGATCGGCAGGTTTTCCTTCAGCAGCGGCCGCCAGAAGTCGATGAACTGCTGCGTGTTGATCTGGCTCGTCTTGGGCACGGCGCCGTTCCGCATCTGCTCATAGAACCGGTGGCAGTCCTCGTGCAGCATGGTGTCGGTATAGCACTGGCCGTCGATTTCGTATTGCAGCCGCAGGGGAATGACGCCGTTTTCTTCCAGCACGTTCAGCGGCAGATCACAGCCGGAATCGGTGCAGACGATAAATCTCTTCATGTCCGTTCCTCTCCTTAACGGTGATTTAGCGATTTATCTTATAACAGAATTTTCAAGCCCATTTTAAATTTTTTTGCCGCGCAGGGCGCGGCTTGACGGCGCGTGCACGGGAGCGTATACTCAGCCTGACAGGATATGCTTCGGAGGATGAAAACGATGGCGGTGCTTCTGACGTACCGGCTTGCGCCCGCGCGGCAGGCCGCCGTGCGGATGATTTGCGCGCGGCTGAAGATCCGCGCCCGCGCGGTGGAACCGGTGGAATACGGCGAAACGCTTGCGGCGCTGTGCGGTCTTGAGGAAAAGAAAAACGAACCCTTCGCGGGCGAGACGTTTGAGGAAGAAATGCTGCTGATGGCCGGATTCGCGCCGCAGACGCTGGACGCGTTTCTGCGCGCGTTTCGCAGCTACCGGGTTGCGCCCGTCGCGCTTAAAGCGGTGCTGACGGAGACGAACGCAGGCTGGGATTCCGTGAGGCTGCACGAGGAGCTATGCCGCGAAAGGGACGCTCTGTCGCGGGGCGGGAAGGCGCATCGCGAATGATCGAGCGGATGCTTTGCAATTTCGACCCCGTTCAGATTGCGCGCAGCGGACAGTGCTTCCGCTTTGAAGAAATGGAAGGCGGCGCGGTGCGGCTGACGGCGCTCGGCAGGCGGCTGACCGTGCGCCCGGCGGGAGCGGGGAGGTTCGCGTTTTCATGCGGCGCGCAGGAGTTCGGCGCGCTCTGGCGCGGGTATTTCGATTTGGAAACCGACTACGCGGCCATCGGCGCGCGCATCCCGGAAAACGATGCGTTCCTCACGGCGGCGTATCGCTGCGGCGAGGGGCTGCGCATTCTGCGGCAGGATGCATGGGAGGCGCTGGCGTCGTTTATCGTTTCGCAGAACAACAACATCCCGCGCATTCGCGCGTCGGTGCAGGCGCTGAGCGAACGCTTCGGCGAGCGGCGAGAGGACGGCGAGGGCGCGTATTTCTGCTTCCCGGCGGCAAAGGCGCTGGCGGGCGCGGAAGAAGACGCGCTGCGCGCCTGCGGGCTGGGATACCGTGCGGCGTATCTGCTGGAGGTTTCGCGGCGCGCGGCGGACGGCCGGCTTGATCTGGGCGCGATGAGCGCCCTGAACGACGAAGCCCTTCGCGCGGCGCTGTGCGCGCTGCCGGGCGTGGGGCCGAAGGTGGCGCAGTGCGCGATGCTGTTCGGGTTTCACCGGATGGCGGCGTTTCCGGTCGATACGTGGATACGCCGGTCGCTGGCGGCGCACTATCCGGATGGGTTCCCGCTGGAGCGGTATGCCGGCTGCGGCGGCGTGATCCAGCAATATATGTTCGTTTATGAGCGAAAAAGTGCGAAGGAAGGGAAAAGAGCATGACGGAAGTATCGGCGGCGATCATTGAAAAGGACGGCAGGTTCCTTATTTGCAGGCGCGGGGGCGGCGGCTCGTGCGCGCATCAGTGGGAGTTCCCTGGCGGCAAGCGCGAGGCGCACGAAAGCGCAGAGACGTGCGCGATGCGCGAGTGCCGCGAGGAGCTGGGAATTGAAATCAACGTCTATATCCTGTACGACGAGTTCGAATGGGAATACCCGGAGAGGAAGATTCGCTTTCATTTCTTTACTGCGGATATCGCCAAGGGCGCGCCGAAGGCGACGGAACATGAAGAGATCCGCTGGGTGACGGCTGCGGAACTGGCGGAGATCCCGATGTGCCCGGCTGACGAGCGGGTGAAGGCGAGGCTGATAAAATAATTTTTTTTCGCGCAGAACGCGAAATAAGGCCGCTGGCCGCGGAATATGTCCGCTGTTGGCGGACTTTTTCTTTTGGAGAAGCGGGAAAGAGGCGAAATTTCGCCCTAAAACGCATGAAATGCAGGAATGTAATACGCAAACAGGCAAAAACGTGTCCGCGAACGACGGAATTATTCGAATAAAACATTGAAAACGAATTTTCGAAAAAATATCTTGCAAAAACGACGAAACGCGAGTATAATGCAGCACATAAATTTGAAGGAGGGAAACCTTTTATGAAGAAAGTGCTTGCAATGGTTCTTGCGCTCGCGCTGCTGCTTCCGGCCTGCGCGCTTGGCGAAAACGTAGTAAAGATTGGTATTTATGAACCCGCTTCCGGCGATAACGGCGCAGGCGGCAAGCAGGAAACCCTCGGCATTTATTACGCCAACTCCGTCGTGCCCACCGTGGAAATCGACGGCGAGGAATACAAGATTGAACTGGTAGAAGTCGATAACCAGTCCTCCACCGATAAGGCGCCTTCCGCCGCGCAGTCTCTGGTGAGCGCGGGCGTGTCGATCGTGCTGGGCACCTACGGCTCCAGCTGCGCGATTGCGGCGGCCGATATTTTCGACGCGGCAGGCATCGTGGCCATCGGCGCTTCCTGCACCAACCCGCAGGTCACGCTGGGCAACCCGCTCTATTACCGCATCTGCTACCTCGATCCGTTCCAGGGCACGGTCAACGCCAACTACGCCGCCGAACAGTACGGCGCGAAGACCGCCTACGTGCTCACGCAGCTGGGCAACGACTACGACGCGGGCATGGGCAACTATTTCACCGAGGCGTTTGAAGCGCTCGGAGGAAAAGTGATTTCCGAAACCTTCCTCGAGGGCAACAGCGACTTCTCCGCCTATATCACCAACGCGGTCAACGCGGGCGCGGACGTCATCTTCATGCCCACCTCTACGACGTATGCTTCGCTGATGCTCGGCCAGGCGGCCGCCGCCGGCGTGAAGATCCCGTTCCTGGCGGGCGATACGTGGGCTTCTTCCGTTATCCTCGAGGCTGTGCAGGGCTCTGAACTGACCGTGTGCGTGACCGACTTCTTCGACGAGCACGACGCTTCCGCGGTTGATTTCGTCGAGGGCTTCAAGGCATGGCTCAACGCCGACAGCCAGAACCTCACCAACAACGGCGGCAACGACGTTATCGCGGCCGTGTCCGCGCTGGGCTATGACGACTACATGGTCGCCGTCGAGGCGATCAAGGCTGCGGGCAGCGTCGATCCGGAGGACATCGCGGACGTGATGGCCGACGTGACCTACACCGGCGTGACCGGCGCCATCGCCTTCGATGAGAACGGCGACGCCATCCGCGATCAGGCGTTCATCAAGCAGGCCAAGACCGACGAGCTCGCCTGGGAATTTGTCAAGGTTCAGGGCGTAGCGGAATAACGACAGACGCATAGGGGAGATGGGGGCGCTGCTCCCATCCCCGGCTATATGGGGCGTGAGGGCTGCGGCATTGCAGCCCTTGCGGCCGTAAGGGGGACGCGATTATGGGATTTTTCGGCAGGAATCTGCCCTATCTGCTGGCCGGCATTTCCGTCGGAGGACAGTACGCGCTGATCGCCGTCGGCTATACGATGGTATACGGCATTCTGCGGCTGATTAACTTCGCGCACGGCGATATTTTCACCGCCGCGGGGTTTTTCATGGTGTATATTGCCGCGACGATGCCGCTGACGCTGGCGATTCCGCTGGTGATCGTGCTGACGGTGCTGCTGGGCTTCACGGTGGAGCGCGTGGCGTATAAGCCGCTGCGGTCTGCGCCGCGTATGTCCATTATGATTTCGGCCATCGGCGTAAGCTACCTTTTGCAGAATCTGATGTGGTATGTGACGGGTGGCCTTGCCAAGCAGTATCCGAGCATCCCCTGGATTTCCAATTCCATCACCATCGGCGGCGCGACGACGAAAGTGGTCACGATCATTACGCCCATCCTGACGGTGGCGCTGGTGATCGGCCTGGTGCAGCTGATCAACCATACCAAGATCGGCATGGCCATGCGCGCCGTTTCCAAGGATTTTGAAACCTCGAAGCTGATGGGCATTCGCATCAATTCGGTCATTTCCATGACGTTCATCATCGGCTCGTTTCTGGCGGCCGTGGGCTCGATGCTGTATTTTACCAATTACAGCACCGTCACGCCGACCGTCGGCGCGATGCCGGGGCTGAAGGCGTTCGTTGCGGCCGTGTTCGGCGGCATCGGGTCGATCCCCGGCGCCGTAATCGGCGCGTTCGTCATCGGCATCTGCGAGAATATCATCAAGGCGCTGGGCCTGACGACGTTCTCCGACGCGTTTACATTTGCGCTTCTGATCGTCATTCTGCTGTTCCGGCCCACCGGCCTGTTCGGCGAAAAGACGAGCGAGAAGGTTTAAAGGAGGGGTAAGAAGATGAAAGCGGTAAAAATCGTTCTTGCCCTGCTGCTGGTCGCCGCCGGATGCGTGATGTTCGCGGCCTGCAAGGGCGCGGACAACGGCATTGCGGGGCTGGTGGAGCGCATCGGCGCGAGCGGCTTCGTCAAGGAAAGTCATCTGGCCGAAAACAATCGCGCGAAGATTCTCAAAAACATCGACAAGCATCTCGACGAGCTGACCGTCGAGGGCAGCGACGCGACGGAACTGTTCCTCTATCGCAACGCGCATTACGGCGTGGCGCTCGGCGCGTTCCTGGCCGCGCTGGGGGCGGCGATTGCGGTATGCGCGCTGTGCGCGCGGGAAAAAGTGCGGCGCGCGGCGCTGGGACTGGCGCTCGTGGCGGCGCTGTTCGCGGGGTTGTATGCGCTGGAGACGGCGCTGGGCGACGGCTCGATGCTGATCACCGTGCTGAAAAAGGGCGTAATCTATGCGCTGATCGCGGTTTCGATGAACCTGCTCAACGGGTTCACCGGGCTGTTCTCGCTGGGGCAGGCCGGGTTCATGCTCATCGGCGCGTACACTTACGCCATTTTCACCATCCCGCAGGAAGCGCGCGCGCAGGTCTATCAGTACTTTGACGGCGGTCTTGTCCAGTTCACGCTGCCGGTGCTGCCCGCGATTGTGCTGGCGGGCGTAGCCGCCGTAGTTTTCGCGTTCCTCATCGGTCTGCCGGTGCTGCGCCTGAAGGGCGACTATCTGGCCATCGCCACGCTGGGGTTTGCGGAGATCATCCGCGCGCTGTTCCAGTACGATAAGCTCGGGCCGGTTACCAACGGCTCGAACCTGCTGCGCAAATTCCCCACGTTTGATACGGTGCTGTTCCCGTTCGCGGTGGTCGCGGTTTGCATCGCGATTATCCTGCTGCTGATTCATTCTTCGTATGGCCGCGCGTTCAAGGCCATACGCGACGATGAAGTGGCGGCCGAGGCGATGGGCATCAACCTGTTCCTGCATAAGCAGCTTTCGTTCGTCATCAGCTCGTTCTTTGCGGGCGTGGGCGGCGCGCTGCTGGCGATGTATCAGACGACGGTGCAGGCGAACGCATTCAAATCCTCGATGACGTATGAGATTCTGCTGATCGTCGTAATCGGCGGCATGGGTTCCGTGACCGGCTCGGTGATCGCCAGCTTCCTGTTTATCGCATGCAGCGAATGGCTGCTGCGCTTCCTCGACGTTGAGCAGTTCATCGGCAGCGTGCAGGTGCCGCTGCTGCGCTCGGGCTTCCGCATGGTCGTGTTCTCGATCGTAATCATGATTGTGGTGCTGTTCTTCCGCAAGGGCATCATGGGCGATAAGGAATTGAGCCTTTCCTGGCTGACGGGCGGCAAAAAGCGGAAGGAGGGCGCGGTCAAATGAGCAAAAATGTGCTGAAGGTCAACGACGTGACGATGCAGTTCGGCGGCGTCGTCGCCGTCAACAACCTGTCGATGGAAGTGAACGAGGGGGAAATCGTCGCGCTGATCGGCCCGAACGGAGCGGGCAAGACGACCATCTTCAACTGCATCACCGGCGTGTACGAGCCGACGAACGGCGAAGTGTGGTTCGACGGCGAGCAGATTGCGGCCAACCACCCGCAGGGTAAGATGAAAAAGCTCTATGCGGGCGAGAACAACGACAAGTATACGAAGGTCCTGCGGCTGACGCCGGATAAGATTACGCAGCGCGGCATCGCGCGCACGTTCCAGAACATCCGCCTGTTTCGGACGCAGACGGTGTTCGAGAATGTGCTCATCGCCATGCACTGCCGCAGAAAGAGCAACGTTTTTACCGCCACCTTCCACCTGAACTGGCGCGAAGAGCGCGCCATGCGCGAGGAGACGATGAAGCTGCTGGAGATCGTCGGCCTGACGGACGAAAAGGACGAACTGGCGACCTCGCTGCCCTACGGCAAGCAGCGCCGTCTGGAAATCGCGCGCGCGCTGGCGACGAAGCCGAAGCTGCTCATGCTCGACGAGCCCGCCGCCGGCATGAACCCGCAGGAGACGGTGGAGCTGGCGAAGTTTATTGTGGAAATTCAGCGGCAGTTCAACCTGACCGTTTTCCTGATCGAGCATCATATGGATCTGGTCATGGGCATTTCCAATCGCATTTATGTGATCGATTTCGGCAAGAAGATCGCAGAGGGCACGCCTGCGGAAATTCAGGATAACCCCGACGTAATCGCTGCCTATCTGGGGGTGGATGAAGAATGAGCCTGCTGGTGGTAAAGGATCTGAAGGTCAGCTATGGCGGCATTGAAGCCCTCAAGGGCATTTCGTTTTCGGTCGATAAAGGGCAGATTGTCACTTTGATCGGCGCCAACGGCGCCGGAAAATCGACCACCCTGCGCGCGATCAGCGGCCTTGTGCCGTCGCAGAGCGGTTCGATCAACTTTGAGGGACGCGAGATTCGCACGCTCGACACGCAGCAGATCGTTTCCGGCGGCATTGCGCTTGTGCCGGAAGGCCGGCGCGTGTTCCCGAACCTGACGGTACTGGAGAACCTGCGCATCGGCGCGTATCTGCGTAAGGATGCGGATGGCATCGAGCGGGCGATTGAGTACGTTTACGAAATGTTCCCGCGCCTGAAGGAGCGCCACTGGCAGATGGCCGGCACGCTTTCCGGCGGCGAGCAGCAGATGCTGGCCGTTGGCCGCGCGCTGATGGCGCGCCCGAAGCTGATGATGATGGACGAACCTTCGCTGGGCCTTGCGCCGCTGGTCGTGAAGGATATTTTCACCATTATCAGGCGGCTGAAGGAGGAGGGAATGACCATTCTGCTCATCGAGCAGAACGCCAACACCGCTCTGCGCTGCGCCGATTACGCATACGTGCTGCAAACCGGAAGCATCACCATGGAAGGAACCGGCGAGCAGCTGCTGGCCGATCCGCGCGTGCGCGAGGCGTATCTCGGCGGCGGGGCCAAGAAGAAATAACGTTGGGATTGATGGAAAAGCCCCTTCTTTTGCGAAAGAAGGGGTTTTCTGCGTTTTTTTGAAGAAAGACGCTTTTTGTGCCGGCATGATCGATAGACTTCTGCGCGGTTTTGTGCTATTGTGTGCGCAGGAAAAGAGAAAGAAAAGCGGCGGACGACGATGGAAAAAGAGATTCTGACAGAATTGAAAATGGATAGCCGGGAGGAGGCGGTGCGCTTCCTGAAAAGCCCCTGGAACGGAACGCCGCAGCCCTGCCCGCTGTGCGGAGGCAGATTGGATTTCCTCCACAGGAGAGCGAAGAAAAGCAGTTGCGACTGGAAATGCATGGCATGCGGGGAAAGATATGATACGATAAGAATATTGAATCGACTGAACGAAAACTGAACTTCAGCCGGACGAAAAAGGAGAAATAGTGAAATGCTGCTGCAAATGGCTTTGTACTGTCTGCTGTTTTTTCTGCTGGTGAAATGCGCGGCGGGAAACAGCGGGCGGAACTGTCTGTATTTTTATCCTGAGAAATATATTGACGAGGCGCAGAGGCGGGGGATTGCCGAGAAGGACGCTGTAATGAAGAAGGGGAAGCGCTTCATGATCCCGTTCTGCATCGTCATGCTTGCCGCTCTGACGGCGATTCTTTCCGTCTGGAACCATGTGACGGATTTCAAAACCGCATATCTTCAGGCGTATCTTTTTCTTGTGGTCATGAACTGGTTTGACGGGATTGTGATCGACAGGTTATGGGTGGGCCATGGCAAAATCTGGGCCATTGAGGGGATGGAGGGCGTTCCGTATGTAAAGCCGTGGAAAACCGTAATCGTCAAACGCGGGCTGGCTACAGCGCTGTATCTGGTCATTGCGCTTGCGGTGGCCGGTATCGTGGTGCTGATTGGCAAAATCGGGCTTTGAGCGGCGGAATTGGCGAGGGCGAAGATGATAGAAATACGTGCCGAACTGGCCGGTTCAATTCTCGATATAGGCGGCGGGGGAGAGGCCGTTATCGGCCGGGCCTACGGCGAAAGGGTGCTCGCGATCGATATTTCGCAGGAGGAACTGGACGAGGCGCCGGACTGCTGCCGGAAACGGCGCATGGACGCGGCGGATTTGCAGCTTCCCGATAAATCGTTTGATAACGTGACCTTTTTCTATTCGCTGATGTATATGACGGAGGAAGAACAGCGCAGAGCGCTTGGGGAGGCGGCGCGCGTGCTGAAAAGAGGCGGATGCATTTGCATATGGGATACGGAGATCGATTCCGCATATCCGGAGCCTTTTGAGATCGAACTGGATATCCGCGTGAAGGACACCGTAATTCATACCGTCTATGGCGTCGTCAAGCGGGGAAGGCAGAGCTTTGGGACAATTCAGCAGTTTTTGCAATGCGCCGGAATGGACATTGCGGCGGCGGAGAAGAAAGGCGCCCAATTCTATATGAAATGCAGGAAACGGCGATGAGAATTGAAGCATACAGCGGGAAATACGACGACGAAATCATATCGAATTTGGAATCGCATTATTCGGAAGTTTCTGCTCGGCACGGAAGAACTCCTTTGACGTATTCATATCAAAATTAAGGCAATCTTGCGCCGTCTGCTGCTTGCGACTTTCTTGACGTACCGAAAGTTGTGCCTGCGAAATCTGTAATTCGCATCCGGCGCAAATTCATCTCGCCATCCTTCATGCGAATGATACGGTATTGCCTTAAAACAGAGATGGATTTTCCGCGGGGGCCTAACCGCGCCGGAGAATCCAAAGTTCTATCAGCGCTTCGCTTGCGGCAGAGCGCTTTTTTATTTTACGCAAAGGGCGCAAAACGCTTCAAAGAAAAATTTTTGACAAACTATTGACAGCGCAGGGGAGAGACGGTATACTGACTCCATAAAACATAATGCATTATGTAATGAATACGTAGCGTAGTGTGAATCGCAAAAGGAGGGTATTTTCTTGAAGAAGTTCGTATCCATGCTGCTGTGCCTTTGCCTGGCGCTGAGCCTGACTGACTGCGTTTGCGGCGGCTGAGGGCTACAACGCGGGCGCCTACGAAGGAATGGGCGCGGGCCGCAACGGCGATATCGTCGTGTCCGTCATGTTCTCCGACAGCGCGATTGAAGCCGTTGAGGTTGTTTCTCACAGCGAAACGCCCGGCATCGGCGACGCGCCCATCGAGCGCATTCCGGCGGAAATCGTGAAATATCAGTCGCTGGCGGTCGATGCGATCACCGGCGCGACGCTGACGAGCGACGGCATCGTGGCAGCCGTGGCGGACGCGGTCGTGAAGGCGGGCGGCGACGCGGAAGCGCTCAGGGTCGTTGCGATCGAGCAGGAAGTTTCCACTGAACAGATTGACAAGACTGCCGACGTGATCATCCTGGGCGGCGGCGGCGCGGGCATGGCCGCCGCGGTAGCGGCCGCCGAAAAAGGCGCGAGCGTTATCGTTGTGGAGAAGACGGCCGCGCTGGGCGGCAACACGGTGCGCAGCGGCGGCTACATGAACGCCGCGACCTACACCGCGCAGAACGCCAATATGACCGAAGGGCAGATGGAGACGGTTATGGAACTGGCCACCGAAGAGCCCAGGAACGAAGTACAGGCCAAGTGGCAGGAAACCGTGCTCAGGGAAGTGGAAGAATACAAGGCTTCCGGCGCGACGTATCTGTTCGACAGCCCGTCCTTCCACGCGCTTCAGACCTATAAGGGCGGCGACTACGAGGCCACGCCCGAGCTGGTGGAAAGCATGTGCCTCAACGCGCCCGAAGCGTTCGAATGGCTGAAGGAAATGGGCTTTGACTGGCGCGATTATTCCGTGGCCGTTATCGGTTCGCTCTGGCCGCGCGCGCAGATGAGCCAGACCTATAAGAGCGGCATCGGCTTTATCGAGGTGTTCACCAAACAGATCGAGAAGGAAAACCTCAGCGTTGAAATCCTCTATGAGGTGCAGGCGACCGATCTGACCGTGACGGACGGCAGGGTGACCGGCGCGGCCGGCAAGGGCGCGGACGGAACAACCTACAACTTCACCGCCAACAAGGGCGTGATCCTCGCGACCGGCGGCTTCAGCGCGAACGTTGAAATGCGTCAGAAGTACAACACCATCTGGGAGGATCTGGGCGAGAACATCCCCACCACGAACAGCCCGGCCATCACCGGCGACGGCATCGTCATGGCCGAAGCGGTGGGCGCGCAGCTGGTCGGCATGGACAAGATTCAGCTGCTGGCGATCGCGGATCCGGAAACCGGCGCGCTGGACGCGCATGTCGGCGACGCGACGAGCATCTGCGTCAACAAGGAAGGCAAGCGCTACGTGAACGAGACGGAGCGCCGCGACGTGCTGGCGGCCGCCGCGCTCAAGCAGACGGACGGCGTCTTCTATATCATTTCTTCCACCCAGAACGACGACCTGGACGAGAACGGCTACAATTCCTATGGCCTGCACATCGACGATCTGGTAGCGGCGGGCGAGGTCTATCGCGCCGATACGCTTGAAGAACTGGCGCAGCAGCTGGGCATGGATCCCGAAGTGCTTGTCGAATCGGTGAAGAAGTTCAACGAAGCCGTGACCAGCGGATATGATCCGGAATTCGGCCGCACCGTGTTCAACACGCATGCGCTCATCGAGGATTTCGGCCCCTATTATGCCTGCCCGCGCAGCCCCGCCGTGCATCACACCATGGGCGGCGTGCGCGTGGACGTTGACACCCACGTGCTCCGCGAGGACGGCAGCTGGATCGAGGGCCTGTACGCGGCCGGCGAAGTGACCGGCGGCTTCCACGGCACCAACCGTCTCGGCGGCAACGCCATCGCCGACTGTCTGGCCAACGGCCGCATTGCCGGTCTGACCGTTGTGAGCGATAACTGATCGAACGCGAAAATAAAGGCGCGGCCTGCGGGTTTTCCGCGGGCCGCGCCCTTTTGCACAGAGAAGTTATTTTGAACCGGCTTCGCCGTTATTCTGTATGCGGTACGTGCTCATGAACCGGTCGACCATGCGGCGGATGCGGCTGGTGAGATCGAAACCGCCGCTGCTGAGGCACCAGTCAAAGATGATGCCCTTCGTCAGCGAGCAGATATCCTCGTTCAGCGAAACGGTGTCGGTATCCGCGGGGATCAGTCCGGCCGCCTTTGCGGCCTCCAGACTGTCATACCGCGCGCGGTAATTGGAGGAGACGTACATTTCCTCCGGGCACAGGCCGATGGTGTTGAGCGGCTTGTTTTTTGTGGAGTAATAGTTGGAAACGAACTCCACGCCGTTGGACTCGTTGTGCGCGGCGTAGAGCACGCACAGCTCCGTCAGCCGCGCGAGCGGGTCCTCGGGCAGCCGGACGCTGCGGTTCTCGATGAATGCGTCGTAGCCCTTGTTCAGGAACAGGCAGAGAATATCGTCCTTGCTGCGGAAGTGGTGATAGAACGCGCCGGTGGTTACGCCGGCCAGCTTGCAGATGTTCTGTACGGTCAGATAATCGTAGCCGTAATCGTGCATGAGCGTGCACGCGGCTTCGTAAAGCGCGTTCTGCGTCCGTTCCGAGCGAACCTTTTGCGGGGTGCGGAGAATTGTGTCGTCCATGTCGTTTGGCTCCTGCAATTATTTTGCGAATAGATAGATCAGCGCTCCGGCCGCGATCAGCGCGCCGCACAGCGTAAAGCTCGCGCCCGCGCCCGCCGCAGCCAGCGCGGAGGATGCGAACAGCGAAACCACCTCCACCAGGTTCACCCCGGCGTTCATGGCCGACAGTGCGGCGGCGCGGTCGCCGCCCATTTCCATTTCGTCCACCAGCTTGTTCTGCTGCTCGGAAAGATAAAAGCCCGCCAGGCTCAGAAGCAGCGGCAGCACGATCATCGCAGGGAGGACGGCCGGCGCGCCTTCTTCTGCCAGGGGGCGTTCGTCGTCCAGGACAACCCCCTGGAACCCCGCGATACGTTCTACTCCTTCGGATATGGCGTGGATGCCCGGTTCGCCGACGGATACAAGCGCATCGGAACGGGGAACATCAGCCTGAAGCTCTTCTGGGACAGCTACTATATGCGGACCCCACAGTTCCTCTGCGACTTCAATCTGAACCAGTACAGGAGA
>SFFS01000062.1 GCA_004557805.1 Clostridiales bacterium | reverse complement strand
AAGGGCAGCATGCCCCAGTTGATGCAGTTGGAGCGGTAGCGCTTCGTCGCGTATTCGCGGGCGAGGTTCGCCGCGCCGCCCAGTACGCGCTGGCAGCTGGCAGCCTGTTCGCGGGCGGAGCCGTCGCCCGGCTTGTTGGCGTAGATGGTGGAACCGGTCAGCACGTCCTCCGGCGCGAAGCGCTCCGGAAGCTTTGCCAGCACCTGCTCGATTTCGCCGGGCAGCTCGACTGCCGCCGCCTTCGCACGGCCGACGTAGCCCGGATCGCGGCGCGAAAGCGCGAATTCAGCCAGCCGCTGCGGGTTGGAACGGAAGGAGCTCGTTTCGCCCGAGGGAATCAGCTCGTCGGTCGTCGTTACCGCATCGTCGAGCACCGATACCACGCGCAGTAGCAGGTGCCGCTTCATTGCCGGGAATTCCGGCCAGTCGCGGATGTTCGGACCGAACTGCAATTCGGCTTCCGGCTGCGGCTTCGCCGCGCTGAACACGCGCTTTTCGTATACGCCCGCGTCGAACGCATACGGAGGAATCGTCTCGTCGAAATCGATTTCGTCCGCGCCGGTGAGCAGACCGCCGCGCGCGGCCGTGGCGGCGATGGAGCGCGCGTCCATCAGCGCGACGTAAGAGAGCTGACCCTCGCCGGGTTTGCTGCCCTCGCGGTTGGGGAAGTTGCGCGTGGTGTGGCGCAGCGAGAACGAGCCGTTCGAGGGCGTATCGCCCGCGCCGAAGCAAGGCCCGCAGAAGCATTCGCGCATCACCGCGCCGGCCGAAAGCAGCCGGTCCGTCTCGCCCGCGCGCAGCAGCGCCAGCGCCGCCGGCATGCTGCCGGGATAGCAGTTCAGCGTAAACGCGCCGTCGCCGATGCTTTTGCCGGAGAGAATATTCGCGGCCATGCACAGGTTGTCGTATGTGCCGCCCGCGCAGCCGGCGATTTCGCCCTGATCGGCGTGGAAGCCGTCGCCGCGCAGCTTTTCGGTCAGAGAGGGCATGCTCAGCTTTGGATACTGTTCTTTTACCTTTGCGTCAAGTTCACGCAGAATGGCTTCGGCGTTCTGCTTGAATTCGGCGATGGGCATCGCGTTGGAGGGATGGAACGGCAGCGCGATCATCGGCACGACTTCGGACAGATCCAGCTCCACCAGCCGGTCGTAATAGGCGATGGACAGCGGCGCAAGCGCCTCATAGGCCGCCTCGCGGCCGTGAATCCGATAATACTCCCGCACCGCGTCGTCCGTCTGCCAGATGCTCGAAAGGCAGGCGGTTTCGGTCGTCATTACGTCGATTCCATTGCGGAACTCAACCGGCAGGCTCGCTATGCCCTCGCCGAAGAATTCCATCACGCGGTTTTTCACGAATCCGTTCGGGAACAGCGCGGCCACCAGCGTCAGCGCCACGTCCATCGGCCCCACGCCGTGCTTCGGCGCGCCCGTGAGGTGAATGCCGACGATCTCGGGCACCGGAATATCCCACGTGTGGCGCAGCAGCTGTTTGACCAGCTCGCCGCCGCCCTCGCCTACGCCCATCGTGCCCAGCGCGCCGTAGCGCGTGTGGCTGTCCGAGCCGAGAATCATCCGGCCGCAGCCGGTCATCATTTCGCGGTTATAGCTGTGAATGACGGCCAGGTGCGCGGGCACGTAGGTACCGCCGTATTTTTTCGCGGCGCTGAGCGCGAAACGGTGATCGTCCTCGTTGATGGTGCCGCCCACGGCGCACAGGCTGTTATGGCAGTTGGTGAGCACGTAGGGCACGGGAAACTCCGTCAGGCCGCTGGCGCGCGCCGTCTGAAGAATGCCCACATAGGTGATGTCATGGCTTGTGAGGCTGTCAAAGCGGATGCGCAGGTTCTTTTCATCGCCGCCCACGTTGTGCTTTTGCAGGATACGCCAGGCGATGGTCCCCTTTCTGGCTTCTTCGGCGCTGAGCGCTGCATCGCACACGCGCTCGCGCCCGTCGCGGATAAAAGCGCCGGCTGCTGTCAGTTTCATAGGTTTTCTCCTTTCGGCGGGAAACATGCCCGCGTGCTTCTAAACGAATTATACCGTATTTATTGCACTGGAAACAAGCCGAAACGCGCCGCAAAGCCAAACCAAACCATGTATCTCATGCATAAGCTGCGGCCTATAGGCGGGCATATTTTCGGCGCAGCGCGCCGAAAGAGGGGAGCGGCGCGGCATTGGAAAGGAATGCAAAAAAGGCGGGCTGCATGCCCGCCTTCTGGCTTTCACATGGATTCCCTATTCTCCCTGCGACGCCTTTTGCAAAAATTACTTCAGGGTACCGTTGACAAGGCCGTTTTTGAGGCCATCCTTCAGTCCGGAAGCGAGGCCGTTCTTCGCGCCGTCCTTGAGCCCGGAAGCGAGGCCGTTGACCGCGCCGTTCGCAAGGCCGTTTTTCAGCGCTTTTGCATTGCTTCCCTCCGCCAGCGCACAGCTTGCGCTTGCCAGCAGCAGGCAGACGGCGGTCATCCAGCAAAGAGCTTTTTTCATGGTTTTCATTGTAAAAATCCTCCTTTAATGAGAACGATTTCGCGAGACCGAGGGGCCTTCGCGGTTCCAGCTCCCTGAAACAAGACGGAGTATAAAGGAGAATCCTTAAATGAAGATTGAAGTCGAAAAACTTTTTCAGGAAATATCTTCGAGGATGGCGGTGAAGGCCGTACCGGTCTGCCGGTCGCTTTCGACGAGGAGAGCGCCGCGGTGCAGTTTTGCGATGCTCTGCGCAATGGCCAGCCCGATGCCGCTGCCGCCGTCGCTCCGGCAATGCGAAGCGTCCGCGCGATAGAAGCGGTCGAATATCTTTGTGCGCTCCTCGGGCGGGATATAGCTGCCGGTGTTGTGGACGCGGATCATTCTGCGGCGCCCATGCGCCGCCAGAGACAGCGTGACCTTTCCCGACGGTTCGGAGTATTGCAGCGCGTTCGTCAGCAGGATGCCTGCAAGCTGCTGGACGAGCGCCTGATTGCCATGATAGAAAATGCCCTCGGAGACGTTCGGTTCGAGCGTCTTGCCCATTTCAAAGGCGAGGCTTTCCATCGGGAGCACGGTTTCGAGCAGCGCCGCGCCCAGATCGAACCGCTCGAAGGCGACCTGCTGCCGGCCTGCGTCCATGCGGGCCAGCACGAGCAGGTTCTGCACCAGATCGTTCATGCTGCGGATTTCTGAGAGGATATAACCGAAATAGACGTTGCCGCCCAGATCCTTTTCCAGCGCCTGCGCGTTCGCCGCAATGGCGGCCAGCGGCGTTTTCAGTTCATGGCTTGCATCCCAGATAAACTGCTGCTGCTTTGTCACGGCTTCCTGCACAGGCAGCAGCATATGCCGGATGAGCAGGAACGCCAGCAGCGACAGCAGCGCGCAGGCCGCCGCGCCGACGATGAGCGTGATGCGCAGCAGAATGCGCGCATAGGCGATTTCAACGCTCACATCCATTGCGACGATAATCGAGCCATAGGAGCGCGCTTCCATGCGGTAGGCCTGCGTGCCGGCGAAGCCTTCTTCGCGGCCGGAGGATTGAATGGCGTTCACGAGCGCGGAAACGGTTTCGTTGGTATATGCTTCGGCGTTTTCACTCTTCCATTCGTGAACGGCGCCTTCCCGGTCCAGCCGGATGACGCAGTAATCGGTGACGCGGGAGAGCGATGAAGCGCGCACGGCGGGCAGCCCGCTGCGGGTGCGCGGCTGCGAAGGCGCGCTCTGCGCGGAATCGCCCGTCAGAATTTGCAGCGATTGGGAAATCTGGCTGCGGAGCGTCTGCCGGTAAGCGACGTTGATGGACGCGACCACGGCGGCGAAGATCAGCAGCAGCGCGCAGATTGCCGCCGCGGTGATTTTTCTCCGAAGCATTGCAATCATGTTTTTTCCTCCAACGAGTAGCCCAATCCGCGAGAGGCCCTGATTTCAATATTCGCGCCGACGAATGCGATTTTCCGCCGGAGAAAGGTCAGATAGACGGAGAGATTGTTGTATTCCGCTTCGTTTTCAAAGCCCCATACGCGTTCGAGCAGCGTTTCTTTGGGCACCACCTGTCCGGGATTGCGCATGAAAAACTCCAATAGCTGGAATTCCTTTGCCGACAGCTTGACGATTTTGCCCGTTTCCCCACAGGTCAGCGCGGCCTGTTCGCGGTTCAGCGCCGCGTTGCCAAAGGAGAGCGAATGGACGGGCGGCGCGTCCTTGCGGCGGGTGATCGCATTGAGACAGGCGATCAGTTCGCTGCGCTCGAACGGCTTGGGCAGATAGTAATCTGCGCCGGTGTTCAGCCCACGCACGCGGTCCTCCAGGCCGCTGCGGGCGGTGAGCATCAGCACGGGCGCGGCGATTCCGCCGGCGCGCAGCGCCTCTAAAACTGAAAAGCCGTCCATTTCCGGCAGCATTACGTCCAAAATGATCGCGTCATAGATGCCGCTGAGCGCACAGTCGAGGCCGTCGCTGCCCGTATAGGCTGCGTCGACGGCGAAATGCTCCTGTTCCAGCATTCTGACAACGCCCGCAGACAAGGGCTTATCGTCTTCAACAAGCAAAATTCGCATCGTTCACATCAAAAGAAAAAAGCTGTCCCCCATGCCGCCAGTATAGCACACGGCGGGCGATGAGAACAGCCTTTCGAATCCGCAATTTACGGATGCACCACGCTGCCGAGCGATTCGCCCTGCGCCACGCGCAGGATGTTGTCCGGATCGTCGAGGCCGAACACGCGCACGGCGGGCATGCGGTTCTCCTTGCAGAGGATGAGGGCGGCTTCATCCATTACCTTCAGGCCGCGCCGCTGCGCCTCTTCGTAGGTGAGATCGGGGAGTAGCTTCGCCGCGGGATTCACGCGCGGGTCGTCGTCATATACGCCGTCCACGTTTTTCGCCAGCAGAATGGCGTCGGCTTCGATTTCAACGGCGCGCAGCGCCGCCGCCGTATCGGTCGAGAAGAACGGGCAGCCGCTGCCGCAGGAGAACAGCACAACGCGGCCTTTTTCCAGATGGCGGACGGCGTCGCGGGTGGTGTAGGTTTCCGCGAAGCGGGGCATGGGCACGGCGCTCATGTTGCGCGCGTCCAGGCCGAGCTGCGCCAGAGCATCCTGCATGGCGGTGCAGTTGACGGCGGTGCCGAGCATGCCCATATTGTCGGCGTTGACGGCGTTCATGCCGGCGGCAGGCCCCTTGCGGCCGCGCCAGATGTTGCCCGCGCCGATGACGACGGCCACCTGAATGCCTTCGTCGTGCAGGCGCTTGAGCGCCGCCGCGACGCGATGAATCTGCTCAAAATCAAAGAGAATGCCGTTTTCGCCCAGCGCTTCGCCGGAAAGTTTGATCAATACGCGCTTGTACATGCGATTCACTCCCTGAAAAAAGGGGCCGCCTGATGAGGCGTCCCCTTTCGCTTTTTTGAAATTACTTGATCTTCTCGAGGTTGGCGGCGATTTCAGCGGCGAAATCGTCCTTGCGCTTCTCGATGCCTTCGCCGCGCTCATAGCGCACGAAACGGCGGATGGAGATCTTTTCACCGATGGCGACGGTGGCTTCGGAAATCAGATCGCGGATGGTCTTGTCCGGATCCTTGACGAAGGGCTGTTCCATCAGGCAGACTTCTTTGTAATACTTTTCGATGCGGCCTTCGACCATGCGCTCGACGATCTTCTCGGGCTTGCCCTCGTTGAGAGCCTGCGCGCGAAGGACTTCCTTTTCCTTCTCGAGGTTGTCGGTGGGCACGTCGGCCTTATCGAGGAATTCGGGCTTGGCAGCTGCGATGTGCATCGCGACGTCGTGGCACAGGGCCTTGAAGCGATCGGTGTTGGCGACGAAGTCGGTTTCGCAGTTGACTTCGACGAGCACGCCGATCTTGCCGCCCATGTGGATGTAGCTTTCCACAAGACCTTCGGCGGCGATGCGGCCGGCCTTCTTGGCGGCGGCAGCGAGTCCCTTTTCGCGGAGCAGGTCGATGGCCTTATCCATATCGCCGTTGGCTTCGACCAGCATCTTTTTGCAGTCGAGCATGCCGGCGCCGGTGCGCTCGCGCAGTTCCTTAACCATTGCAGCAGTAACTTCCATGGGAGTCCCTCCTATATAAAGTTTCTGTCGGTGGGAGGTGATCAGGCCTCGGCGGCCGGAGCTTCGGCGGCTTCCGCCTGCTCGCCCTGCTTGCCTTCGAGAACGGCGTCAGCCATCTTGCCGGCGATCAGCTTGACGGCACGGATCGCGTCGTCGTTGCCGGGGATCACGTAATCGACCTCGTCCGGATCGCAGTTCGTATCAACGATAGCGACGATCGGGATGCCCAGGATGCGGGCTTCGGCCACGGCGATGTGCTCTTTGCGGGGATCCACAACGAACAGCGCGCCGGGGAGCTTCTTCATTTCGCGGATGCCGCCCAGGTTGGCTTCGAGCTTTTCGCGCTCATGCTGCAGCTTGACGACTTCCTTCTTGGGCAGCACGTCGAACTGGCCGGTGGCTTCCATCTGGTCGATCTTGTTGAGGCGCTCAACGCGCGTGCGGATGGTGCGGAAGTTGGTGAGCATGCCGCCGAGCCAACGGTTGTTCACATAGAACATGTTGCAGCGCTTGGCTTCCTGTTCGATGGATTCCTGCGCCTGCTTCTTGGTGCCCACGAAGAGGATGGACTTGCCTTCCATCGCGGTGTCACGGATGAACATGTACGCTTCGTCGATCTTGCGGACGGTCTTCTGCAGGTCGATGATGTAGATGCCGTTGCGCTCGGTGAAAATGTAGGGAGCCATCTTCGGGTTCCACCGGCGGGTCTGATGACCGAAATGCACGCCGGCTTCGAGCAACTGTTTCATAGAAATAACAGCCATGGGGTTCCTCCTTGTTTTTTCCTCCTTCCGCTTCATCTCGGGGCGGCACCGCTCGCGCGGCACGCCCGCACCGATTGGCGGAAGTGCGTTTTGCCGGAGAATTATAGCATATTAAGGGCTGAGAATGCAAGCGTTTTTTGGAAAAAACGGCGGATCTGGACGAAAAAAAGGCGCTTTGCGCCGCAAAAACACGGCCGAAGCGCTCTGCCTGCGCCTGCGTCAGGTTCCGCCGCCCTGCGCGGAGAGAATTTCGCGCGTGACGGACCGGTAGGGGATCCAGACGAAATGCCCGTTTGTGATGGGGTAGCCGAAATTCTGCGCCGTGGGCGTTTCGCCGCGCGAGAGGAGAATGGCCAGATCGAGCGCCGCCTGCGCCTGGTTTTTGCCGTCGTTGAGCACCGTGCCCAGCAGAGAGCCCTGCTGCAGCGCCTCGAGCGCCGGGGCCGTCGCGTCGACGCCCACCACGGGCATATACGCCGAGCCGGTGAAATAGCCCGCCGCCTTCAGCGCGTCGATGGCGCCCAGCGCCATTTCGTCGTTGTTGCAGATGACGCACTCGATGCGGTCGCCCCAGGCGGAAAGAAACGTGCCCATTTTATCCTGCGCCAGCTGGCGCTGCCACATGCCGGTATCCTCCTGCAGCTTTTCCACGCGGAAGCCGGCGCTTTGCAGCGGCTTGAGCGCGTATTGCGTGCGCAGCTCCGCGTCCTGATGGCCCGGCTCGCCGCGCAGCAGCACATATTGCACTGTGCCGTCGCCGTTTTTGTCGGCTTCGGGGTGAGAGAGGAAATAATCGGCGAGAATTTCGCCGCTGAGCCGTCCGCTCTGCGAAGCGTCCGCGCCGACGTAATACGCTTTCTCGTAAAGGAGCAGATCCTCCGGCATCGGTTCGCGGTTGATGAAGATAACGGGAATTCCGCGCTGCTTGGCCTTTTCGATCAGATACCCCGCCGCCATGCGGTCGGCCGGGTTGAGGATGAGCGCGTCCACGTTCTCGCGCAGCAGGCTGTCCACCTGGTCGTTTTGCAGGTTCTGGTCGTTCATGCTGTCGTAGACGATCAGCTTCGCCTTGCCCTGCGCATACGATTCCAGATCGAGCCGCATGCTGGACATGAAGGCGTCAGTGTTGTCATAAATGCATACGCCGACGGTCAGCTCCGCGGCGAACGCGCCCTGCGCGCACAGAAAAAGCGCCAGCGCGAGACAGAGAATCCTTTTCATTGCGACCGCCTCCTAATTCAGCAGCGGGAAGACGAGCTTCACGTTCTGCGCGTCGTACATGTCCTCCGGGCGCACGATAAACGCGGGCGATTTCCATTCCGACGCGTCTTCGCTCCAGAGCGCCCGCGAGGCCGCGATGTATCCCGCCGCGTATGGCGAGGGAATGACCAGCGCTTGCACGAGCCCGCTCTCGAGCCATGCGGCGCTCAGCTCTACCGGCGCGACGGCGATGAGCGGCGCGTCCCACAGCCCGGCGGATTTTTCTTCGATCAGCCGCTGTGCGGCTTCCGGATCGAGCGCCGCGACCGCGCAGTTCTCCCCGGCGGAGGGCGCGCCTTCTTCGGCGAAGCGCTCGCCCAGCGCGATGCGCGTGGACTGCCGCAGCGTTTCGCCGCCGCCGCAGACGTAGACGCGCTCCGCGCCGCCAACGGCATCGGCCAGCAGCCGCGCCTGTGCCGTTTCATCCTGGCAGACGGTGCTGTGCAGGCCGTCCCAGCTGTCGATCGTCACGGTGGGGATGCGGTTTTCCGCCATTGCGTCCAGCGCCGAGCGGCGAACGGCTTCATCCTCGATAAACACCAGCGCGCCGCTGTATTCGCGCCCCTGCCATTCGGTGCTCAGCCGGCCCGATTGCAGCGCCAGCTCCGTGGTAAGGCTGCAGTTCCGTTCGCTGAGCGCCTTGCGGATGCCCTGCCGCAGCTGCATGAAATACGCGCCGGTATCGTCCTCTACCAGCAGCAGCACCGATTGCTGCGCCGTCTCCTTGCGCGCCTGCGGCGTGCGGAAGCCGACCATCATCACCAGCAGCGCCGCCGCGACGATCACTGCCGCGAAGATCAGCACTTTTTTCATCCGGCTTCGCCTCCCTTCGTGCGCGGAAGGCGAATGGTGACGGTCGTCCCTTCGTCCTCGACGCTTTCCACTTTCAGGCCGTATTGCTCGCCGTAGGTCAGCTGAATGCGCTCGTGCACGTTTTTAATGCCGATGCCGCTCTTGCCCGCAGGGGCCACGAGCAGCTGCTCCACCACCTCGGGCGGCATGCCCACGCCGTCGTCGGCGACGGTGAAAATCAGCTCGTCCTCCGTCACGCCCGCGTGGATGGAGATATGCAGCGCCTCCGACTGCGTTTCGTCGATGGCGTGGTTGATCACGTTTTCCACCATCGGCTGCACGATCAGCTTCACGGTCGTTTCGCCGAGCGCAGCCTCGTCGCAGGTGATTTCATAGGTGAATTTGTCCTTGAAGCGCATCTTCTGGATAATCAGATAGTTGCGCACCTGCTCCAGCTCCTCGCGCACGGTGATTTCGCTGCGCCCCTTGCTGATGGAAATGCGGAAAAACTTTGCCAGCGACGAAACCATCACGATGGCTTCGCGGTTGCGCCCGCGCTCCTCCATCCAGATGATGGAATCGAGCGTGTTATAGAGAAAATGCGGGTTGATCTGCGCCTGCAGGGCGTTCAGTTCGTAAAGCCGCTTTTTCTCCTGCTCCTGCACGATCTGGTCCATCAGCGCGCGGATGCGCGCAAGCATACGGTTGAACGCCGCGGAAATATCGCGCACCTCGCGGAAGCCGGTTTCCGGAATGGTTACGTTCAGATCGCCCGACTCGACGCGGCTGATAGACCCTGCGAACCTGCGGATGGGCAGCATCAGCCGGTAGGACATGACCGTTGCGACGGCGACGGAGAGCAGCACCGCGCAGACCAGCACCGCCATAATCAGGCGCACGAACGTGTTTTGCAGCGCGAGCAGTTCGTCGATATACGCGACGCCCACCATACGCCAGCGCGTCTGGTCGAGCGTGGCGGAGATGAGCACGCGCTCGCGGCCGTCCATTTCGTCGCGCCCCTGCCCTACCCAGAAGCGGCTCAGTTCGGTGAGGTTTTCTTCGGCGAGGCCGCTGTAGATCAGCTGAAGCCGCGGATGCGCGATCAGCTCGCCCTGCCGGTCGAGCACGTAGATGTAGCCGCTCGAGCCGAGCGTCACATTGTCGATCAGGCTGCTGAAGCTGGAATATTCCACGTCCATCAGCACCACGCCCTGCGCGGTCTGCTCGCCCTTCTGATAGAAAACCGAGCGCGCAAGCGTGATGACGTATGTCCGCTGACCGGAGAAAAGATGCTGCACATGCGGCGCGGAAAAATACGTGACCGTGCCGCCCCAGTTCAGCGCCTTCTGAAACCATTCGGTTTCCCGGATCTCTTCCGGCGCGGCGGAAACGGCGCTTGCGCCGGTCGAGCCGAGAAGCGAACCGTCCTGATGGAAAAGCGCGATGGAGAGCACGTCGGAGTTGCTCTTTTTAATCAGGTTCATCTGGCCGACCCAGCCGTCGACGCCGCCGTCCACGTCGTCGGGAAGGACGGTCGTAGAAAAATAGAGCGTGGAGAGCAGCCGGTCGACGAAGATGTTCATCGTGCTGACCGATTGCAGCACCGTTTCCTTCGTGCGGTCGATGGCGTTCTGCTCCAGAAGATCGGAAAGCGGCGTGATGAGGCTTGCCGCGATGAACACCAGCAGCATCGCCATGCACGCCATGAACGAGGCCGTCAGCTGGAAGCCGAAACTGCGTCCGCCCGCATCCTTTCTGCGCTTCAAGGCTGCGCCTCCTTCCCTCTGCGCGCCTGCGAGGGCGAAACGCCGTAATACCGCTTAAACGCATAGCTGAAATAGCTCGGATCGGCGATGCCGACGGCCTCGGCCACCTGCGCGGTTTTCTTGTCGGTGCCGGCGATGAGGTTCATCGCGTGCGCCATGCGCACGTCGGTCAGCCGCTGCAGAAAGGTCTTTTGCGTTTCGCGCTTGAAAAGCGCGCTGAAATAGCTGGGGGAAACGTGCAGCTGGCCGCACAGCTTGTCGATGGTCAGCTTGGGGTCGGCGTAGTTTTTCTGGATGTATTCTTCCGCGCTGCGCGCGATGAAGCGGCTGGAGGTGACGCGGTTTTCCGCAATTTCCGCGGCGCACTGGCGGCACATGCCCCAGAGAATCTCCCGCGCTTCCTCTGGCGGCGGGCAGGCGATCAGCCGCGCGAGCGCCTCGCCGCTGTGGTTCGTCATTTCCACGGACATATCGCGCGCCGTGTGCAGGAGCGAAACGAAAATTTCCATCAGATAAGAGCGATAGGCGTCGAGCGAAGGCTTGCCGTGCTGACAGGCCTCCATCAGCGCGCAGAGCGCTTCGTTCGCTTCGCGCAGGGCGCTCTTTTTCAGCGCAACGTCCAGCGCGCGCAGCAACAGGTCGCTCACGACGAGATCGTCCGCGCGCCCCGGCTCCAGATCGGCGGCGCACAAAAGCGGCTGATCCTCCCAGAAGGTGCACTGTTCCAGCGCGGAAATGGCCTGCCGCGCGCAGGTTTTTAGCCCGTCGAGGCTGTAGCATGGCTTGCTCACGCCCACGCGCGTGCCGGTGCCCAGATAGTGGTCGATGCTGACGCGGATTTCTTCCAGCCTCGGCAGCATCAGCGCCACCGGGTCGGCTTCGCCGGACTGGAACCATTGCAGAACGGCGATCCATTCCTGATAATGAAACACATACGCCTGCGCGGCGCCGAGAAGGTCGCGCGCGATGTCCATGGCGGCCAGCCGCGTCAGCTCGGGCTCCTTTTCGGAGAACGACGAGCCGGCTTTTTCCTCCACACGCAGAAGCGCGAGCATATAGGCGTCCGCGCGCAGCGGCAGGTTGTAGCGCTGCGCCGCTTCCATGGCGCGCTGCGCCGAAACGCCGCCGTTGAGCAGGGAGCCGAGCAGCGTGGCCCGCAGAAGGGGAAGGCTGTCGTCGAAGTGCCTGCGCAGCGTGATGAGGTCGCGGCGCTGCGCCATTTCTTCATCCAGCTTTTTGCGCGCGTCGGCCAGCGCGTCGATGAATTCGGCCGAGGAGATGGGCTTGAGCAGATAGCTCAGGCAGTTGAGCGCCATGGCCTGCCGCGCGAATTCAAAATCGTCGTATCCGCTGAGGATGATAAACCGCGCCGTGGGCAGCGCCTCGCGCGCCTTTTCCAGCATCGTCAGCCCGTCCATCAGCGGCATGCGGATATCGGAAATGATCAGGTCGGGCTTTTCTTTTTCGCAGAGCTGCAGGGCTTCCAGCCCGTTGGCGGCCTGCCCGACTACGGCGAAACCGTATTTTTCGAAGTCCACCACTTCCATCAGACCTTCGCGGATGTCGCTCTCGTCGTCTGCCAGCAGGAGCTTATACACGGCCGAATCCTCCGTAAGCAAAATACTTCATCATATGGCATTGTACAGTCCGGCCGCGAAATTTACAACTGTTTCAGGGAATATGCATAGGAATTTTCCATTTTTAAGTTGTTTTTCACATTCTATTTGCGGCCGCGCGGATTATAATTAAAGGCAGAGAAGCGAAAAGGGCGCGCATGCGCGGCCTTTCCGCAAAAAACAAATAAGGAGAGAAAGACAATGAAAAAGATCGTAGCCCTTTTGCTGGCAGTCATGATGCTGCTGGGCGCCGTTTCCGCCTTCGCGGAGGACAAGCCCATCAAGGTCGGCGTGTGCATCTATCAGTTCAACGACAACTTCATGACCCTCTATCGTACCGAGCTTGAGAAATATCTCAAGGAAACCTACGGCGCGGAAGTGACCGTCGTCGACGGCAAGAACGACCAGACCGAACAGACCAACCAGATCAACAGCTTCATCGCCGAGGGCGTGGACGTGCTGATCGTCAACCTCGTGCAGTCCACCGCCGCCGCGGCCGTGACCGCGCTGGCCAAGGAAGCGGACATCCCGGTTGTCTACATCAACCGCGAGCCCTCCGAAGAAGACATGGGCGCATGGGAAGGCAAGATCACCTACGTCGGCGCGGACGCGCGTCAGAGCGGCACCATGCAGGGCCAGATCGTCTATGACCGCGAAGATCACGGCGATCTCAACGGCAACGGCACCGTCGATTACGTGATGATCATGGGCGATCCGGAGAACGTGGACGCGCAGTACCGCACCGAGTTCTCCATCAAGTGCCTCACCGATAACGGCGTGCAGGTCAACAAGCTGTTCGAACAGCGCGGCGACTGGATGCAGGAAAACGGCCAGCAGCTGGCCGCCACCGCGCTGGCGCAGTTCGGCAAGGACATCGACGTGATCTTCTGCAACAACGACGCCATGGCGCTGGGCGCCTATCAGGCGATCGTCGACGCCGGCCGCAAGGTCAACGAAGACATCCTGCTGCTGGGCGTGGACGCGCTGGACGAGTGCGTTGAAATGGTCGCCAACGGCCAGATGACCGGCACCGTGCTCAACGACCATATCGGCCAGAGCCACAAGGCCGCCGACGTTG
>SFFS01000309.1 GCA_004557805.1 Clostridiales bacterium | reverse complement strand
CGGCTCGTCATCCCATCCGTACGAATCAAGGCCGCTGTACGCATCCAACGGCACTTCCTCGTACGCGTACGATTCCTCTTTCGCGTGCGCATGTTCCTCGGCACCCGGCATTGTCCCATCGGGCGACCAGCCCGGCGTTGCCTGCGTCATCGCGTCGGGTTTTTCCTCTGCTTCAGGGGCCGACGCCGCCGCCTCCGTTGCCGGTGCTTGTTGTGCCGGCTGCGCTTTTCGTGCAGCGCCAGCCGAACCGCGCGTGGTCCGCGTTATGCTCGAGAGGAATTCGGATTCGCGACTGGCCTCGGATGATGCCGCCGATTGATCCGCTTCCACAGAATCAGAAGCCGCTGCAGGGGTTGCCGTAGCGGCACCTGCAACGATTGCCGCGGAATCACTCGCAACGGATGTCGCAGCACCTTCCGCCAACACGACAACAGGAATGCTTGCACCCGCAGCGTGCGAAACAGCCTGCCGCAAATACTCCAGCGCGTCAGGCTTTTGCAGCATGGTCAGCGCGAAGGCATAATTCTGCCGAAACGTGATATCGAGTGAACCTTTTGCCTGGTCAAAAGACACATGAGCGCTCATAAGCAGCGAGGTGTACGCGGGACGATCGCGCTTGATTTCCGCAAACGCGCGCTGCCATATGCGTTGCACCACTGCAGGGTTCGCAAAACCTTCGAGCTTCTCCGCTGTTGCAGCAGGCACAGCGCTTGTCGGTGCTGCAGCCGAAGATGCAGCCGGCGCAGACACGGACGTGGGAGTGTGCACCGAAGCAGATACAGCAGTAGATACGGTGTTCTGAACAGCAGATTTACGGTCTTCCGATTGAGGCTCAACCGCTCGGGCAGCGTTGCCTTCAGCCGGTTCCACCTGAGGAGCCGCCACAGGGCGCGATTCGGTCACCTGCGCCGTCTGCGCCGCAGCCACGGGAGTCGCCGCGCGCGACTCAGCTGCCACCTGCACGGCCTGCATAACCGGAGCAGCCTGGTCCGCAGCTGCAGACACCGCAGAGCTCGCTGCCGATGCAATCCCTGCCCCACCAGCCGCGACAGCCGCTATCGGACGCTGCTCCAGCGCTTCCACGCGCTCCGCCAATGACTCAAGCGTTACATCGCTTGCGGGATGACAAATCTTCGTAAGCGCGATCTCAAAACACAGACGCGCATTCGTTGCCTGCTTCAGTTGCACCATCACGTCGCCGAGCGTTTCCAACATATACGCCAAACGCTCGGGAGCAAAACGTTTTGCCTGGTCAATGATTTGCGGACGCATTTCATCCGCAACCGAAAGCGGCGCCTTAGCGCCCGCCATCGCAAGGAAATACATATCGCGCACGCGCTGCGCCAAATCCGCCGTCAAACGCGCGAAATCGCCACCCGTCTGCGCAAACGAGTCAACCCACATAAATGCCGCCGCAATATCGCGCTTGGCCAGCGCGTCAATGGCAGCCGTCAAATCGCACGCCGCCTGCGTACCGCCCAGTTGCTGCACAACAGCAACCGACACAGAACCTTCACCAAATGCGATAGCCTGCTCAAGAGCAGTCAGGGCATTGCGCAAGCCGCCATCGGATCTGCCGGCGATGATCTCAAGCGCCTCGCGCTCGAATTCAACACCTTCCGCCTGGCAAATCTCCGCCAAACGATCGGTCATCCCCTGGTTGTCAATGCGACGAAAATCGAAACGCTGGCAACGCGACAAAATAGTCTCGGGGACTTTTTGCGGATCCGTGGTGCACAGGATAAACACCACATGACCAGGGGGTTCTTCCAAAGTTTTCAGCAGCGCGTTAAACGCCGCCACCGAAAGCATGTGAACTTCGTCAATGATGTACACCTTGTATTTGCCGCGCGTGGGGGCAAATTGCACGCGACTGATAATTTCCTCGCGCACGTTTTCTACGCCCGTGCGACTCGCGGCGTCAAGTTCGTAGACGTCGGGATGCTCGCCCTGGGCGATTTCCTGGCAGCTTGCGCAAGTTCCATCGGGGTTCGACGTAGGGCCGTTATCGCACAGCAAAGCC
>SFFS01000308.1 GCA_004557805.1 Clostridiales bacterium | reverse complement strand
GGCATCGGCGGCGGCGCCGCTGGGCGCTGCGGCGGGTGCGGCGGCGCGGGTGCGGCGACGGGTGCGGACGCGAGTAGTGCCGCGGGTGCGGCGGACGCGAACGCTGCACCACAAGCCTTGGCGGACAACGAACGAGAAAGAACTCGAATGGATACCGAAATTCATGCAAAAGTCCTGGTCGTAGGGTCGGGAATCGCAGGAACGTGCGCTGCATTGAGCGCAGCAGAAGCGTTGGGCAAAAACGAAAATGCGGAAATGACCGGCCTCGGCGAAGGCGCAAGTATCCCAGGCACGGGCGCCGCTTCCGTCACGCTCGCCTGCAAGGGGCCGCTCTTCTCGGGCTCGAGCTTTTTCGAGGGGACGTGGGGGCTGGGATTGATTGCCCCCGATGGCGCCGAAGACGAAGAAGATCTGGTCCAAACCATTCTGCGTGTAGGATGCGGCGCAGCAAACGAAGACATGGTGCGCAGCTTCGTAGCGGGAATCCTTCCCTCCATCAAGCGTTTGGAATCGTGGGGCGTCACCCTGAAGCAAGCCACGCAAGGCGCCTCTGACCAGCGCGAATACATCCCTTGCTTTGACCATAAGCATCGCGTGTGGCGCGGTATCGAACGCGAACCCTATGTGAACGCTATCGGACAGCGCATTGCCGATGCCGGCATTTGCGTGAACGAGGGCTGGGAGCTTCTGGACATCGACCCAGGGGCCCACATCGCTACCTTCTTCGCCAGCAATTTGTTGACAAACTACCCCACCTTTTGTCAACAATTCGTGCGCGTTCGCTACGATGCGCTGGTGCTGTGCACGGGCGGTGCAAGCTCGTTGTATCCGCGCCACTTAACGCAAGACGATTGCTGCGCCACGGTGCAGGGCCTTGGCGAGCAGATTGGGTGCCACTTGACGAATATGGCGTTCCTGCAATTTATGCCAGGTATTGTTTCACCTGTTCAGGGAATTGTTTTCAATGAGAAGACGTTCCGCTATATGGCGCTTGACAACGCAACGGTCGAAGAATTGGGCGGCACGCAGGAAGCGCAACGCCTTCTGGATATGCGCAGCGGATACGGTCCCTTCACCAGCCGCTTGGGTGCGCGCGCGATAGATTTCGCCATCCATCGCGCAGGAAAAGATGGCCTGGTTTTCACGCCGCATTTCGGAAACGAAGACGAGCTGCCCGAGTTCGTGCGCACGTATCAAGCGTGGCTGGAAACCGCGGCGGGCGTGACAGCGGAAACGCCCCTGCGCGTGGCGATGTATGCGCACGCGAACAATGGCGGACTGGTCATTGACCAGCACGGATGCACAACGGTTTCGGGGATTTTCGCAGCCGGCGAATGCACCGGCGGTATGCACGGCGCTGATCGCCTGGGTGGCCTTTCCAGCGCAAACGGCCTGGTCTTTGGCATGCGCGCAGGAGAAAGCGCCGCGAGATTTGCGCTTACGGAAGGCGCGGCAGACGAGACAGACGCGAACGTCACAGACGCTGCGTGTGAAGCCACGGATAAGATGGTTGCGTCAAGCACAGTGGATGCTGCAAGAGCAGCAGGCGAAAAAGCCGTAAGCGTAACGAATGCCCAGAGCGCCGCAGATGCTTCGCCAAAAGCAACCCTTCCCACCTGGATGCACCTTGCATCAACGCAAACGAAACGCATCGAGGAAGCGCTTTCGAGCATCATGGATGAATCATGCGGAATTGTGCGCGAGAAAGCGCAGGTCGAACGCGCATTACAAGAAATCAATGCGCTTTTCGAGCAACTTGCCAGCAGCTCTGCGGAATCAAGCGATGCCACAGCCATCGCCGCAACGCGCACCACGCAGCTTCGCCTGACAACGGCACGCGCCATGGTGATCGACGTCCTGCATCAGCCAAAAAGCCGCGGCTCCCATTGCTGGAACGCTCAATAATGCGTTAAAAAGGGACGGGGTCTTTTTAACATCACGCTTTAGTATCGCGCTTGAATCGATGATAAAAACGAGAAGACGTGCACGATTCCCGCATCCCTTTCCCATGCGCGCGAATCGTCAACACCCT
>SFFS01000061.1 GCA_004557805.1 Clostridiales bacterium | reverse complement strand
GGCGGTGCCAGTAGCCGCCCACGTCGTCGGGCGTGCGCTGAATCTGCACGCCGTTGGCGAGCGTTTTGACGACGGGCGCGTTGGTCTGGCTTTTCGCTTCCGCTTCGGCGAAAATTTCGTTGACCTTCGTTTCGCCCGGATAGCTTTCATCGCCGGCCGGCTGCGCGACGGCTTCCGTTTCGGTTTCAACGCCGGCCTGCGCGAGTGCGTCCTTCACGGCGCTGAGAATCGCTTCGCTGGTGATGCTCGCGCCGCTGACGACGTCTACGTCGGCGCTCTGCGCCGAAACAATCGCATCCGGCAGCGCTTCAATTGCCTTATCGCCGATGCCGGGAGTCTCGTTGTTTTCGCCGACGGTGACGGAGACGATTTTGCCGTCCGTATATTCTACCGTTACGGGAACGTCGCCGCCCATGCCCTTGCCGGCCGCCGTGTAGGTTTCGGCGCACGCCGCGCCGCAGGCGAGCAGCAGACACAGGCTGAGCGCGAGGAAGAGCTTCGCAGTCTGTTTCATTTTGCTTGCATCCTTTCTGACAGCTTTATCACACTAATTATAGAAAAGTGAAAAAATAAGCGCTATGCCGTTTCCGACACAAGCGCGTTATCATTTTCCACATTTTATTGAGGTTTGTAATAGGGCGAGGCCGCCGGGTTTTCTACCTCAACGGGGAGCCGCATGCGCAGCATCATGTCGCGGCCGCGATAGAAGAACGCGGGCGTATCTGCGAGAACCTCGCAATAATAGTCGTCGCGGATCCGGTAGCCTTCGCTGCGCGCGATGCCGACGAGCGTTTCAATGTATTTATGCTCCTGATGCACGCCGTTTTCGTCGAACATCCGATCGATCGTCACCGTCAGGCACCAGCCCTCGTCCCAGCAGGTGTGCGCACCCTGAAAGCCGGGCGGGCAGAACAGGAAGCCGCCGGGACAGAAATAATCGTCCTTTTCGAGCGATTCCCGGGAGACGATGCAGCCGATATTGTGGAACAGAACCAGCGGAAGCCCTGCTTCCAGCATCTGCTGCTTGATGCTGCGCAGGCTCATTTCCCAGTTGGTGAGGCCGGGGTTTTCCTCCCAGTGCGTCTGCACGCGATAGGGCGGCACGTTATAGCGCAGGATGTTTCTGCGGGGCAGGTATTCCAGCGTGACTTCGCCGAACGTCGGGTTGGACTGATAGATTTCGCAGGTTTTCAGCATTTCCCGCGCCGTACTCAGCGACAGCCGCAGCTCTTCCAGCTTTTTCAGCTGCCGCGCGACCTGATCGCGCACCATCGATTCCATCTGCGCAACGTCGCGGCTGTCGATGATTTTCTTGATTTCGTCCAGAGAGAAGCCGATCTGCTGCAGCTGGAGGATCATGTCGAGCGCCGGACACTGCTGGAGGGTGTAATAGCGGTACCCCGTTTCCGGATCGACCTTTTCCGGCGCGAGCAGGCCGTGCTTCTGATAAATCATCAGCGCTTTTTTCGTTACGTGGTTATACTCGGCCATCTGCCCGATGGTGAACAGATCCGTCATGCGCGTCCCTCCGCCCGCAAAAGAATAAGATAATTTTAACACACACCGCGGGCGAATGCAAACTTACGGAAGAAGGCGCGGAGGCGGATTGTTTCCAGCGCATTGCGCTGGAACAAGAAAGCGAAATGGCAGACGGAAAACACTCTGCCGGCTTTTTGCATGATATGCGATGTTTGCCAGTTCCCCCTTACATTTCTCTTCTTTTTGCGGTATACTCCCCTTATCCCTCTCACGAAAGGAAGAGACGCATGTTCAACATTCTCATTGTCGAGGACGACGAGAGCACGCGCACGCTGATGTGCGCCGTCTTGAAGAAGGCGGGCTATGCCGCCTGGCCGGCTGCCGACGGCGTGCAGGCGCTGGAGCTGATGGATCATCAGCAGGTGGATCTGGCCGTTGTGGATGTGATGATGCCGAACATGGACGGCCTGGAGTTTACGCGGACGCTGCGCGAAGGGGCATGCGAAATGCCCGTGCTGATGGTGACGGCGCGCGTTTCCAAGCAGGATAAGCAGCAGGGCTTTCTCGCGGGCACGGACGACTATATGGTCAAGCCCATCGATGAGGACGAGATGCTCTGGCGTATTGCGGCGCTTCTGCGCCGCTCCAAGAGCGTCAGCGAGCATCGCCTGCAGATCGGCTCGACGCTGCTCGATTACAATTCCTTCCAGGTGACGGAGGCGGGCAGGACGCGCCAGCTCACGCCGAAGGAATTTCTGCTGCTGTACAAGTTCCTGTCGTATCCGCGCAAAATGTTCACCAAGCGGCAGCTGCTCGACGAAATCTGGGATCTGGACAGCGACGTCAACGAGCATACCGTCGAGGTGCACGTCTATAATCTGCGCGATAAGTTCCGCGATAATCCGGATTTTGAAATCCGCACCATTCGCGGGTTCGGCTATATGGCCATTCTCAGGGAGGATACGCCGAATGGATGACAGCAAGCGGCTGCGCCGCGCGGTGACGTTCCTGGTTCCCGCGACGATGCTGGTGGCCTGCGTGCTGACGCTGGCGATCTATTATCTGCTGAACCTGCTGTTTGATTTTTCGCATAATCAGGGGCTTACGCTGTGGATTCCCATGCTGGCGCTGGGCGTGTGCCTGCTGATCGGCATGGTGTTTTCAGCGGTGCTTTCCAAGACGGTGCTGCGTCCGTTTACCGATATGATCGCCGCGATGAGCGCCATTTCGGCGGGCGATTTCTCCGTTCGCGTCGACGATCGGAAGAACAAAGGCGCATACGGCGATTTTATTCGCCGCTTCAACAGCATGGCCGAAGAGCTGGGCAACCTGGAAATGTTCCGGACGGATTTCATCAATACCTTTTCGCATGAGTTCAAAACGCCGATGGTGTCCATCCGCGGCTACGCCAAGCTGCTCAAGCGCGAGGATCTTACCCCCGCCGAGCGCGACAGCGCGCTGAACACCATCCTGCGCGAATCGGAGCGGATGACGCAGATGAGCAGGAACATTCTCCTCCTGAGCCGCTACGAGAATACGCGCATTCTGCCCGATCCCAGGCCCTATGCGCTCGACGAGCAGATTCGGCAGTGCATCGGCCTGCTCGAGGAAAGCTGGCTGAAAAAAGAGATCGTCCTCGCGGGCGATCTGGAATCGATTGAATATACCGGCAACGAGGATATGATGGATCATGTCTGGCTGAACCTGCTTTCCAACGCGGTTAAGTTTTCGCCGCAGGGCGGCGAAATTTCCGTCGCGCTGCGCCGCCTGAGCGGGCGGATCGTGGCCGAGATCCGCGATCATGGCCCCGGCATGGACGCGGAAACGGCGCGGCACATTTTCGACAAGTTTTATAAGGGCGATTCTTCTCACAGCAGCGAGGGCAACGGTCTTGGCCTGTCCATCGTCAAGCGCATCCTGGAGTTGTGCGGAGGAAGCATTCGCGTCGAGAGCGCGCCGGGCTATGGCAGCACGTTCATCGTGGAGCTGCCGGAGTAGGGATAGCAACGGGGGGACGTGCGGGGGAAACTTCCATAAAAAAGGAAGTTTCCCCCGCGCCCCCTTCAAGGAAACCGCTGCTGGTATTTCCGAAGGGTAAGCGAAATTTGCAAAAACAAAATCCTGTCCGGGGTAAAGCCCTGGGCAGGATTTTCTGCTTTATGAGCGGCGGGCGGCGCGCTTCCGCCGGTCAGAAATTCTCCCCGAACAGCTCCGGATCCTTATCGAGCAGCTGCCTCATGACCGTCGTAACGGTCTGGCGGCTGCGGTTGCAGACCAGAGCGATCTGCTCGTGCGTCAGGTAGGGAATATCGTGCGCGCGCTGATATTCCAGGATATAGCGCACCGATTCCTCCGCGTCGCCAAAGCCGAGCGAGCGGAGCATGGCTTCTTCTTCGGGCAGGCGGCGCATGACGCAGTTTTGCAGAAGCGCCGCCGTAAATGAAGGGCGGCTTCTCATCAGCGCGCGGAATTCCGCCAGGCCGAACACCGCGATTGCGCAGTCGGTCAGGCACAGCGTGTCCCTGGAATCGGAGGCGCCGCGCGCCTCGCCAGTGCGGAAAACTTCATTGAGGTTAAAGAAAATGCCGGCGCTGCCCAGGCCGGAGGGCAGCGGTTTTTTGTTCGTGTCCTGCTGCTCCAGCTTCAGCGCCATGCCGTCCAGCACGAGGGAGATACAGTTATCCCAGTAGCTTTCGCGCAGGCACTGGCCCTTGGCGTAACGTTTGATATGGCACAGCGCGCACAGGCGCGCTTTATCCTCCGCGCTGAGCGACGCGCAGAAAGCGTTGCCGGAATAGCGGCATTCCATCCTTCGATCACTTCTTCCCTCATGAGCGTTGCAGATACAACGTTAAAAATTATAACAAGCGCGGCGGAGATTGTAAAGAAAAATGTGAAACGGTAAAAATTGTCGTGTAAACGACAATCAATTTGCAGCTTGCGCGACAACGAAAAAAGTCTGTTTATTGTAAAATTCAAATCGAAAAAACATTGTCAGGAGGATAACGGCATAACAAAGACGATTCGGCTTCTCTCGCTGGTCCTCGCGCTGCTGATGGCCGCGACGGCCGCAGGGTAAGCGCTCGCGGAAGAAGAGACGGCCACACGTCAGGCGTCTCTGCCCGAGACGGCCAGCTACGCGAAAAACGCTGTGGCGGATGAAAAATACGCTCCCAAGGTGACGGAGCTGGAGAACGGCGTGAAGGTTCAGAAAACGCCCTTCAATACCTCTCCCGCCGACGGCAAGCTCATCAGGAGCTGGAACAACCTCTACCTCAATGCCGACAACCGCGGCTGCACCGCCTGCCATACCATCGAAGACGCTCTGGAAATGATGGAAACCTATCACGGCATCATTTATATGGGCTATGAAACGGAGCAGGGCCTGCAGAACTGCTTTGGCTATCACGGCTTCTATTCCACCAAGCTGCGCGACAGCGTGCACAACGTGCATCAGCGCAGCGCGGCCTTCAAGGCGATGGGCGGCACGTGCGAGTCCTGCCACTACATCAGCGACGACGGCGAATTCCAGCGCTGGGATTACGTCAAGTACGACGTGCTCTTCGGCCTGACCGATCTGGCCGCCGATACGGTGGAAACCAGCTTCGACTGGAACCAGACGGAAATCACCCCGCATGAGAAGATGTTCTTCAAGTCGATCCAATCCGATCCTTCTACCTGGATCACCGATGAGAGCCAGACCTCGGACGAAGCGTTCGAAAACTGGACGATCAAGTTCACCGGCGATATCGACAACCCCTGCGAGATGACCGTTGCCGAGCTGATTGAAAAGTACGGCACCGAAACCCGCGTGATGAAATATCACTGCGTCATCAACGGGCCTGGACAGGGCATGATCTATCAGGCCGAAGTGACCGTCATCCCGATCGAGAAGATCATGGCGGATCTCGGCGTGCATGAAGACGCCAACATGTTCTATCCCATCGGCAGCGACGGCTACTGCTATAACATCTACACCCAGACGATGCTCGACGAGAAGGGCATGCTCGTCGTCGGACTCAATGGCGACCGCATCTACGCCGACCAGGGCTGGCCTGTTTCCTTCTGGTGCAATGAAATGAGCGCCGGCAACTTCACCAAGCAGGTTGTCGAGCTCAAGTTCGAACACAGCGACGGCGGTTCCTGGGACTTCTACGGCGATTTCACCGACGCCACCACCGGCCGTCCGTTCGATAAGCCCAACGTCGCCGTCCTCAACGCTACCGACGGTCAGATCTTTGAAGCGGGTCAGCCGATTCACCTTGAAGGCTTCGCCGATGCGTGGAACGAGCCGATCGTCAAGCTGGAGTTCTCCTTCGACCACGGCGCGACCTGGCAGGAGTATCCTATCGAAAACGCGACCACGCAGCAGTGGGTCTACTGGACGATGGATATCGCCAACATTGCCGAGCCCGGTTCCTACCTCCTGCGCATCCGCGCCACCAGCCAGATGGCGGACGGCGGCCTGCGCGTCAACGACGAACTGACGAACTTCATGTTCAACGTTCAGTAAGGAGAGACGACCATGAAGAAAGATATGAAGAAAGTTCTTTCCGGCGCTGCCGGCGCCGCCATGCTGGTCTCCGGTGCGGCGCAGACTGCCGTGGCCGAAACCGGCTATGACGTCGCTGTGAAGGATGCGTCCGCCGCTGCGTTCAACAAGGTTGCCAACGTAGAAGGCGCGTTCGCGTTCGATCAGGACGTCGTGACCCCCGCGGACGAAGTGTTCAGCATCTTCGGTACCGTGGTGACCGGAATGTGCGCCAAGCCCGATTTTGCCATCGGGACCGAGAAAACGGACTATTACGTCAACGTCGGCGGCAAGATCGCCAAGGCCTACACCGTCGATCTCAAGCAGAAGAAGGCTGAAAGCCGAATCCTGCTTTGCTCCTGCGCCACCGGCGCGGCCACGGCCAACGCGCAGATCACCGGCGTGCGGCTTTCCGACGTGTTGCAGCTGGCTGAAATGGACAAAGATGTGAACACCGTTACCGTCCGCACCGCCGACGGCTACGGCCTCAAGCTCCCGCTCCAGTACGCGCTGGACAAGGAAGCGATGATCGTCTATCAGGTGGGCGGCCGGGATATTCCCAGCGGCACGCAGTTCTGGGTGCCGGAGACCGACGCCAAGTACTTCACCCGCGACGTGGTTGATATCGAGCTGACGGCGGAAGCCGAAGCGCCCGAGGTTGAGCAGCGCGATGAGGCGCTGCGCGCCGAGGTCGCCATCATGAACACCGTCGAAAGCAAGACGCTGAAGGCTGGCGAAACCGTCACCTTCGAGGGCTATGCGGACGATTGCGGCGACGCTATCGCGGCCGTGGAATTCTCGCTCGACGGCGGCGAAACCTGGACCAGCTACGAAACCGCCAACGCGACCGCTGAAAAGTGGGTTTACTGGCACTTCAGCTACACGCCGGAAACCGCCGGCGCCTATCAGCTCAGCGTCCGCGCGCGGACGACCGACGGGAATGTCTCTCCGCTGGCTGCGAACGTGGAATTCAGCGTGATGTAAGAGAAACGAGGGTTTTGCGGGGGAAACTTCCTTTAGAAAAAGGAAGTTTCCCCCGTACCCCCTTCAAGGAAGCCATTTCCGCCCGGTTCGGGCGGATTTTTTTATTTTAGGAAACTTCTTTTGAAAAGGGGTTTCCTAAAATCTGCGAAATGAGATGATGGGAAGGACGGGGAAGAAAAGAAACGGGAGAATAAAACGGAAAGCGTTTTATAAAATTGTAATAGATGTTTTGAGAAACTGCGAAAAACTCGCGGGATTTGGCGCTGTTGACAGGAAATTTCTTTCGCGGTATGATACATTTTAGAAACGATTATAGTGAAGCGGCGCAAGGAGGAGCGGCTGGCCGATATGACTTCCGGAGAGAACAGGCGGGCGGATTTCGCCCGGAAAATCGCATGGCAGCTCTATCGCTGCGGGCAGTCCTCCAAGACGGATCTGGTGCGGCAGCTGGGAATAAGTCTGCCCACGGTGCTGCAGAACGTGCGCGCGCTGATCGAGCACGGCGTGGTCAGGCAGGATGGACAGATGCAATCGCGCGGCGGGCGCCGGGCGGACGTGCTGACGCTCGACGGCGAAAGCCGCTTCGCGCTGGGCGCGGACGTTACGCGGAACCATCTGAGCCTTGTGGCGGTCGATCTGCGCGGCGTGCTGCGCTGGCATGAACGGCTGGCGCTGCCGTTTGCATGCGGGGAGGAGTATCCCGAAAGGCTGCGCGAGGCGGCGCTTGCGTTTCTTGTGAGGCACGAAATCGACTGCGGCCGCGTGCTGGGCGCGGGCGTATCGCTGCCGGGCATTCTTTCAGCAGACGGGCGAACGCTTACGGATTCCTACGCGCTGGGAGCGAACGGCTATTCCCTCGAGATGCTTGAGCGCGGGCTGCCCTTTCCGATGCTTGCGGTCAACGACGCCAACGCTGCGGCGCTGGCCGAAAGGCGGCTTTTGCCGCCCGAAAGCAATATGATCTATCTCTCGCTGAGCAACACGGTGGGCGGAGCGATTTTCAACGGCAGCGCGCTGTATACGGGCGACCATGGGCGCGCGGGAGAGTTCGGCCATATGCCCGTCGTGCCGGACGGCCGCGTGTGCTATTGCGGCAAGTCGGGCTGCTTCGACGCGTATTGCTCCGCGCTGCGCCTGAGCGCGCCCTACGGCGGCCGCCTGGCGGATTTTTTCGACGCGCTGGCGCGCGGAGAAGATCCTGCGCACGATCTCTGGAGAGAATACCGGCGCTATCTGGTGCTGATGTGCAGCCATCTGCGGATGGCGTTCGACTGTCAGGTGACGCTGGGCGGCTATGTCGGCGCGTTTCTGGAGCCGTATATGGGCGAGATCCGGCGCGAGGCCGCGCGGATGGATCTTTTCGAGGCGAGCGGCGAATACGTCCGCTGCTGCCATTACAAGACCGAGGCGGCGGCCCTCGGCGCGGCGCTTCTGCACATCGAGCGCTTTCTCGACACGCTGTGATGCCGCCTGCGCGGCATACATCATAATCAATTTTACAAGGAGGAGTTTCCATGATTCAGCAGGTTATGACGGCGCCCCATGAGATTATCTTCCGCGAAGTGCCCACGCCCACGGCGGGCAAGGGCGAAGTGCTCCTGAAGATGATGAAGATCGGCGTTTGCGGCTCCGACATTCATGTCTACCACGGCAAGCACCCGTTCACGAAATATCCGGTGACGCAGGGGCATGAGGTTTCGGCGAAAATCGTCGCGCTCGGCGAGGGTGTGGAAGGGCTGCATGTGGGGCAGAAGGTTACGGTGGAACCGCAGCTCGTCTGCGGCGAATGCTATCCCTGCCGCCACGGAAAATACAACCTCTGCGAGTCGCTGCGCGTGATGGGCTTTCAGGCGACCGGCCTTGCGAGCGAATATTTTGCCGTCGCGGCCGAAAAGGTGACGCCGCTGCCGGATAACATGACATTCAACGAGGGCGCGATGATCGAGCCGCTGGCCGTGACGGTGCACGCAGTCAAGCGCGCGGGCGACGTAACGGGCCAGAAAATCTGCGTGCTGGGCGCGGGCCCGATCGGGATTCTTCTGGCGCAGAGCGCCAAAGCGCTGGGCGCCGCCGAGACGATGATTACCGATGTGAGCGATTACCGCCTCGAGCTGGCGAAAAAGTGCGGCGTCGACCATGCGGTGAATACAAAGACGCAGGATTTCGGCGAAGCGCTCGTCGCCGCGTTCGGTCCGGACAAGGCGGACGTCATCTATGACTGCGCCGGAAACGATATTACCATCAACCAGGCCATCCGCTGCGCGCGCAAGGGCAGCACGATCATCCTCGTGGCGGTGTTCGCCGATATGGCGAAGGCCGATATGGCCGTGCTGAACGATCATGAGCTCGACCTGAACACGAGCATGATGTATCGCCATGAAGATTATCTCGATGCGATTCGCCTTGTGGGCGAGGGCAAAATTCAGCTCAGGCCGCTGATGAGCAAGCATTTCGCGTTCCGGGATTATCTCAAGGCGTATGAGTATATCGACGCAAACCGCGAAACGACGATGAAGGTGCTCATCGATATCGACGACAGCGAGGAATAAGCTGGAAAGAAAAATTAAAGAAATAAGGAACGCAGCGCTGAGCCTCCGGCCCAGCGCTGCGTTCCTGCATAATAGAAACAGGAGAAAAGGAGAAATCAGTTTTTCGTGGCGGCATAGTAATCGGCGTAATACTGCACGTACTCGTCCGCGCCCAGCTTTTCAAGCTCGTCGAAGAACTTGTCCACTTCGCTCAGATCGCGCGTACCGATGATGAACTTGGCAGATTCAAGGGACGCATATTCGGAGATCAGCGTCTGCAGTTCCTCCACGCGCAGCGTGGTATCCTCATCGAAATAGAACACGGTGGGAACGAATTCGTCCGTCAGATACTTGCCCCAGCCGAGAATCTGCGCCAGCTTATACTGGTCGTTGATGTTGTTGGCCGTCTTGCGGGACTTGGCGAGCTCCATGATGTCGTCGCCTTCGGGATATTCGCACAGGACGATATCGTTGCCGTTTTCATCGGGCATGGTGCCGACGTAGTCGTACTGGATGCCCACGCGGTGCGGGCGCCACATCGGGATGTTGCGATAGAGATAGAAGAGGCTGTTGTCGTATTCGTCGGCGTGGTCGATGTAATCCTGATAGTTGCGATCGCCGATGGAGGCGTCGAAGAACCAGCCGGAAGTCTTGCCGAGGAGAAGGTCGGTTTCATTCACGCTCGGACCCCAGCAGGCGGCGAAGTAATCGCTGCTCTTTTCGCCGTAGAGATGATCGGCGAAGGCCACGCAGAGCTCGGGATACTTGGTGTCGGCGCTGATGACGATCGCGCCGGGCGTGACGCCGGTGTAGTTAGGCCAGAAGGGCGTGTCGTTGTATTCGCTCGTGAGCGGGATGCCGCCGAACCACTGCTGGCCGAATTCGATGCCGCCGAACACGGAGGGCACGTCGGAGAACACGCCGTACAGGCCGGCGACCAGGTGCGCGGTCACGGTGTCCTTATCGAGCGTGAAGAAATCCTGCTCCATCAGGCCTTCGGAATAGATCTGGTGCATCACTTCAAGATACTTGGTGTAGACTTCGCGGTCATAGCAGGGCATTACGATCTCGCCGTTGCGCAGGCCGATCATCGTTTCATAGCCGCTGCGCAGATGATAATCGCCGGTGAAGTTGTAGCCGAGCGCATTGAAGATGAGGTAGGTGGGGTTGTAGCGGGCGTAGTTGCCGCCGAGCGGGATGATGTTTTCATCCTTGGCCTTGAAGGCGCGCAGCATATCGACGAATTCGTCCAGCGTGGTGGGAACGGCAAGGCCGAGCTCTTCCAGCCAGTCGAAATTGTAGTATTCGCGCACGGTCTGAGAGCCCTTGGGTTCAACCATCACATAGGGCAGGGAGAAAACGCGGCCGTCCGTCATGGTCACGGCGTTGCGGACGTTATCGTTCTCGGCCATCAGTTTGGTCAAGTTGGGGGCGTTTTCTTCGGTGAGGTAGGGAGCGAGGTCGAGCAGCAGGCCTTCGGAAGCGCCGTATTTGCTCAGCTCGCTGGTGCTCAGATTGCAGGCCATAATCATGTCCGGCAGTTCCGCGCTGGCCATGATCAGCGAGATGCGCTCGTTGCGGGTCGAATCATAGAAATATTCCAGTTCGACGTTGACGCCGAGGATCTTCGTGACGTATTCATACGTCCAGGTGTCGTAGGGGTCGGTGGTTTCGTCGTTCAGCTCAAGCGCGATTTTCAGCGTGACAGGGCTGTCGACGAGCGGCGTGGAGCCGACGTGCAGGTAGTCCGGAATTTCAGCGAAAGCGCTTGCGGACAGAACGAGCATGAGGGCCATTGTTAGGGAAAGAAGTTTCGATGCGAAATGTTTCATGAGAGCTCCCCTTTCTGATTCTATATGTGTCAGCCCGATCCGGCGGACTGCAAACACCGGCTTCAGCCTTTGATTGCGCCGACCATTACGCCCTTGGTGAAGTATTTCTGTACGAAGGGGTAAAGGATGAGCATCGGCAGCGAAGAGACGAGAATGATCGCGTATTTCATGGAACGAACCAGATAAATCCGCTTGATAAGGTAATCGGGGTCTGCGGAATTGACGGTAGCCATTTCGCTGACCATCTGCTCGCTGGAAATCAGCAGCTGGCGCAGCACCAGCTGCAGTGGCCAGTAGCTCTGCTTGCGCAGATAGATCAGAGACGTGTAATAGCTGTTCCATTTGGAGAACGCATAGTAGAGCGTGATGACAGCCAGAATCGGCTTGGACAGCGGCAGCGCGATGCGCCAGAACTTGCACAGCTCGCTTGCGCCGTCGATTTCGGCAGCTTCATACAGCGTGTCCGGAATGGAAGTAGAGAAGAACTGCCGCGCGACGATCATGTTATAGGCGCTGACGCCTGTTCCGATAATCATTACCAGCGGGTTATCGACCAGGCCGAGATCCTTATACCACATATATGTGGGGATAAGTCCGCCGGAGATGTACATCGTCAGGAAGAAGAACCACAGCAGCCCCTTGCCGCCGGGCAGATCCTTCTTGGAAAGCACATATGCCGCCGGGATAGTCAGCGCCATGTTGTAAATGGTGCCGAACACCATGTAAATCATGGCGTTTTTGAAGCCGGAGAGCAGCAGCTTTTCCTTCAGAATGGAGGAATAGGCGGTGGTGGAAAAGCCCTTGAACCAGAAGATGGTATCGCCCTGAACGACCGCGTCCGGGTTAGAGAACGACGCGATCACGCAGAAATACAGCGGATAGGTGATAACCAGCGTCAGGATGGCGATCAGCGCGTATACGATCGCGGTGTAGATTCGGGAGATGCGATCCTGACGAATGGCGTTTGCACGGTGCGTGAATGCAGGCATGATATTTACTCCTTACCACAGACTCGTGTCCGTAACTTTGCGGGAGAGCGTGTTGAAAACCACGACCATGGTAATGTTGATGATATGCTCGAACAGGCCGACGGCGGCGGAATAGCTGTACTGGCCCTTTACCATGCCCAGGTCGTAAACATAGGTGCTCAAGACGGTCGAGGAGTCGATGTTTAGCGTGTTTTGCAGAAGGAAAACCTTTTCAAAGCCGATATTGACAAGCGTCCCCATCTTCAAAAGCAGCATCACGATCACCGTCGGCATCAGGTGCGGCAGGTAGATATACCACAGGATGTGCCAGCGGTTTGCGCCGTCGACATAGCTGGCATCGAGCAGGTCCGGCGAGAGAGAGGAAAGCGCCGCCAGATAGATGATCGAATTCCAGCCGAGGTTCTGCCACAGATCCGTGATTACGTAGATCGGCGCGAAAAGCGAAGACTGCGCCATCCAGTCCTTGCGCGTGCCGCCGAGCAGCTCCACGAACGAGTTGATTACGCCCGTTTCGCGGTTGAGGAACAGGATCGTCATCGAGCAGAGAACGACGGTGGAGATGAAATGCGGAGCGTAGGTGAGCATCTGCGCGGTGCGCTTGAACCAGCCGTTGCGCAGATCGTTGAGCAGAATGGCGAAAATCACGGGGAAGGGGAACGTGAGCAGCGAATAGAGACTGATGCGCAGCGTGTTCCACATGATCTGCCAGAACTTCGGATAGTTTACAAACTGGATGAAATATTTCAGCCCTACCCACTGGCTGCCCCAGATGCCCTTGCTGGGCTGATATTTCCGGAACGCAATCTGCAGGCCGTAAATGGGCACATAATGGAAAAAGAACACCGCGAACACCGGAAGGAGCAGCAGCAGATACAGCTGCCGGTAGCGGATGCATTTGCGCAGTTTTTCCTGCCTGCGCCGCCTGGGGGAAACCGTCGGATACGTCAAGGCACCTTCCACCCTTCTGTGAATTCTTGCGTTTTGAAGCATAAATAAGCGCGGCAGGCGCACTCCGTCTTCGCTTCCAGTGTATCGTGCGCGCTGGCGCGCGTCCATAAGCAAAGCTGCACAAACAATAGCGCTTTTCGCATTTTATGCGGGATGGGGATATAGTTTTTGCCACGGGGGATAGC
>SFFS01000307.1 GCA_004557805.1 Clostridiales bacterium | reverse complement strand
GGCTGCTCACGGCATCCGGGTCATTCTCGGCACCCCCACGGCCGCACCGCCCGCATGGATGATTCAGGCGTATCCGGAATATCTCCCGATGGACGCAAACGGCGTGCGCCGCGCTTTCGGCGGCCGCCATCACGATTGTCAGAGCAGCGAAGGCTACCGCCGCAGCGTGCGCCGTCTGGTAACGGCCATGGCGGAGCATTACGCCGGGCATCCGTCCGTAATCGCCTGGCAGATCGACAACGAACTGGGCAACAGCCATGAAAACCTGTGCTTCTGTCCCAGCTGCGAAAAGGCTTTTCAGGCATGGCTGGCGCAGCGCTATGGAACAGTCGACCGGCTCAACGAAGCCTGGGGCACCGTCTTCTGGAGCCAGAGCTACAACGCCTTCGACGAAATTCCCGCTCCCCGGCTCACGCCCAACGTCCACAATCCCTCGCACGTGCTGGCCTGGCGGCGTTTCTGCTCCGATCTGGTGCTCTCGTTCTTCGACGAGCAGGCTGAAATCATCCGCAGGCTGTGTCCCGGCGTTCCGGTAACGCATAACTTCATGGGCTTCGCGTCCAAGACCGACTATTTCAAACTGGCGGAGCGCGTCGACGTCGTTTCCGACGATCGCTACCCCACCGGCTTCTACCTGCCCGCCGATTACGGCTGGGCGCGCACGCCCGCCGCGTTCGATCTCACGCGCGGCTTCAAACAGCAGAATTTCTGGGTAATGGAAATGCAGAGCGGCCCGTCCGGCACGCAGATGATCGGCGAAACGCCGCGCCCGGGCGAGCTGGCGCTCTGGGCCGCCACGGCCGTCGCGCACGGCGCGGACAGCGTGGTCTGGTTCCGCTGGCGCAGCTGCCTGTTCGGGCCGGAGCAGTTCTGGCACGGCGTGCTGCCGCACAGCGGCAGGCCGAACCGCCGCTACGGCGAACTCCAGCGCTTCATCGCTCTGATGCGCCCTGTGCTGGATGATATTTCGGGCGTTTATACGCCCGGAGAAGCGGCGATCGTGTTCGATTTCAACCAGTGGTGGGCGCTGCTGGAGCAGCCGCTGCATCCGCAGCTTGACTACATACGCACGCTCTGCCAGTGGCACGAAGCGTTCTTCCGGCAGAACCTGGCCGTCGATTTCTGCGGCCCGGACGCCGATTGGAGCGGCTATAAGCTCGTCGTCGCGCCGCTGATGCAGCTCTGCGGCGGCGAAAGAGAACGCAAGCTGCGCGAATACGTCGCGGGCGGCGGCGCGCTCGTGCTGGGCTACCGCAGCGCGATCAAGGACGAAGAAAACGTCTGCCGCGCCGACGGCGAACCGCCCTGCGGCCTGAACGACCTTGCCGGCGGCTTCGTCGAGGATTTCAGCTGCCATTACCGCAGCGCGCCGGTTTCGCTCCGCTGGCAGGACGGCCGCGCGTCCGAAGGGACGATCTGGCAGGACAGGCTCGCCCTCACAACGGCGCAGACGCTGGCGCAGGCCGCCGGGCCGGATGAAGCCTTCGCGCCCGCCGTCACGCGCAGCGACGCATGCGGCGGCCCCGTCTGGTATGTCGGGACGGAGCTTTGCTCCGGCGACCTGAGCGCGCTCGTCGCTTCGATGGCGGAGCGCTGCGGCCTGCATGCCGCCGGCGTTTCCCCGCAGGGGCTGGAAGTGCGCGTGCGCCGCGGCAGAAAACGCGATTATCTCTTCGCGCTCAACGCTTCGGGCGAAGCGCAGGCATTCTCGCCCGCGGGCGAATGGCTGCCGCTCGACGGCGAAGATAGCTTCTCCGTGCCGCGCTTTGGCGTAAGGCTCTGGTACAGGGAAAAAGAATAAGCAGACAGAGGCCGTCTCCGCAGGAGACGGCCTCTCAGACTGTCGAAAAAGTCCCAAGGAGAGTTTGAGAGGGCCGCAGCCCTCTCATCTTTAATCATTTTGGCGACATGCGCCTTCGCACCGGCCACGCTGAAAGCGCGCCCGGTGTTTCGGGGCTGTGGAGTGCTTCGCACTGTCCTCGCCCCTTCAGCCCTCCGCTTTGCGTCGGGCCTCCGGACTTTCGCACCGGCCACGCTGA
>SFFS01000060.1 GCA_004557805.1 Clostridiales bacterium | reverse complement strand
GGCTTGCCCATCTGCTCGATGCCGGAGAAGATCATGCGGGCCACCCAGAAGAAGATGATGTCCCAGCCGGTCACGAGCACGTCGGTGGGATAGAAGTATTTCAGATCCTCGGTTTCGTCCGGCCAGCCCAGCGTCGAGAACGGCCACAGCGCGGAGGAGAACCAGGTGTCGAGCACGTCCTCATCCTGCCGCATGGGCGCGCCGCACTTCGGGCATTTTTCGGGCGCTTCGCGCGAGACGGTCATCTCGCCGCATGCGTCGCAGTAATACGCCGGAATGCGATGGCCCCACCACAGCTGGCGGCTGATGCACCAGTCGCGGATGTTTTCCATCCAGTTCATGTAGTTCTTCGTGAAGCGCTCGGGCACGAACTGCGTCTCGCCGTCCTTCACGGCCTTGATGGCCGGATCGGCCAGCGGCTGCATCTTTACGAACCACTGCTTGGACACCATCGGCTCGACGGTCGTATGGCAGCGATAGCAGGTGCCGACTTCATGCTTGAGCGGCTCGATCGCTTTGAGCAGCCCCAGCGCCTTCAGATCGGCCACGATGGCCTTGCGCGCCTCGGCGGTGGTCATGCCGGCGTATTTGCCGCAGTCGAGCACTTCGGGCTCGTTCACGGTGGCGCGGCCGGAAGCGAACAGCTCGTCTGCGGCGGCCTTATCGGCGGCGCCGGTCATGTGACCGCCGTAGGTGAACACGCGCACGATGGGCAGCTTGTGGCGCTGGCCGACTTCGTAGTCGTTCGGGTCGTGCGCGGGGGTGATTTTCACCACGCCGGTGCCCTTTTCCATGTCGGCGTGCTCGTCGCACACGATCGGGATTTCCCTGTCCGTCAGCGGCAGCAGCACATGGCAACCGTGCAGGTGCGCGTAGCGCGGGTCATTCGGGTTGATGGCCACGGCGGTATCGCCGAGCATCGTTTCCGGCCGCGTGGTAGCCAATTCCAGCATTTCGCCCGTTTCCTTCACGGGGTAGAGCAGATGCCAGAAGCTGCCCTCTTTTTCGGCGTATTCCACTTCCGCGTCGGAAATGGGGGTGTTGCAGCAGGGGCACCAGTTGACCAGCCGGTTGCCGCGGTAGATCAGGCCCTTTTCGTACAGGCGCACGAACACTTCCTTCACTGCGCGGGAGCAGCCCTCGTCCATCGTGAAGCGTTCGCGGCTCCAGTCGCAGCTCGCGCCGAGGCGGCGGAACTGACGCACGATGCGTCCGCCGTATTCGGCCTTCCACGCCCATGCGCGTTCGAGGAATTTCTCGCGGCCAAGCATATCCTTGGTCAGGCCCTCTTTGGCCATCGCGTCGATGATCTTGACCTCGGTGGCGATGGAAGCGTGATCGGTGCCGGGCAGCCACAGGGCGGCTTCGCCCTTCATGCGGTGATAGCGGGTGAGCACGTCCTGCATGGTGCCGTCCATGGCGTGCCCCATATGCAGCTGGCCGGTGATGTTCGGCGGCGGCATGACGATGGTGAACGGCTTCTTGTTCGCGTCGCGATGGGCTTTGAAGTATCCCTTCTCCTCCCAGTCGCGGTACATTTCGCTTTCAAACTGTTGCGGCTGATACTGCTTGGGCAATTCCTGTTTCATCTGGTTCTCCCCCTGTCTGATTCCCCGCGCAAAAAGAAAACGCCTCAAGAAAACTTGAGGCGAAATGATTCCGCGGTACCACTCAACTTGCGCTTTCGCGCCGCTCAATCGCATTCACGCAGCGTCACGGGAGGTTCTACGGCCGCTTTTGCGGCTTTCTTCCATCCAGCTCGGGAGCGACGGCCGCTGCGCTTTCGTCTGCGGCTCGCACCGACCGCCGCTTCTCTGAAACGCCCGCGCAGGGCTTTCTCCGTCCTTGCCTTTGCTATTCAATTCGCAACGATTTTAGCATGAAGCGCGCGGGTTGTCAATTCCTTTCCGGGTGGAGCGAACGCGAGGCGGGGAAGCGCTTTTTCAGGCGGCATGCGCCGCCCAAAAGGGGAAGCGCCGCTTTGCTTTCTTGCGCAAAGGTATATCCAGGGCCGAATCGAGGATTTCTCTCTTGAATTGACGAAAAATCTGTTCGAACGGTTCACTCCAAGAAGAGAAACGGATGAGGGGTATGACCGACGCGAGTGCGTGGAATAACCGTTGCCGCCGCTCAACCGGTGGGCGGTTCCCTTCTGACAGAGGGAGAAGAAACGTCCGGGCAGAAGCCCGGGCGTTCGCTTTTTGATGAAATTGTCGCCTGCGCAATTTTAGGCGCGTCAGCGCCCATGAATTACACTTCCTCTTCGCCTGCGTCCTCAAAATCCGCTTCCGTGGCCGGGGGGATCGGCGCCTTATCGCTGAAATAGATCGCGCGCAGCTGGCGGTCGATGTCCTGATAGAACTCGGGGTTGTCGCGGATATATTTCCGCGCCGCCTCATGGCCCTGGCCGATGCGCTGATCGCCGTAGCTGAACCAGGAGCCGCTCTTGTGGATGATATCCTGTTCCACGGCCATATCCAGCAGGCAGCTCTCGCGCGAGATGCCCTCGCCGTAGAGAATATCGCATTCCGCCGTGCGGAACGGCGGTGCGACCTTGTTCTTGACGACCTTGATCTTCGTATGGTTGCCCAGAATCTGCCCGCCGTCCTTGATCTGCTCGCCGCGGCGCACGTCCAGGCGTACCGACGCGTAGAACTTCAGCGCGCGGCCGCCGGTGGTGGTTTCGGGGTTGCCGTACATCACGCCGATCTTCTCGCGCAGCTGGTTGATGAAGATGACCATGCAGTTGGTCTTGTGTACAACGCCCGCCAGCTTGCGCAGCGCCTGGCTCATCAGGCGCGCCTGCACGCCCACGAAGCTCTCGCCCATTTCGCCGTCGATTTCGTTCTTCGGCACCAGCGCGGCCACCGAGTCGACGACGATGATGTCGATTGCGCCCGAGCGCACCAGCGCCTCGCAGATTTCCAGCGCCTGCTCGCCGTTATCCGGCTGGGAGACGTAAAGGTTGTCGATATCCACGCCCAGATTACGCGCGTAGATGGGGTCGAGCGCGTGCTCCGCGTCGATGAACGCGGCCATGCCGTCCAGCTTCTGCGCTTCGGCCACTGCGTGCAGCGCAAGCGTGGTTTTACCGGAGGATTCCGGCCCGTAGATCTCGATGATGCGGCCGCGCGGCAGTCCGCCTACGCCCAGCGCCACGTCGAGGTTCAGGCAGCCGGTCGAGATCACGTCGACCTGTACGGACGATTTATCGCCCAGCTTCATGATCGTGCCCTTGCCGTATGCCTTTTCAATGCCGGAAAGAGCGATGTCCAGCGCCTTCTGGCGCTCTTCCTTGTCCATGCCGAGGTTTACCGTTTTGCTGTTCTTGTCGCCCTTTGGCATTGCCGAATTCCCCTTCCGAATTTATCTTGCGTCGTTTCTGACGGTTTCAAGCACCCAGTGCATTGCGTGGAGCGCGGCCAGCGTGCGGATGCGTTCGCGGTTGCCCGTCAGGCGCAGCTCCTTCGCGTCCGCGCCTTCGCGCGTGGCGAGCCCGAGCCATACGGTGCCCACGGGCTTTTCGGGCGTGCCGCCGCCGGGGCCGGCCAGGCCGGTCACGGAAACGGCGTAGTCGGCGTCCGCGCGCCTGCGCGCGCCATCGGCCATTTCAAGCGCCGTCTCGCGGCTGACCGCGTCGTGTTTTTCGAGCGTTTCGGCCTTCACGCCCAGCGTGCGCATCTTGGCCGCGTTGGAATAGGTGACGCACCCTTCCAGCAGCGCGTCCGAAGCGCCGGGCACGTTCACAATTTTCGAAGCGATCATGCCGCCCGTGCAGCTTTCGGCCGTAACGAGCGTTTTTTGGGCGGCGCAGAGCGCCTCCACGAGCGCCTGCTCCATCGAATATTCCGGGTTGTCCGTCGCCGCGTAGATCACGCCGCCCAGCCGCGCGCGGATTTCCTTCTCCAGCGGATCGAGCAGCGGAGCGGCCTCGTCCTCGCGCGCGGCGCGCACAGTCAGCCGCAGCTGAACCTCGCCTGTGGAGCAGTAGGGCGCGACGGTCGGGTTCTGGCAGTTTTCCATCAGGTCGTGCAGCCTGCTTTCCACCGTCGATTCGCCCATGCCGAACACGCGCAGATAGCGCGAGACGATCACTGCGCCGCTTCTTCCGGCCAGATACGGCGCGACATGCTCGACGAACAGCGGGATCAGCTCGCGCGGCGGCCCGGGCAGGTTGATTACGGCCTTGCCGTCCTTTTCCACGATGCAGGCCGGGGCGGTGCCGTTATGGTTTTCAAGGATGATCGCGCCTTTTGCGAAATCGGCCTGACGCAGGTTGTTCTCCGTCATGGCGCGGTTGTTGCGCGCGAACCAGGCGCGCACCTGCGCTTCGGCTTCCGGACGGCGCTCCATCGGAAGGCCCAGCGCTTCGGCGCAGGTTTCTTTTGTAATATCGTCCGCGGTGGGGCCGAGGCCACCGGTGGTGATAACCACGTCGGCGCGGCCGACCGCGTCGTGAATGGCTTCGCGGATGCGCGCGGGGTTGTCGCCCACGACGATCTGCCGGTGCAGCGTCACGCCCAGCTCGGAGAGCCTGCGCGCGATGTACTGCGCGTCGGTGTTGAGCACCTGACCCATCAGCAGCTCCGTTCCTACGGCCACGATTTCCGCAATCATTCCTCTACCTCCAGGATGCGCCGGTTTTTCACGATCATTTCCACGCCGGAATACAGCGCCAGCGCGCCGCAGATCCACAGGAACACGAAGCACAGCGTGCCGAACCACGGCAGCGCCGGCACAATCGCGGGCCGCAGCGTCAGCGCCAGTACGGTGCCCATCTGCACGGCGGTCTTTACCTTGCCGAATTTATCGGCGGCGATAACGCTGCCCTGCGCGCTGGCGACCAGCCGGAAGCCGGACACCACGATTTCGCGCGCCACCATCAGCATGACGGGCCATACGTCCGCCGTGCCGAACGGTTCGATCGCGCAGAAGTAGATGAACGGCATCAGCACCAGCAGCTTATCGGCGATCGGATCCATGAACTTGCCGAAATCGGTGATCAGGTTGCGGCTGCGCGCGATGCGGCCGTCGAAAAAATCGGTGATGCTCGCGGCCGCGAACACCAGCACCGCTCCGATGCGGCAGCCGGCGCTGCCCGTCAGCAGCACCAAGTACAGCGGAATCATCGCGATGCGCAGCAGCGTCAGCCGGTTGGGCAGGTTCATCGGCAACCTCGTTTTTTTCTGAATCATAGAATTTCTCCCGTCAGGTCGTAGGCGTCCGCGCCGGTGATGCGCGCGCGCACGAATTCGCCCGCTTCATGCGGCTGCTCTGTGAAGAGCGTGATGCAGCCGTCGCCTTCGGGCGCTTCTTCCTTTGAGCGGCCGATCCACAGGCCGTTCTCCTCCTGCCGCTCGAGCAGCACCTCGTAGGTTTTGCCCACGCGGCTGCGGTTGATTTCGCGCGAAATTTTCTGCTGCAGGCGCATCAGCCGGTCGAGGCGCTCCTGCGCCACATCCTCCGGCACCTGATCGGGCATCGTCGCGGCGGGGGTGCCCTCCTCGGCGGAATAGGTGAACGCGCCGAGCCGGTCGAACCGCGTCTCTTCGACGAAGTCGAGCATGCGCTGGAAATCGTCCTCCGTCTCGCTCGGGAAGCCGACGATCATCGTCGTGCGCAGGATAATCCCGCGCTCTCGCGCGCGGCGGATAACCGAACGGATATCATCCGGCGTGCCGAAGCGGTGCATTTTTTTCAGCAGGCGCGCGTCGATGTGCTGAAGCGGCAGATCGAGATAGGCGCAGATTTTTTCGCTGCCAGCAAGCGTGTCGAGCAGATCGTCCGTCACCCGGCTGGGATAGCAGTACAGCGTGCGCACCCAGTGCACGTTTTCAAACGCAGCCGTATCGCGCAGAAGAGAGGCGAGGTTGCCTGCGGGCAGATCGTCGCCGAAGCGCGTCGTGTCCTGCGCGATGTAGGTCAGTTCCTTCACGCCCGCATCGACCAGGCCGCGCGCCTCGCTCAGCACGTGATCGTACGGCCGGGAGCGGTAGCCCCCGCGGATGAGCGGAATGGCGCAGTAGGCGCAGCGGTTGTCGCAGCCGTCGCCCGTGCGCACGAACGCCGAGAACGGCGCGGTGGTCAGCACGCGCGGCGCTTCGAACACCTCGCGGCTGACGGAACAGGCCACGGGCCGCGCGCCGTGGAGTGCGCGGTCGAGCAGATCGCAGATGTGCGGATAGTCGGACACGCCCATCAGCAGATCGATTTCCGGCATCTGTTCAGCGAGCGCGCCGCTGTAGCGCTGCACCAGGCAGCCCGTCGCCACGAGCAGCCGGCACGCGCCGGTTTTTTTATATTCGGCCATCTCGAGGATGGAGTCGATGCTTTCCTGCTTGGCGGGATCGATGAACCCGCAGGTGTTGACGATGATGACCTCCGCGTCCGCAGGGTCGGCCGTAATCGTCCAGCCGCCCGCGCGCAGCAGGCCCAGCATCTGTTCTGTATCAATTCTGTTTTTTGCGCAGCCCAGCGAGACTACGCCGACAGTCTTTGGCACGATAGAACCTCCAATGCGAATTTATGTTCGTATTTCTGCGCTATTATAGCATAGTTGCATGCGGTTTTCAATCGCATTCCATACGCAAAATATCGGCAAACATGGGATACGGTTCATAGCCGCTCTCCGCGTCCGGGTCAATTCGGGCGGCGGCGTCCATCGCCGCGTTGTACGAAGCGAAAAGCAGATCCGGCTGCATTTCGCCTTCCAGCGGCAGCCATGCCGCCCGGAAAAACGCGGCGCATCTTCCGCGCGCGGCCTGCATGGCCTCCGGGCCTGAAAGCCCCGCGCGCACGTAGCCGAGATACAGCGCGGCCAGCTGCTTTTCGGCCCATTCCGCGGCGCGCGCGCCCGAAAGGCCGTCCGCCGCCCCGCAGAGCGCTTCAAACCAGCCGTCCGGCAGACCGCATTCGCATGTGCAGTCCGGGATTTCAGCCGTCTGTCCGGCGGCGAATATTCCCGCCGCAAGCTGCGGAAGGGTTTTCGCCCGCGCAAGCGCGGCCGGAAGAACGTTCCGCCGCGCGAGAAGCCCCTGCGGAACCGCGCGGCAGCCCGCGCCCGGCTCTTCCGCGCCGGAGGGAGCATAGCAGCGCGCCGCGCCGCATGCCAGCGCCGCTTCCGGGGTTTCGCGCAGCGCGTTTTGCAGCCGCCAGAGGGAATATGCGTCGAACAGCGCGTCGCCTTCGCGCAGCAGCATCAGCAGGTCCGCGTCCGATGCTTCCGCGCCCGCGCGCCATGCTTCCAGCGCGCCGCCCTCCGCGTGCAGGCGCTTTGCGCCCGGCGCAGCGAAAAACACGCTCTCCGGCACGCCGCCCGTCAGTGCGACGGTTACGCCGAATTCCGCGTCCGCCTGCATGCCGGCGCTGGCCAGCGTGCGCAGCAGCGCGCGTCCCCCGTCCGCGCCCTGCGCGGCGACGATCAGCTCCGTCCTCATGCGCGTACCTCCCCGGCCAATGTTTCCAGAAATGCCGCGAAATCGCGCGCCAGATGCGAAAGGCTCTCCACAGGGAAGGTTTTCGACATGCGCTCCGCCAGCAGCGAAAGCTGCGATTCATAGGTTCTCTGCGGAATTTCCGGCGCGATTTCCCGATACATTTCCCGGTAGAACCGGCGCGCCTGCTCGCGGTTTTTCTCCGCGGCGCTCGGATAGAGCTTTTCAGCCTCGGACACGCGGCGGTAATAGTCCATCATGCCGTATACGGCTGAAGCGGCGATTTCCTTCTGCGGCGCGCCGCGCCTGCGCGCCAGAGACAGCGCGTCGAGCAGCGTTTCGCAGAAATCGCCGGCATTGCGGTCGTATGCGAACCGGAGCGGATCTGCGCGCGTGAAGCTCTGCGGCAGCTGATACCAGCAATATGCCGGATGCTTGTAGAGCAGCACGCGGTTCATTCCGCCGATGAGCCGCACCTTTGTGTTGAACCCGAAATCCTCGCTCGTGCGCGGGCCGATGAAGCGGATGCCGTTCTCGTCCAGAAAGCTCCGGCGGTAGACGTTGCCCAGCAGCCACGTCATATCGCCGCGATACGGCTGAAACGCGACGCTTCCATCCGCCGTCTCCCCGGCGGAGAAGAAATCGCCCGAAACCATCGTCAGGTTCGCGTCGGCTTCCAGCGCCGCGCGCATTTCTTCCAGCGAACGCGGCCCGGCCAGCGTGTCGTCGCTGTCGAGAAAGACGATAAACGGATTGTGCGTCGCGTCGAGCGCGCGCTGGCGGGCAAGGCCCGGCCCCACGTTTTCCTCGAGCGTCAGTTCGCGCACGGAAAGCCACGGCCGGAATGGCGCGAGAACAGGTTCGTAGCCGCCGCTTGGCGAGCAGTCGTCCACGATGGTGACGTCGATTTCCCCGGCGATCGACTGCACGGCCACGCTCAGAAGCGCGCGCCGCAGCGTCGCGTGCGCGTTGTAGCACGGCACGATCACGTCGATGCGGTTGTTTTTCTTCATTCTTTGCATACGTCCACCCATTTTTTGGCGCGCGACGCGCGGAAAAGCTCCTCGCAGCTCATCTCTGCGGCGCTGCTGGAGCTGCCCGCAGCGGGGAACACCGTCGCAAACCGCTGAAGCGATACGTCCAGATATACGTCCGCGCCATCCGGCAAGGCGAACGGGCATACGCCGCCCACGGCGTGGCCCGTCAGGCGCAGCGCGTCCTCGGGCGCGAGCATGGCCGCTTTCATGCCGAACTCGGCCTTGAACTTGTGGTTGTCCACGCGCCGGTCGCCCGCCGCTACGAGCAGAATGCACCCTTCGCCGCTGCGGAACGACAGCGTTTTGGCGATGCGCGCCGGCTCCACGCCTACGGCCAGTGCCGCCAGCGCCACCGTCGCGCTCGAGGCGGAGAACTCGCGCACGCGCTGCGCCAGGCCGAAACCGCCCAGATATTCCTTTACCTTTGCAACAGACATCGCATGCCTCTTTACAGAAAATATTCTTTTTCCACAAATGTATGGTATTGCAAAAGAAAGTGCCTGTCAAGAAGGAATCGCGCCCGCACGCGCACAACAAAAAAGCGGGAGAGCCGAAGCTCTCCCGCCGCTTTTCCATGGAGTTGGGGTTGTCAGTTCACCGTTTCGCCGGTCAGTTTCTTCCAGCCTTCGCGAATGGCCTTCTGATTCTGTACGCCGTAGTTCGGGTCGTTTGCCTGCGCCTCGGCCATATCGCGCAGGAAGTGCACGCACAGGTGGCCGTCGAAGCTGTTGTTGGAGATACCGCCGCTGAGGTGGGGGGTGTTGTGCATCGTGGCGAATACCCACGTGCCGTCCGTCAGCTGAACGTATACGCACTTGGGGTTCCACGTCGTCACGCCGCCGAACGCGGCGTTCATGTATTTCGTATCGTCCGCCGTGAGCGGCTCCGCGTCGAGGTGGCGGCCGCGCGAATAGGCGCGCAGGTTCCAGCAGTAGCTCGTCGCGGGATCGTAAACGAGGAGAATATCGCCGTTGGAAATTTTCGGCTTGACCACGTTCTGCCAGTGCAGAAGCTTGACCTGCGAGGTGGCCGGACCGGTCATCTTTCCTGCGGAAATTGTCGAAGAACCGCCGTTATTGCTGCTGCCGCCGTTATTGTCAGCCTTGCCGCTTGCGGCGATAGCCGTCGAACCGTACAGCTTCTGCTGCGTAGCCTTGCCCGCGACGCCGTCCGCGCTCAGGCCGTTGGTTTTCTGGAACGCCTTCACGGCCGCAAACGTCACGTCGCCGTAATAGCCGGTAGCGCTGCCGGTCATGTAGCCCAGCGCGATCAGCCGCTGCTGGAGCGATTTCACTTCCGTCGAACGCGCGCCCAGCTTCAGCGTGGTATACGAGGTCGGGTTCACCGGCGTCGAGGAGGAGAACAGCTTCGTCTGCGTTTCGTTGCCGGCGATGCCGTCGGCCTTGAGGCCGTTTGCCTGCTGGAACGCCTTGACGGCGGTATAGGTGGCGCTGCCGTAATAGCCGGTGGCGTTCGTTTTGAGGTAGCCCAGAAGGATCAGCTGCTCCTGCAGCGTCTTGACGGCGCTGGAGGTTACGCCCTTTTTCAGCGTGGTATACGTGCCCGAGGGGCTTGCGGCCGGCGTGGGAGAAGGGGTTGTGCCGCCGCTCGACGTATTTCCGTTCGCGCTCAGCGCGGCGGACGAATACAGCAGCGCCTGCGTAACGCTGCCGGCCAGACCGTCGTTTTTCAGGCCGTTCTTTTTCTGGAAATCCTTCACGGCGCCCTTGGTGGCCGTGCCGTAATAGCCGGTGGCGCTGCCGGTGAGGTAACCCAGATCGATCAGCCGCTGCTGGAGATTCTTCACTTCGTAGGATTCCATGCCCTCCTTGAGCAGCGTGTAGGCCGTCGTGGTGCCCGCCGTGCCGGAGGAGGGGCTGGAGGTGGGCGTGGAAGCGGTCGAGCCGCTGCCGCCGATCACGCCGTCAGAATACAGCTTTTTCTGCGTGGCCGCACCGGCGACGCCGTCGGCTTTGAGGCCGTTCGCCTTCTGGAACGACTTGACGGCCGCAGTGGTGGCGGAATCGAATTCGCCCGTGGCGACGGTCAGGAAGTTCAGCGCGACGAGACGGCGCTGCATTTCCAGCACGTAAGCGTTCTCGTCGCCTTCGCGCAGGGTATAATATCCCTCCGCGCCGGCCGTCATCAGATATTTTGTATAGACGTATCCCTTGTAAGAGCTGTATTGAACGCGCGTCCAGCTGCCGCTTTTTCCGAGCACGGTCACTTCCGTGCCGCCTTTCAGCGTGGTAATGGCGGCTCCGGTAGTGCTGGCAGATTTGCGCATGATTACGTTGCAGCGCGTAATCATCTTCTCAGACGCCACGACCGGACATGCGGCAATCAGCAGGATTGCCGCCGCAACAAGCAGCGCGCACATGCGCTTTGACATACATTTCATCCCCTTTTATGGCAGGCTAAAGTCATTATATGGGGAATGATGACGATTGTCAACTCGAATTTAATATTTCTGTAATTTTTGCGATATGCTTTTGATATATTTGCAGATTTTCGTAACGCTTACTGCTTCATGTACAGCAGGAAGTTCTCGCGCTGCTGCATGGCAATGAGCTGATCCAGTTCCTGGCTGATTTCCAGAGCCCGAGCCTGGTCCCCGGCAGCGTGCGTTTCCTGCAGTTCATCGCGAAGCGCCGCAATCCGCCTTTCAAGATTCAGCATTTTCTGCCTCCTTCAACATTGTTCCTAATTCCATAAGAATACAGAATTCGACACAAAAGCGCAAGGGGGAAAATTTGTCGAACCCTGTCGAAACAGCGAAATCTTGCGGATTATTTTTGCGGCGCCCTGCGCTGCTGAAAAAAACGGCACGCACCGGAAAAGAAATTGCCATTTTTTTGAGGAAACGGGAAGAACAGGGCGCAATCGTCCGTTAATTATTATGGTTGGGATAAACGTACGCATTTTCAACCAAACTTCCGGTGGCGGAAACTTCCCACGAAACGCCGGGTTTTTCAAAGTTTCTTTCCAAAAGATGCAAGAAACGGAAGCCCTGCGGCGTTTTAATATATGGGAGCAGAAGGCGGGTGCGGCTGTTCGGTGTCGGATGAGACGAATATGAACGAACTGTTCGAGCGGCTGTACACCCAATATGCGGACGACGTGCTGCGCGTGGCGTACTTCTACCTGGGCGATAAGCAAAAGGCGGAGGACGTATGCCAGGATGTTTTCATGCGGCTTCTGACCCGAACGCCCGAAATTCAGGAAGGGCACGAGAAGGCGTGGCTTTTGAAAGTCGCGCTCAACCGCTGCCGCGACCTGTGGCGCGCCGCGTGGGTCAAGCGCGTGGTGCTCGGATCGCCGTTCGAGTGCATTCCCGCGCCGGATGAGATTGCTCAGCGCACGGAAAAGACCGACCTGATGGAGGCCGTTTCCAAGCTCAATCCGACGTTTAAAGAAGTGATTTTGCTTCATTATTATCAGGGCTTCGGCATCTCGGAAATCGCCCAGATGCTCGATCTGCCCGAAGGAACGATTTCCAGCCGCCTGTCGCGCGCGCGCAAAAAGCTGGAGACGATGCTTAAAGGAGGTGAGATTCGATGATTCAGCTGGAATCCCTGCGCCAGACGGCGGACGAGATGCTTTCCGGAATCCATGCCGGGGAGGAGCTCAAGCGCCGCGTGCTCTTTGAGGCGCAGGCAGTGGAAAAACTTCCGCAGGTTGCGGATGAAATGCTTTCCGGCCTGACGAAAACCCCGGCGCTGCGTCATCGGATCCTGGTGGCTTATGAACGCAAAACGCGCACGGGGCGCCGGATGGAACCCGTTCGCGTTTCGCATATCACGTTCGCGCGGATGGCTCCCGTGATGAGCATGGCGCTGGTGCTGATTCTCGTGATCGGCATGGGCGCGTTCGGCGGGCTTTCGTCGGGCGGCGTGACGGTCAATGCGCCGATGGCCGGGATCAGCTCGTATGCCTCCGGCACGGCGGCGACGGACGGCGTGCCCGAGTTCGTTTCGCTGTTCGCGGGCGAATCGGCCAATCCGCCGCTGATCTGCATCAACGGGCGCTATTACCGGATGATGACGGCGCCTTCCGCCGTTTCCTCCGCGCTGCTGGATTCTCCGCTTGCCGAGGTGCAGACCTATACCGAGGAACCCTCGCTGGCGAGCCCGGCGGGCATCTTCTCCAACGTGGTCAAGACCGGCACGCCGATTTACACGATCGCGGGTCTTTCCTCCAAGACGGCTGTGGCGGCTGAGGTCGACGGCGCGATGCGCCTGTTCCAGCGCGTGAGCTACGCCGGCAGCGCGACGCTCGGCACTGAAATGTTCCAGGATACGATGAACGTGGTCGGCCAGGTGGCGGCGCTTGAACTGAGCGGCGTGGGCGTGATTACGGATGAAGCGGTTGCCAACGACGTGCTGATGTATATGCTGACGGAGTTCGCCACCTATGCGGGCGCCGACGCTGCGGACGCGACGCAGTCGCTGACGATTTATCTCGACAACGGGCTGACGCTTCAGCTGCTCGTGCAGGACGACGTGTGCTACGGATGCGGCGCATGGAGCTGTCCGGGATTTACCGAGAGCTTCCGCGCGGAGATGGCGCAGTAAAAGCGAATAAGGGAAACAGAGGGCTTGTCGCCTGCGCGGAGCGGGCGGCAGGCCCTTTCGTTTTGCGCGGAGGAGAATGCTGTGCATGAGGAGGGCGCTCTGCGGTGGGAATGAAAGCCGCCGATGCGCGTTGTGCTGTCTGCTGGTATAGCAGGGGAAAACGTCCGCCGCACGGCTTTGGCAGCGTTGAGGGAGGTTTTCCATGCGGGGAAGAACCCGACAGCAGATCGGATGCCGCATACGGCACGCCCGGAGCGGTATGCTGAATGCGCTGAGAGCGAATATTCCTTGGTTATACCGACTTTGGTAAAACGGCGGACTTGTATCCCCTGAAAGAGCAAAAAAGTTATACCGACTTTTCTGCCAAAAGCTGTTGGTATGCTGGGCTTTTTTGAAAAGTCGGTATAACACGAAAGTCGGGATAACTATTCGTATCCGGAATTCTGGATACTAGTAGCAAGCAA
>SFFS01000306.1 GCA_004557805.1 Clostridiales bacterium | reverse complement strand
GTAGACTAGCGGCACGCAAATGCGCTGACGGCGCGCGGGCGGCGGGTTTGCAGGCTGCAGTAGACGGCCGCGCAGGTGCGCCGCGGAACAGGTAGCTGGCCGGTCGCGCAGTTGGCGAAGGCGCTGATGGCAACGCCGGTTGTGCGACTGGCGGATACGGTTGGCGCACGAGAGCGGCGATGAAACGGCGCAAGCGGGGGAAGAAACGGCGCGCGGGCGGGCAACCGGTGCGCGCCTTCCCCAACGGATAAAGAAAACGAAAAAGGAATGTCATGAGCCGAATGGCGTATAAAGACAACAATCGGATTTTCGATTTGATTACGCAGCTGGTGGACGCGTCGTCTGACCAGGACAACGTTGAGTACGCGGGATGCGTGGCGAAAAATGCCAGCGCCGCGGCGGTGGTGCTGGCGGGCGGCTCGGGTGAACGCTTTGGCGAATCGGGCGGCAAGCAGCTCATTGATATCGCGGGAAAACCGCTTCTCACCTGGTCAATTGAAACGCTCGATGCAGTGGCGGACATTGGTCTTATCGTGGTGGTGTGCCCCAAGGCGCGTCGTGACGAGTATGCGCAGACCGCCATTGAGCCCTTCGATTTCGTGACGCCTATTGTGCTGGCCGATGCGGGCGATTCGCGTCAGGAGTCGGCGTTTTCGGGCTTGGAATGCGTGCCCGACACCTTCGAGTTCACCGTCATTCATGATGGTGCGCGCCCGCTGATCACGCCGCGGCTGGTCACGCACGCGCTGAACACCATCAAGGGCAGCTTGGATGCCGATGGCGTGATTGTGGCCACACCCGCCATCGACACGTTGAAGATGGTCGAAAACGGCGTAATTGTGGGAACGCCCGACCGCCGCGTGTTCTGGAATGCGCAAACGCCGCAGATTTTCCGCACAGGCATGTATCGCCGCGCGCATGCATCGGCCCTGTACGACGGCTTTTCCGGCACCGATGACTCATCGCTTATCGAGCGTTTGGGCGGCCGTGTGATGGTGGTCGAAGGCAAGCGCGACAACATCAAGCTTACGGTGCCCGAGGATTATTTGCTGCTGGCGGCAGCTATTGCTGCGCTTCGCAACGAAGACGTAAAAGAAGATTAGCGCCATGGACGAATTGCAACGACAAGAACGCTTGGGAGATTTCGCTCGACTGCGCGTGGGGCAGGGTATGGACGTTCATGCTTTCGCGCCGGAGCGTAAACTGATATTGGGTGGCGTTGATATCCCTCATGACCAGGGACTTTTGGGTCATTCCGATGCCGATGTGTTGGCGCATGCCGTTGCCGATGCGCTTTTGGGCGCCATTCGCGGCGGTGACATTGGCAAGCTTTTTCCCGATACCGACCCCGCCTATGAGGGCGCCGATTCCTTGAAGCTTTTGGGCGCGGTGGCGCAGAAAGTGCGCGACGAAGGCTTCGAGATTGTCGACGTCGACAGCGTTATTGCGGCCCAGCGCCCGAAACTTTCGCCGTATCGCGATCAGATGCGCGCGAATTTAGCGCAGGCTATGGGCATTCCCGTGGAAAACGTGGGCGTGAAAGCCACCACAACCGAGCATTTGGGATTCGAAGGCCGCGAAGAAGGCATTTCTGCCACGTGTAGCTGTCTGGTTTGTCGATGTACGCAGGCCTAAGCGATTTTCGCCGAGCAGCTTTCTCTAAAGCAACTCGGGCGAACTTCGTGCAGGTGGCCTGAACGACCGACGCTTTGTGCACACTTTCTTTTCGAATCTTCTAACCGAAAGGCTATGACAATGAAAATTTATAACACGCAGACGCGTTCTAAAGTTGAGCTGGAACCTATTACCCCTGGTAAAATCGGCATGTACGTGTGCGGCCCCACGGTGTACAACCGCATTCACATTGGCAACGCGCGCACGTTCATTTCTTTTGACATCATTCGCCGTTATCTTATGTGGCGCGGCTACGATGTGACGTTCGTGCAGAACGTGACCGACGTTGACGACAAGATTATCAAGCGCGCGAACGAGGAAGGCCGCAGCGCGGCCGAAGTTGCCGCCGAGTATACGCAGGCGTTCATCGATG
>SFFS01000059.1 GCA_004557805.1 Clostridiales bacterium | reverse complement strand
CTCGGCGATGTGCTGACGGCCGGCCATGTCATCGGAAAGCACGGCGACGGCGTTCTGTGCAAAAAGATCGGCGTAACGCTGGCGGGCCATCCGGTGCCGGACGAATGCTGCATCGAGGGCTGTAAAAAGATCGAAGCGCTGGCGAAGGATATCACCGCGCGCGACCTCGTCTTTACGATCTTCGGCAGCGGATGCAGCTCGCTGATGACCTATCCGGCCGAGGGCGTTTCGCTTGCGGATATTGCGGAGTTTACGCGCCTGATGCAGATTGAAAAGGGCGTGCCGACGAGCGATCTCAACCCCGTGCGCACGCATCTGGATCGCTTCAAGGGCGGGCGCATCGCGCGGCTGTTCCGGCCCGCGGCGCTCGTAAACCTCGTCACGGCCGATCCGTCGAAAACCGATACGGCCGTCCGGCGCGTTTCCTATTTCGAATTGCTGCGCACGAACACGTTTTTCCCGGCCATTGCGGGCGCGTCGACGTACGCCGACTGCATTGCGATTATCAAAAAATGGAACGCGTGGGAGCGCACGCCGGAGTCGATTCGCCGCCATCTGCTGGCGGGCACGCCGGAAACGGAAAACATGAGCGTCGAGGAATACGAGTCGCTCGGCGCGCGGTTCTTCGGGCTGATTTTCAAGGATGCGACCGTCTATCCCGCGGTGCGCAGGCGCGCGGCGGAACTGGGCTATCCCTGCGTGATGCTTTCGGAGTATATGAATGCCGAGGCGCGTGAGGCGGGTATCGTCAACGCGCAGATGGCGCTTTGCGCCGAAAGAATGGGCGAACCCTTCCGCGCCCCGATCGTATGGATGACCTCGGGCGAGAACGTCGTGACCGTGGGAAGCGAATCGGGCGTGGGCGGCCGCAACCAGGAATACTGCACGGCGGCGGCGCTGAAGATTGCGGGAAGCGAGAGAATCGTGTTCGGCGCGGTTGATACCGACGGAACCGACGGCCCCGGCGGCCTGCAAATCGAGGGCGCGCCCGGCTGTCTTGCAGGCGCGGTGATCGACGGATGGACGGCGGAGGAAGCGCAGGCTGCGGGCGTCGATCTGTGGGAGGCGCTGAGAACGCACGGCACGTCCGAACCGCTCTGGAAGCTCGGATGCGGCGTAAGCGCCGAACCGAACGTTTCCGCGCTCGATCTGGGCGTCATTCTGATTATGTGATTTGCCGGCGGAACGCCGGTTCGTTAAGGAGTTGGAGAAATGTCAGGAACAGCCATTACTTCTATCCATGCGCGGCAGGTGTACACCAACCGGGGCAATCCCGGCGTGGAAGCCGTCGTCACCACGGAGAACGGAGCCGTCGGCCGCGCGATGTGTACCTCGGGCATATCCGTGGGAACGCACGAAATCGTTTTCTCCTTTGACGGCGGCGAAAAGTTCCGCGGCAAGGGCGTTATGGGCGCGGTGAACAACGTCAACAACATCATCGCGCCGGCGCTGCGCGGGGTGGACGCTTCGAACCAGCAGCTGGTGGACCGGACGATGCTGGCGATTACGCCGGACGCGAAGGCGAAGCTGGGCGGAAACGCCACGGCGGCGGTTTCCGCGGCGGCGCTGAAGGCCGGAGCGGCGGCGCTCGGCATTCCGCTTTACCAGCATGTCGGCGGCGAAAACGCGATGTATCTTCCTGTACCGGGCGTTGCCATGGCTGCGGGCGACGCGCGCTATGGCGGCGGCATCACCACGCCGGGCGGAAAGCCTACGATGTCGGTGATGTGCTTCGGGTTCGACACCTTTGCCGACGCGTCCTATGCCTGCTGGGATATTCATACCCGCTGGGCGGAGCGCATGAAGGCGCGCTTTGGCGGGCTGCCGAATATCCGCGACTTCATCTCCATTCCGGAAGGCGTTTTCGGCTGCGACCGCGAAATCTGGGACGAGATGATGGATGTAATCATCACGGCGGGCTACGAGGGCCGCGCCGGTTTCCAGATGGACGTGGCTACCGATACCTATCACAACAAGGAAGACGGAAAATATTACGGCCTCTTTGATAATACGCCCAAGACGAAGGACGAACTATATAAGTTCTATATGGACATCATCCGCGAGTATCCCTTCGTCATCCTCGAAGATCCGTTCAACGAGGATGATTACGACACCACCGCCGCGCTGACAAAGGAGAGCGGCATTCAGATCGTCGGCGACGACCTGTTTACCACGAACCCCGAGCGCGTGGCTTACGGCGTATCGAAAGGCGCGGCGAACACGGTGCTTCTGAAGGTCAACCAGATCGGCACCATCAGCGAGGCGCTGGAGATGATCCAGTATGCCTACAAGTTCGGCTACGCCGTTATGCCGTCGGATAGCCGCGGTGAGGGCGAATCGATCGGCGATTACGCCGTGGGCATCAACGCCGGCTCCATCCGCGAGTGCGGCATCGGACCGCGCGCCAACCGGCTGATGGAAATCGAAGAGGAACTGGGCGCGGCGGCCAAGTTTATCGGCGCGCGCGGCCTGAAGGGCTTCCGCAACCAGGCGAGAGCGGAAGAATATGAAAGGAAGAAAAAATAATGTATAAGCAGTATATTGGCGGCCAGCTGGTCGAGGGCCAGGGACGGCCGATGCACATCGCCAACCCCGCGACGGGCGAAATCATCGCCACGTTTGCGGGCGCGACGGCGCAGCAGGCGACCGAAGCGCTGGACGCGGCGGACGCCGCCTTCAAGACCTGGTCGAAAACCCCGCTGAACGAGCGCGCCAACTGGCTTTTGAAGCTGCGCGAGGCGTGCCTGGCGGAGCGCGACAAGTTTATCGAGCTTGTTTCCGCCGAATCCGGCAGACCCTATGCCGCCGCGTGCGCCGACTTTGACTGGTGCATGATCAGCTTCCAGTATTATGCCGACGAGGCGCGCCGCATGTACGGCGTGACCTTCCCGCACGCCGCCGGAACGTACGGCAGCATGTATCATGTCGTCGAGCGCAGGCCGATCGGCGTGGTGGTGGGGCATCTTGCGTGGAATTATCCGCTGGGCAACGCCGGCCTGAAGATCGGGCCGTCGGTCGCCTCCGGCTGCGCGTGCATCATCAAGCCCTCGAGCGAAACGCCGCTGGCCACGCTGTATATCGGCGAAATCGCCGCGCGCATCGGCTTCCCGGCGGGCGTGATCAACATTGTTTCCGGCCCTTCGAGCGAGGTCGCCAAAACGCTCAACGAGAGCAAAATCCCGAAGATGATTACGCTCATCGGTTCGAGCGAGACGGGCCTGCAGATCATGCGAGAAGCGGCCACGTCGGTGAAGAAGTATTCCTTCGAACTGGGCGGAAACGCGCCCGTCGTCGTCATGGACGATGCGGATCTCGACGCCGTGGCGGCTAACATCGTGGCCAAGAAGGTCGGCTTTGCGGGTCAGACGTGCGTCAACTATAACCGCATTTACGTGCATGAGAAGATTTATCAGGCGCTGTGCGCCAAAGTGGCCGAAGAGCTGCGGAAGGTGCGCCTGGGCAAATGGCGCGACGAGGGCTATATCATGGGCCCGATGATTAACCGCAAGGCGCGCGACCGGATGTTCGAGCTGATCGAGGACGCGGTGCAGAAGGGCGCGACGCTCGTGATGGGCGGCGAAATTCCGGCCGGATTCGAGGCGGGCAGTTACATCACGCCTGCGCTGCTGGTCGACGTGACCGACGATATGCGCGTTTCCACCGAAGAAATCTTCGGGCCGGTCATTCCGATGCAGCCGTTCAAGACGCTGGACGAAGCCATCGAGAAGGCGAATAACACCATCTACGGCCTGTCGGCCTACTATTTCGGCCATCGCGCGCAGGAGATCAGCAAGGCGTTCGAGGGCATGGACGCAGGCGAAATTTTCATCAACGGCGCATACGGCACCGAACAGACCCCGCACGCAGGCGTAAAGCAGTCGGGCGTGGGATGCGACAAGTCGCACTGGTCGCTGGACGAATACTACGATTTCAAATACTGCTCGATGATTCCCTGACAGGAAAGCAGCGGGAGGAAACACCATGAACGAAAAGAAACTCGACATGCTCGGCTTCGGCAATCCCTTTCAGGATCTGATCGTGGAGCTGGACAAGCTGCCGCCGACGAACGTGAACATCCGCATGCGCAACTATTGCTTCCAGGGCGGCGGCAACGTGCCGACGGCCACGGTGGCGGCGGGCGTGCTGGGGCTGCGCTGCGCCATTATGGGCGTGGCGGGCGGCGACATGTTCGGCCATGCGAGCCTGGGCGATTTCGCGTATAACCATGTCGATACCTCGCACCTGCTGCTCGATCCCGGCAAGCGGACCGACTTCTGCGTGTGCGTGTCCGAACGCGAAATCAACGGCAAGGAGTTCATCAGCAAGCCCGGCGATTACCGCGCGCTGGAGATTGCCGATCTGGACGAAGCGTTCATTAAATCTGCAAAGATTCTGCATATCGGCGATATGCTCACGCCTGCGAAGTTCCAGGCGGCCGACTGGATTCACGAGGCCGGCGGCAAGGTGAGCATCGACGCGGCGTATTATCGCCCGGACATTTACGAGAATTACAGATATCTCGATATTTTCATCGCCTCGGAGACGTATTACAACTCCATGTGCGAGGCGCTGGGCAACATGACCTGCGAGGAAGCGGCGCGCTATATCCACGCGCGCGGCCCGGAAATCGTCATTTTCACGCTGGGCGAGAACGGCTGCGAAGGCGTGTACGGCGCGGATGCGGCGTATTTCCAGCTTCCGGCGTTCAAGGTGGATGCGATTGACTCCACCGGTGCGGGCGACGTGTTCCACGGCGCGTTCAACTATGCGTATCTGCAGGGCTGGGATGTGCCGCGCTGCGCGCGGTTCTCCTCCGGCGTATCCGCCATCAAGTGCACGCAGCTCGGCGGCCGCGCGGGCATTCCGAACCTGGCGACCGTGACGCGCTTCCTCGAGGACGGCGTGATAGAACGGGAATGGCTCGACGAGCGGCTCAAGCGCTATCGTCAGGGTTTCTTTGATATGTAATACAGAAAGGAAGAATTCCGATGCTGAATTATAACGTCAAAATCGGCCTCGTGCCGATGCGCCGCGACTGCACGCCGCGTCCGGGCGCGTTCAACTGGGAAATCGCCGAGGCGCGCGGCCGCGAAATCGTGGCCTACATTGAAGAGCATTACGCCACGGAAAACGTGACGTTCGCCGACCTCAAGGGCGTGATTCCTGTGGAAACGTTCTACGCCGAGAGCGACGTGGAAAAGGTGGCCGCGCATATGCGCGCCGAAAAAGTGGACGCGCTGCTGATGATTAACGCGAACTTCGGCTGCGAGGAAGCGGCGGCGCTTCTGGCGCAGGAGATGAACGTGCCGGTGATGCTGTGGGCTCCGCTCGACGAGCGCTTCGACGCCGACGGCATGCGCTACACCGACAGCCAGTGCGGCATCTTCGGCATCAGCCGGCAGATGCAGCGCTACAACATTCCCTTCACGTTCCTCAACAGCTGCCGCGTGAGCGAGCAGAAGTTCGCCGAGGGGCTCGACCGGTTTGCGCGCGTGGCGTGCATGGTCAAGAATTTCCGCGGCATGCGCGTGGGCCAGGTGGGCATGCGGCCGAAGATTTTCTGCTCCGTCATCTTCAACGAGGGAGAACTGATGCAGCGCTTCGGCCTGCACATCGTGCCGATTAACAACGCGCTGGTGGCAAAGAAATTTAACAAGATTCTGCAGGAGCGCGACGCGGAGCTGGTCGAGGGCGAGAAGCTGTTCCTTGAGCGCTACGACGTGGATGATTTTACCAAGCCGCTGCTCAAGCGCATCTATGCGTTCGTGCTGCTGTTCAAGGAGCTGTTTGAGGAATACAACCTTGACGCGATCTCGTCGGAATGCTGGACGAGCATGGAAATGGCCTGCGGCGTGCTGCCGTGTAGCGCGTATGGGTTCCTGCTCGACGAGGGCTATCTGGTCAGCTGCGAGAGCGATATGCATGCGGCGATTACGATGGCGCTGCTGTCGTGCGCGTCGTTTGGCAAGAATCCGCCGTTCATGGGCGAATTCACCGTGCGCCATCCGCAGGATGAAAACGTGGAGCTTCTGTGGCACTGCGGTCCGTTCCCGTACAGCCTGCACCGCGAGGGCAAGAAGCCGGTGGAATATATCCAGCGGCAGTGGTTCGAGGCGAAGCACAGCAAATACACAGTCGCGCGCTTTGACCAGGATGACGGCAAATACATGATTCTTAACGGCACCTGCGAGAGCGCGGACGGCCCGTTCACCAACGGAACCTACGTCTGGGGCCGCTTTAACGATCTGGACAAATGGGAGCGCAGGCTCATCGAAGGCCCGTACATCCATCACATGGTGGAAATCGAGGGCGATTATACGAAGGAAATCGAAGAGTTCTGCAAGTTTGTGCCGCATCTGAAACCCGACTCGATGAACTGAGGAGAGAAGAAAAATGGTAACGAATCTCAAACAGATTCTGGCGCTGGCCGAAGAAAAGGGCGCGGCCATTCCCGCCTTTAACTGCTACAACATGGAATCCGCCATGGGCGTGATGCAGGCGGCCCGCGAGACGGGCGCGCCGGTCATCTTCCAGATGTTCTCGCGCATGTTCGATACGGAGTTCGGCCCGTTCGAGGCGGCGGCGATTCACGAGGCGATCCGGCAGCTGCCGACGCCGGCCGTGATGCATCTCGACCACGGCGCGGGCATTCCCGAGGTGCTGCGCGCGCTGCGCCTGGGCGCGACGGGCGTCATGATCGACGCGTCCACCAAGCCGCTGGACGAGAACATCGCCACCACGCGCAGGGCCGTGGAAATCTGCGCCGAGTGCGGCGTAAGCGTCGAGGGCGAGCTGGGCCATGTCGGTGGAACCGCCGACGAAAAAATGAGCGACTTTACGGACGTCGAAGAGGCGAAGCGCTTTGCGAAGGAGACGGGCGTGGCCGCGATGGCGGTTATGGTCGGCACGGCGCACGGCGTGTATAAGAAAGCGCCGGTGCTCGATATTCAGCGCATCGCCGATATTCATCGCGAAACCGGTCTGCCGCTGGTGCTGCACGGCGGCTCCGGCGTGCCGGACGATCAGGTCAAGATGGCCGTAAAGGCGGGCGTGCGCAAGATGAACTTCGCCACCGATCTGGTGTATGCGTTCTTCAACAGCGTTTACGCCAAGAACGGCGAAATCAGGGCGATGGACGTGTTCATGCAGGAACCGGTCGAGGCGATCAAGAAATATTGCATCGAAAAGATTCAGCTGCTGGGCGCGGATAAGATCCTCTAAAAAGCCGGCTGCCCGGGAGATGGAAATAATGTCTTCCGGGCAGCTTTGCACATGCGCCCGGGAAAGGAGCAACGCATGGAAAAACTGCGCGCAGGGGTTATCGGGCTTGGGTTTATCGGAATGCAGCATGTGGATGCGATCATGCGCGTGCCGCAGGCGCAGCTGGCCGCCGTCAGCAGCGGAAGCGCTGAAAAGGCGCGCGCCGTGAGCGAGCGGTTCGGCGCGGCGAAGCATTACGATTCGTGGCGCGAAATGATCGCCGACCCGGAAATCAATGTGATTCATAACTGCACGCCCAACGCGCTGCACGACGAAATCAACCGCGCGGCGATTCTGGCGGGCAAGCACATCTACAGCGAGAAGCCGCTTTCGGGTTCCGCTGCGCTGGCGCGCGAGATGACGCTGCTTGCCCGCAGGCAGGGCGTGGCCGCCGGGCTGAACCATCAATACCGGCTCAACGCCGCCGTGGTGGAAATGCGCGCGCGGCTGCAAAAGGGAATGGCCGGCCGCCCGCTGGCCATGAACGGCTGCTATTTGCAGGAGAGCGGCTCGCGCGAAACCGACTGGAACGGCAAAATGGAAAATACCGGCATCGCCCGCGCGCTGAGCGATATTGGGATTCACTGGGTGGACACGGCGGCCTTTGTGCTCGGTCAGCCGGTGGCGGAGGTAATGGCCGATCTGCATACGCACTATCCCGTGCGCGTGGACGCGGACGGCGCGCGCCACGAGATGACGACGGAGGATTCGGCGTTCGTGCTCGTGCGCTTTGCCGATGGAACGCCGGGGCAGCTGACCGTGAGCAAGGCCGCAAGCGGCCATAAGAACGACCTGCGGCTCGACCTCTGGTGCGAAGGATACAGCATGGCATGGGAGCAGGAAACGCCAGACCGGCTGTTCATAGGCGAAAAGGACGTGGGGTTTGAAACCGTGTACATGAACCCGCGGCTGTGCCAGGAGGAAACGCGGCCGTTCATCACCGCGCCGATGGGGCACATGATGGGCTGGCCGGACGCGCTGCGCAACGCAGTGCAGGCGTTCTATGCGTCGATTCCGGACGGAAGCTACAGGAACGAAACGCAGCTTTACTCGACCTTCCGCGACGGATTTGCGGGCATGGCGTTTGTGGAAGCATGCCTGCGCTCCGCAAAGGAACGGCGCTGGGCGGAGGTGGAACGGTTTTGAACGTGCTGGTGTGGTATGAAAACCGGCCGCTGCCCGAACATGCCGAGGCTGAGCGGCGCGTCTATCCCAACGGGATTCACGGCGAGCTGAGCGCGCTGTTTGCCGCGCAGCCCGGCATACAGGCGCGCGCTGCGACGATGCAGGACGCGCAGCAGGGGCTGAGCGACGAAGCGCTGGCCTGGGCCGACGTGCTGGTCTATTTCAGCCACAAGCACTGGCGCGAAATCGACGACGGCCGCGTGGACGCGATACAGCGCCGCGTGCTGGAGGGCATGGGGCTGGTGGCGCTGCATTCCGCGCATGCGAGCAAAATTTTTCAGCGGCTGATGGGGACGCGCACCCATCAGATCCATTGGCGAGAAAACGACGAGTGGCAGCGCGTGTGGGTTGTCAATCCCGCGCATCCGATCGCAGCGGGACTGACGGACGAATCGTTTATGATCCCGCGCGACGAAACCTACGGCGAGTATTTTGAAATTCCGCAGCCGGAGGAGCAGGTGTTCCTTACGACCGCGCAGGGTGGAGAGGCGTTCCGCAGCGGCTGCTGCTGGCGGCGCGGCAGGGGAAAGATCTTCTATTTTTCCGCGGGCCACGAAACCTGTTCGGTTTATCATCAGCGGGAGGTGCGCGCCATTTTGGTCAACGCTGTCCGCTGGGCCGCGAACTGACGGACTTCCCGGCGCAAAGCGCCGGAAAAGCATACGAAAAATTTCTCTTTCAGGAGGCGTTTGCATGAAAACGATCAAGGCACAGGAACTGACGCTGGAGGCTTTTTCCCGCTACGGCACGTTCGCCGATATGATTCACCCCGACGGCGACATCACCGGCGTGCCGGGAAGCATCATCGAATTCTATCGCGACCGGCTGGCCGTGACCGCGCCGGGCGAAGTGACCGGCATGTCCGTGACGAAGGTGAAGAAGCGCCCGTTCGTCATTGCCAAGGCGGAATATCACGACAACTGCTGCGAGGCGTGCATGCCGCTCAACGGCGATGTGTATATTCATGTCGCGCCCGCAACCCCGCACGGCGTCGTACCGTACGACCGGTTTGAAGTGTTCCGCGTGCCGATGGGCACGATGGTCGTGCTGCGCCCCGGCGTGTGGCATCACGCGCCGTTCGCCATCGATCAGGACTCCGTGAGCAATCTTTGCGTGCTGCCCGAGCGGACGTACGCGCGCGACTGTGCGGTCGTCGTCTTCCCCGAAGAGGAGCAGATGGAGATCGTATGAGCTATATCGAATATCACGTCGCAAGGCGATACGTGCAGTTCGAGGGCGCGCTGCGCGAACTGGCGAACTATGCGTCGCTGATCGGCAGAAAGGTGCTGATTCTGACGGCCTGCGCGCCGGTGACGGAGCAGGTGGTCGCGAAAATCCGCGAGGGAATCGACGCGCCCGCCGCGAAGTGGATGAACCCGCAGCTGGCTGCGGACAGCCCGCGCTATGCGCGCTATATGCCCATGACGGATCGCTTCGACGCGCTGCGCCGGGAGATGGAGTTTGAATTCTACGATATCGGCGATACCGTCGTTGCGGAGGAAAACATCCGCAGAGTGGCGGAATATGTGCAGGCGCGCGGCGTCGATACGGTCGTGGGCGTCGGCGGGGGAAAGGGGCAGGATTTTGCCCGCGCGCTGACGCATTTCGTGCCGGTAAAGGTGATTCTCGTGCCGACGCTTGCGGCGACGAACGCCAGCATTTCCACGCTGAGCGTGCTCTACAGCCCCGACGGCGCGAAAATTGAGCAATACTGGCGCATGGACAGCGCGCCCGATCTGGTGCTGGCTGATACGGAGGTGCTCGTCGCCAACGGCCCGCGCGTTCTTGCCGCCGGCATCGGCGATATCACGAGCACCTACTATGAGGCGCTTTGCAACCTGAAAATGACGGGACGTACCGACATTCTGCCCGCGCTTTCCTATGAGGGTGTGCGACTGGCAGTCGATGTGATGCGCCGTCAGGCGCCGAAGGCCGTTGAGGCCGCGCGCGCGGGCAAGGCGAATAACGAGTTTGAGAGCGTCGTTTCAATGATCCTGCACAACTGCGGGCCGCTGGGCATGATCTGCACGATGGGCTTCGCGCATGTGCTCGACGAGGTGTTCCTCGGCTTTGAAGCGTCGCATAAGACGCCGCACGGGCTGCGCGTGGGCTATGCGACCATTCCGATGCTGCTCTATACCGGCATGGGCGAGGAAGAAACGCGGCAGTACGCGGCCTTCTGCAAGCAGGTCGGCATCCCGACGACGCTTGCGGAGCTGGGGCTGGACGGCATTTCTGACGAGGAGTGGCTGCGCGCCTACAACGAAACGGCCGGGCGCAGCGGAACGCTGAAAACGCTGCCCTTCGCGGTGACGCCCGAGCAGCTGATCGGCAGCCTGAAAACGGCGGAAGCATTTATGGCAAAACTGAATTGAAACGCGGAAGAAAAATAAATTGCGGCGGTGTTTCTTTGGGCGCTTGCGCGCCGGAGGAAGCACCGCCGCCGTTTTGTGATTTGAAAAATACAGCATAGCTTGAAACAGAACGGAAAGCCGCATGCGAATCCGCGGCAAGTAAGCGCCGCGAACCCTTTCTCACGGTCTGCTTATCCCTCTTCCACCTGAAACCCCGCCGCTCTGAGCAGCCGGTTTGTCAGAGCGAGACCCACGCCGTCGGTGGGGGTCTGCTCGGAGAAGGCGGCTTCGATTCCGTCGTCGTCCATCGCGCGGAGCGCGGCAAAAAGACGCGACGCCATTTCGCCTGCGTCGTGGCCGAGCTCGTAGGCGAAACGGTCGCCATAGGGCGCGCGGTCGGCGCAGAGAATAGCCGTTTTTTTGCCGGCGGCGACGCTCGCGTCGTAGCGCGCGGCGATCTGCTCCGGCGTGCCGCGCACGATCACAATCGACGCGTTCGGCGCATAGTGCTTGTACTTCATGCCCGGGGAGCGCGCCTCGGCGCTGCTTTGCAGCGGATGCAGCACCGCCGGGTGAATGGCCAGATCGGGCAGATATTCGCGCAGCATTTCCGCCGTGATTCCGCCGGGACGCAATAGCGTCGGCACGTCGCCTGCAAGGTCGAGCACCGTAGATTCCACGCCTACGCCGCACGGCCCGCCGTCGAGAATGAGCGGAATGCGGCCCTCCATATCCTCGAAGACGTGCGCTGCTGTGGTGGGACTGGGCTTGCCGCTCCGGTTCGCGCTGGGCGCGGCGATGGGGCGGCCGAGCGCCCGGATCAGCATCCTCGCCGCCGGGTGCGACGGCATGCGGACGGCGACGGTTGAAAGCCCTGCGCTGACCGCGTCGGGGATCAGCTCCGATTTTGGGAAAACCATCGTCAGCGGGCCCGGCCAGAACGCGTCCATCAGCTTTTGCGCGCGCTCGTCGACGCGGGCGACAAGCGGCGCAAGCTCGCTCTTATCGCTGATATGCGCGATGAGCGGATTGTCTGCCGGCCGGCCCTTCGCTTCGAAGATTTTCAGCACGGCCCTGCCGTTGAGCGCGTCCGCGCCCAGCCCGTAAACCGTTTCCGTCGGAAAGGCGACGAGCTTGCCTTCGGCCATCAGCGACGCGCCCAGCGCGATGGAAGCCGCCGTGACCGGCATCAATTCCGTTTTCATTCGTTTTCCCCCAATGCCTTGAGCCGTTCCGTCTCGTCCGCCAGCACGAGCGCGTCGATCACCGGGTCGCAGTCGCCGTCTACGAACGCTTCCAGCTGATACAGCGTCAGCCCGATGCGGTGATCGGTCACGCGCCCCTGCGGGAAGTTGTAAGTGCGAATGCGCTCGCTGCGGTCGCCGGTGCCTACCTGCGAGCGGCGGTTTTCAGCGTATTCCGCGTCGGCCTTGGAACGGTACATGTCGTATAGCCGCGCTTTCAAAACGCGCATGGCTTTTTCACGGTTCTTGATCTGCGATTTTTCGTCCTGACAGGTGACGACCAGCCCGGTCGGCAGGTGCGTGATGCGCACGGCCGAGTCGGTAGTGTTGATGCACTGGCCGCCGTGTCCGGTGGAGCGATAAACGTCGATGCGCAGATCGCCGGGATTCACCTGCACCTCTACGTCCTCCGCCTCGGGCAGCACCGCTACCGTCGCCGTCGAGGTGTGGATGCGCCCGGAGGATTCCGTCGAGGGGACGCGCTGCACGCGATGCACGCCGCTTTCAAATTTCAGGCGGCGGAACGCGCCGCGCCCGGCGATCATGAATGTTGCTTCCTTCACGCCGCCCAGCTCCGTCATGTTTGCATCCGTCAGCTCGAACCGCCAGCCGCGCCGCTCGGCGTAGTGCTGATACATGCGCAGCAGCATCGCGCCGAAAAGCGCCGCCTCCTCGCCGCCCGCGCCCGCGCGGATCTCCATGACGACGCTGCGATCGTCGTTCGGGTCCTGCGGCAGCAGAAGCAGCTGAAGCGCGCGCTGCGCGGCGGGAATTGCTTCGCGCAGTTCCTCTTTTTCCTCACGCGCCATTTCGGCCATTTCCGGGTCGGCAAGCATCTCGTCGGCCTCACGGTCGCGTTCGAGCAGCTTTTTCCAGGCGCGATAGGCTTCCAGCACGGGCTCCAGCTGCGCGTGCTCCTGCATGAGCCTGCGCAGCCTGTCGGCGTCGGCCGCGACGTCCGGCTGGGTCATCAGCTGCGTGATTTCGTCGTAACGCCCCTCGATCCAGAGGAGCTTATCCTGCATCCCGTTCATATCCGTCTCCTATCACAACGCGGGGCAGGCTGCCCAGATCGCGCCGCATTTCGGTGTGCGCAAAGCATTCCGCCAGCATTGCCAGCACGGCCTCGCTTTCGCCGTCGCCCGTCTCGAACAGCAGAGAGCCGCCCGCATTGAGGTGCTCTGGCAGTTCCAGCATCGTCCGCCGGTAAAAATCCAGCCCATCCGCGCCGCCGTCGAGCGCCAGCGCCGGCTCGCGCCGGACCTCGCTTTGCAGCGCGTTCAGCTCATGCGAAGGAATATAGGGCGGGTTGGAAAAAATCAGATCGAATTTCCGCCCGGCAAGCGCGGAGAACCAGTCGCTTTCCACCCATTCGATCTGCACGCCGTGCAGCGCCGCGTTTTCGCGGCACAGGCCGAGCGCGTCGCGGCTCACGTCCGCCGCCGTCACGCATGCGCCCGGACAGGCCAGCTTGACGCTCACCGACAC
>SFFS01000305.1 GCA_004557805.1 Clostridiales bacterium | reverse complement strand
GGTCGTGCCGAACTGCGAAAGGCCGGCGTAGACGCTCTGCTCGATCTGCTTGTCGTGCGCGAGGCGGATGCCGCGATCGAGGATTTCGTCGAGCGAGCGGCCGATGCGCAGCATCATTTCATGCTCGACAATCGGCACCTTGAGCACGTGGCTCCAGGTGAACACGCGATAGCTGTCGCGCGAGAGGTCGGCCTGCATGATGGGGATATCGCCCGTCTGCTTGCCCTGCACGCCGGAGGCCGCGCCGCCGGTGGAGGCGTAGTTGACGGCGAAGCTGGCCACGTTTTCAACGAAGCCGCCGCCCGTGCGCACTGGGATATCGCGCGGCCAGGTGACGGAAGAGAGCGGCTCGCGCAGCTTCGCGTCGCGCTTTTCCAGCTCGCCCTCGAGAAACGCCATGCCGCTGTCGATCGTGCTGCGGCCGGGCATGCAGGCCGCGGGGAAGCCGTCGAGCGTCAGGGTGCGGCTGGGCAGATGAATGTTCTGCATGAAAAAAATCCCTCCTTATGTCAGATCGCGCGGGTGACCACGGTCGCTTCGGCAATGCCGTCGGAATCGGCCGCGGAGGCAAAGACCACATGGCTGAGCTGCGCCGTTTCGCCGCTCGTCGTCGATGCAGACGCGACCAGATCGCCCGCAGTGTGCCCCGTGCCCGTGCCGGTGCGCAGATATACCGCGCCGCCCGGCGCGGCCGTGCCCGCCGCAACCTTCACGCAGACGCTGCCGCGCAGCAGCACGTCGACCGGTTCTCCGGCTTTATAGGCGGCTTCGCCGCCGTCGTCCTTCGCCTGCTTCACTTCCCGGACGGCAAAGCCGATCACTTTCGCGGCGCTGTCGCCCTTGCTGTAGCGCGAAACCGTTCCGTCCGCGTTCAGAATGACCGGCGCGCCGAACGGAATCTCCGCGCCTTTCGCCGCAAAGCAGGCGATGACCGTGTCCTGCGAACGGCTTACGTTCCCGGCAAAACCCTTGCCGAGCTGCTTTCCAATAACAAATCCAGACATGTACAAACCTCCTTATAAAGTGGGGACGGTGGGGAACGTTGGGGGAAACTTTCCTTTAGAAAAAGGAAAGTTTCCTCCAAGCCCCCTTCAAAGGAAATCATTTTTAGATGTGGATAGAGGGGGAAGGCGGAGCGTTTCAGGGGCGTTGGGTGGGAAGGGGACGGGAGAATGCGGTATGTACCTTTTTTCCTTCTCTCACACCCGAACCGCTTTGTCATTCCCTGAACCCCTAAATGGTTTTGGATGGGGCAGGGGGAGCGCAGGCGAGCGCGGCCAGCCAAAGGCGCGGGCAAGCGACCGATTCAGCAAGGCGGGCGCAGCATGTACCTTTTCCCTTTCTCTCACTCCCGAACCGCTTTGTCATTCCCTGAAACTCTAAGTGGTTTTGGATGGGGGCCTGGGGGAAGGGGTTTTTTCTAAAACCCCTTCCCCCAGAACGTTCCCCCAACGTCCCTCCGTCACCCCTTTCGATAGTGCGGGTTTCTCGCTTCCATGATGCGGCGGCCAAGGTCGCCGTCGTCGGGGACGGGGATGGGGGAACGCGCTGCGAGGGCGGCGTAAGCGGAGGGGGAGGAGTCGGAAGTGCCGCGGGCGCGGCGGATGGCGCGGGCGGCGCGGTCTGCGGCCTCAGTGCGCTGGGGTTCGGGGAGAGCGGCGATGAGCGGCTTGACGGCGCTTATGGCGGCGCGCACGGCTTCGGCGCAATCGGGCTGCGGCTCGTCGGACGCTTCGCAGAGCAGCTGTGCGCCGGGATCGCCGGGCTGCGCGAGAGCGGCGCCGGGGTCGTCGAGCGGAGCGGCGGTAAGGGATTCCAGCAGCAGCGCAATGCGCTGCAAAAGCTGGCAGATCGTCTCGAACGCATCGGGCTCGCCGTCGCAGATGGGGCGGGGTTTTCTGAGTTTCATGGGAAGTCTCCTTTCGTCGGGGACGGTTTGCCCGTCCCGTATTGCGACGCGGCTGCCCGCGCGGCCTGCCTCGACGACGGCCACGTGGTTGCCGCGAATCGCCCGCTGTTCGACGCCGCGCGGCCCGCCGGCGTATACGCAGC
>SFFS01000304.1 GCA_004557805.1 Clostridiales bacterium | reverse complement strand
GCCAGCGGCGTGCCGCGCAGAACGGCGGCGCAGTTTTCTTTTCTGATGAGCGCTGTGGCGACGGTCGGCTCGCTGGTTTTCAAGATGAAAGATCTGGCGCAGGCCGCTGCGGGAGGCGGCGCGGTGTTCGAGGGCGGCCCTGCCGCCATGATCGCCGGGATGCTGGCAGCGGCCGTGAGCGGCTATCTGGCCATTCGCTGGCTGCTGCGGCTGCTGGAGAGGGCGAGCCTGCGGGCGTTTGCGTATTATACGGCCGCCGTGGGGCTGCTGGTGCTGTGCGATCAGCTGTTTGCCGGTCGTTTTTTTGAGCGGATTGTTTTCTGAGTTGCAGACAAGAAAAGGCCGTGTCCCTTGCGGGACACGGCCTCTGTTTTGCTTTCCAGCGAATTAGTCGTACAGGTTCTGCGCGATTTCTTCGTTGTTGATGTTCTCGGCGGTGTAGAACGCGCAGCCGGTGTCGGTGTCCTTGACTTCCTGGCCTTCGGCGGAAGCGAGGAGCAGGTCAACCAGAACGCGGCCAATGCCGACGGGGGCCTGGGTCACGGCGCCGTACATGGTGCCGTCGGACACGGCGGCCTTGATGGTGGAGCCGGAGTCAAAGCCGACAGCGATGATTTCGTCGTCGCCGGAGCCGCAGACGTACAGGCTCTCGTTCGCAACGAGCACGCCTTCAGCGGCAACCTGGTTGGAGCCGAAGATGGCGATGGTGTCTTCTTCGTTGAGGATGACGGACGCTTCGGTCGCGCACAGGTCGACGTAGGTGGCGGAGGGCACGCGGACTTCGATGATGATCTTCGCATCCGCTTCCGGAACCACGGCGCCGGTGGTGCCGTTGACGTAGTATTCATTGCCGATCACGGCGCAGCCCCAGCCTTCGGCGGCGGCCAGCTCGATGATCTTGTCGATGAAGCCCTTGCCGCGGTTGGTCACGGACTCACCGGTGGCTTCCTGGTTGACTTCGCCGATGCGAACCTGGCCTTCGGCCGCGGCGATGCGATCCTTGATCTTCGCCCACATGCCTTCCGCGGCCACGCCGCCGGCGGCATAGTTGTCGGTGGAGGCGTTGGCATAGACGGCGCCTTCGGGAGCGCCGGGCACGCCGGAGTCAAAGCCGATGATCGGGATATTCTTGCTCTGCGCCTGCGCGATCAGGTCGACGAACGCTTCCTGGTCGACGGCGGCGAAGCCGATGGCGGCGGGGTTGGCGTTCACAGCGGATTCAAACTGGGAAACCTGCTGCGCCACGTTCGATTCGGCGTCCGGGCCGACGAACTGGAAGGTGATCTTTTCATAGCCGGCTTCGTCGTTGATTTCCTTGGTGCGGGCTTCGGTGCCCTTCAGAACGGCCTGCCAATAGGTGGACTGGAAGCCCTTCGAGACGATCTCGAAGTGGTAGGTGGGCTGTTCCGCGATCGCGGAGCAGGCGAGGACGGCCATCATGGCCAGCGCCAGAACCAGAGCGAGGATCTTTTTCATGGATGTAGCCTCCTTAAAATATTTATATGGTCCCCTGACCGGGGCACATATCGGGATGTTTCGGCGCGCTCAGGCGCGCTTGCTGTTGCGAACCACGTCCATCGTCACCGCGGCGATGAGAATTACGCCGGTGATCAGCTGCTGCCAGTTGGCCTGCAGGCCGATGAACGGAAGGCCCGTCTTGAGTACGGAGATAATCAGCACGCCCAGGAACGTTCCGACAATCGTGCCGGAGCCGCCCGTCATGGCCGTGCCGCCGATAATTGCCGAGCCGATTGCATCCAGCTCGAACCCGGCGCCCGTGCCGGGCGTGATGGTGGAGAACGTGGCGGCGTAGGCGATTGCGGCGAGAGCCGCGAAGAATCCGGAAATCATATACGCGATGGTCTGCCACTTGACGACGTTCACGCCCGAGAGCTTCAGCGCTTCCTTGTTCGAGCCGATGCCGATGATGTAGCGGCCCACGCGCGTATGATCGAGCACCACGGTCATGATAATAACGAGCAAAATGATCCAAATCATCCCCACCGGGTAGATCGTCTTATCCGGCGAGACGTATTTGACCAGATTGCGAACCCAGCCGCCG
>SFFS01000303.1 GCA_004557805.1 Clostridiales bacterium | reverse complement strand
TGCGGCTTGTGCAGGCGCAGGATGGAGAGAAGATTCTCAAGAACCTCAAAAAGTATATCAAAGATCTGGGCTACGACAACGTCGAGGTGATCTGCCACGGCATCACGCCGCCGTCCAAGACCCCCATCGATACGCCGTATCTCGCCCCCATCGAGCAGGCGACCGACGAGGTGTTCGGCAAGTCCATGGTTTATCCGAACCGCCCCTCCACCGCGCCCGACTATTTCTGGACCTCGCTGCTGAAAACGCCCACCATTCAGGTGCGCTGGTGCGACTTCGATTCCGACAACCACGCGCCCAACGAGCATCTGACGCTGAACAACTATCTGCGCGGCATGCAGCTGACGGCCACCGTGCTGAACAAAATCGGCAGCATGCGCTGAGCTTTCCGCCCGCGAAAGGAGTTTTTCCCCATGAAACAACCGGTTCAGATCGATACCTTCCGGAAATACCGCTTCCTGTCCGCGCCCGCGTTCTCGCCCGATGGGCAGCGCGTAGCGCTGATCGTCAAGCAGGTGCGCGGCAACGGCTATTCCAGCGACGTATACCTGTATGACTGCGCGTCCGGCGCGCTCTCGCAGGCCACGTTCTCGGGCGATGTGCGCCATTTCACCTTCCTGGCCGACGGCACGCTGCTCTATGCCTGCCCCGCGCAGGGCGGCAGCGCGTTCTATGCGCTTGAGGGCGGTAAAACGCCCGAGCTGCGCTTCACGGTTCCCGTCAAAACCCTGCAGGCGCTCCGCCTCGAAGACGGCCGCCTGCTCGTTCTGGCCGAATACCGCATCCCCGGCAGGGCCAACGACCCCGGCGCCGCCTACGACGTGTTCGACGAGCTGCCCTTCCGCTGGAACGGGCAGGGACTCGTCAACGGCGTGCGCAAGCGCCTGTATTACTGCGACGTGAAGGACGGCGCGCTCACGTCCGTCACCGGCGACGATTTCTACGTCGGCAACCTCACCACCTCGCCCTGGCAGCTCTCCGTCAACGAGCGCTGGATTCTGTTCATCGGCCAGCGAATGGACGGCGTGCAGAAAACGTATACCGGCCTGTACGGCTATGACCGCGCCAGCGGCGAACTGCGCTGCTATCTGCCCGACGGCAAGCAGAAGGTAGAGCTTGCGCAGCTGCTGGGCGACAGCGCCATCGTCACCACCACCGACGGCGCGCAGTTCGGCTCCTGCCAGATGCCCGAATTCTTCCGGCTCGATATGAAGACCGGCGAGATGACGCTCATCCGCCATTACGAATACTCCACCGGCGCGGCCATCACCACCGACAGCACGCTGGGCGCGGGCCTGACGAACAAGGCCGCTAACGGCGTCGTCTATTTCACCACCATGCAGGGCCATGACACGCGCCTGCGGAGCATCGGCCTGGACGGCGAAATGTCCGAACCGCTCACGCCCGAGGGCAGCGTCAACTCCTTCGACGTAAGCGGCGAGCATATCGCATATGTGGGCATGTACGGCAACCGCCTGCAGGAACTGTATCTGGACGGCAGGCAGGTCAGCGCCTTCAACGAGGAAATTCAGCGGCAGTACGACATTCAGACGCCCGTCGAGCTTAAATCGCGCCGCGAAGGCGGCGAGGAAGTGACCGGCTGGGTCATTCCGCCGGTGGGCTACAGGCCCGGCACGCGCTATCCCGCCATCGTCAACATCCACGGCGGCCCGCGCGCCGCGTTCGGCCCGACATATTTCCATGAAATGCAGGTGTGGGCCAGCGCGGGCTACTTCGTGTTCTACTGCAACCCGCACGGCAGCGACGGCTGCGGCAACGCCTTCGGCGATATGCGCGGCATCTACGGCACCATCGATTACGACGACATCATGTGCTTTACCGATACGGCGCTGCGCGCCTGGCCGGATGTCGACCCCGACCGGCTTGGCGTGACCGGCGGCTCCTACGGCGGCTATATGACCAACTGGATCATCGGCCACACCGACCGCTTCCGCTGCGCCGCCTCGCAGCGCTCGATCTCCGACTGGGCGCTTTCCGAATGGGTGAGCGATTGCGGCTTCCAGCGCAACGCGGCCAAGATGGGCGGCACGGCCCTGGAGAACATG
>SFFS01000302.1 GCA_004557805.1 Clostridiales bacterium | reverse complement strand
TACACCACAACTCGTCCAGCGAGAAGAGTAGAACGGCATTGGCGCGCGGCAGGGTGTCGAAGAAGATGCGGCGCGGCTGTTCGGAGGGGAAGCAGAAGTTGTAGATATCCTCCACCTCTTCCTCCTGAAAGGCTGCCATCGGCACGAGCGTGGTTTCTCCGCACACAATGATTTGCGTGTCGGGCGCTGGGCCTTGCAGCAAGGCTTCGGTGTCGCACGCCTCGCGCAGATTCATCGTAAACGATGCCTGCGGGCGCAGCCGGAAGGTGGAGAACTGAAATTCGGCCGAACGATGTATTTCGTATCGCGCCAGGTCCATGCGGAAATGGGAAAGTCGAATGTAGAGAGGCAAGGGATTTTCGTTTTTTAGGAGTCAATAATGAAGGTCAGCGTGAGCCTTGCGCTGCATCTATCGCAGGCGGACGTGCTCGTACACCCATGCGCCAACGGCTGCCAAGAGCGTACCTAGCGAATTGGCAAGGAGGTCGGCCCATTCGCCCGAGCGCGCGGACGTGCAATACTCTTGCAGGAGTTCCAGCAGGCCGCTCATGAGGATGGGAGCACCCACGGCAAAGGCCACCAGCCGCCGCCACGCGCCGCGCCTGCGACAGATCAAAGCTGATGGCCATAGCATTTCTCCTTGCCGTTTTATACATGATTCTCTGTTCAAAGTGCCATGGACGCGCGCCCGAAATCGCGCTATGATAAAGGCAGGCTGGACGGCTCGAGCCGTCTGACCGCATCCCTATTATACATGATCACATTCCGAATGACAAGCGGTTCGTCCGCTGAAATGCAAAAAGGAGGACTTATCATGCACGCCATACTCAAGGGTCAGGATGAAAAGCTGCACTGGACGGAGGTTCCCGATCCCACGCTGCGCGAGGACGACGTTCTGCTCGAAATCCACGCCGCCGCGCTCAACCGCGCCGATCTGCTCCAGCGCGCGGGGCAGTATCCCCCGCCCCCCGGCTGGCCGGAATGGTACGGTCTGGAGGCCGCGGGCGTGATCAGGGCGCTGGGCGCGAAGGCGCAGGCCGAGGGCAAATGGCGCGTCGGCGACGAGGTGTGCGCGCTGCTGGGCGGCGGCGGCTATGCCGAGTATGTGGCCGTGCCCGCCGATATGCTCATGCCCATCCCGAAGGGGCTGTCCATGGAGGAGGCCGCGGCGCTGCCCGAGGTGTTCGGCGCGGCGTATCTGTTCCTGTTCATAGAGGGCAGGCTCAAGGCGGGCGACACGCTGCTGATGATGGCCGGCGCGGGCGGATTGGCCAGCGTGGTCATTCCCATGGCAAGGGCGTTCGGCGCGCGCGTCATAACGACGGTTCTCAACGACGAGCAGGCCGCCGCCATCGCGCCGCTGGGCGCAGAGCGCGTCGTCGTCACCAGCCGCGAGCGCCTTGAGGACGTGATGCGCGAGGAGCTGGACGCCGGGCATGGCGTGGACATCTGCATAGACTGCCTGGGCGGCGAAACGGTCGGCAAATGCCTGCCTTACATGAATCGCCTCGGCCGCTGGATCATGATCGCCACGCTGGCCAGCGACGTGAGCAATGTCAACCTGAAGGCCATGTATGTGCGCGGCACGCGCCTGATCGGCACGACGCTGCGCAGCCGTTCCTCCGAGGAGAAGGGACAGATCCTCGGCGCGATGGTGAACACGCTCTGGCCGAAGGTCGAAAGCGGCGAAATTCGCCCGACGATCTGCAAGGTGTTCCCCATCGAGCAGGCTGAAGAGGCGCAGGCGCTCATGGCGTCCGGCCGGCACGTCGGAAAAATCGTGCTGAAGGTGAAATAAAAGGAGGACATTCCCATGCGGTTTGAAAACAGAACGGCGATCATCACCGGCGCGGCCTCGGGCATGGGGCTGTGCGCGTCTCAGGAAATGGCGAAGGAGGGCGCGATCGTCTACATGGTGGACGTGAACGAAGCGCGCGTGACCGAGCTGGCGCAGGAAATCGTCAGTGCGGGCGGCCACGCCGTGCCCTGCCCGTGCGATGTGCGCGATTTCGATCAGATTCAGGCCGTCGTCAGCAAATGCCTGACCGACGAGGGGCACGTCGATA
>SFFS01000301.1 GCA_004557805.1 Clostridiales bacterium | reverse complement strand
CATGACCACGTTCAGCGCCATGAACATCGCCGTCTGGCACAGCCATTGCGTCGTTCTGGTCGGTTTATTTTTCGTTTGCATTGCAATTTCCCCCTTGCATTGTTGTAGAGGGTATTATACAATGATCTCTGGTACTATAAAATAGTCAGAACAGGAGCAAATAATATAGCCAGATGAAATACGTCATCGATCGCCGCCAGCGTCCCGCCTATCTCCAGCTCTATCGCCAGCTGCGGGACGACGTCATCGCGGGCATTTTCCCCTATAACGGCAAGCTCCCCTCAAAGCGGCTGCTGGCCGATGAAACCGGCGTGAGCACAATCACCGTCGAGCACGCCTATGCGCTTTTGTGCGACGAGGGCTATGCCGAATCGCGCGAGCGCAGCGGCTATTTCGTCGTGTTCCGGCAGGCGGACGGCTTTGCGCGCCCCGCATCCGTCCCCGCGCCCAGACCAGCCCGCGTCCTCGCGGCGCGCCCCGCCTTTCCCGTGTCCGTGCTGAGCAAGGCCATGCGGCGCGTGCTCGCCGAGGATCAGGCCGTCGTGCTGGAAAAGTCGCCGAACATCGGCTGCATCGAGCTGCGCGAGGCCATTCGCCGGTATCTCGCGCGCAATCGGGGGATTCATGTGGACGCGGCGCAGATCGTCGTCGGCTCCGGCGCGGAGTATCTCTACCGGCTGATCGTCGATCTGCTGGGGCGCGGCCGCGTCTACGCCATCGAATCGCCCTCCTACGACAAAATCGAGCAGATTTACCGCGCTTCGGGCGTGACATACGAGGCGCTTCCGCTCTCCGGCGACGGCATCGACAGCGCCGCGCTGGCCGCGTCGCGCGCGGACATACTGCACACGACGCCCTATCAGAGCGTCCCCAGCGGCATTACGGCCTCGGCGACCAAGCGACACGAGTACATCCGCTGGGCCAGCCGCGCGGGGCGGCTCATCATCGAATCGGACTACGGCTCCGAATTTTCCGTCGCCGCGCAGCCCATGGAGACGCTGTTCATGCTCTCCGAAGGCGACAACGTGATCTATCTCAACACGTTTTCGGGCACGATTTCGCCGTCCATGCGCATCGGCTATATGCTGCTACCGGCGCATCTGACGCAGCCGTTTCAGGAGAAACTCGGCTTTTATTCGTGCAGCGTGCCGACGTTCGAGCAGTTCGTGCTGACCGAGCTGATCAACAGCGGCGATTTCGAGCGGCATATCAACCGCGTGCGGCGCGCCAAGCGGCGGGAGCTGGCGCATAAGGAATAGGCCGCCCGCAAGCGAAAGCTCCGAACGCCGCCAAACACACTCACATCGAAAGAAGCGCGGCGGCTGAATCCACGCGATTTGGCCACCGCGCCCCTGCGCAAAGTCCGCCCGCCCGCGTGAGAATCGCCGTTCCCCCTGCTGAGGACACAAGAAAAGCCTTGAAATCGCAATGATTCCAAGGCTTTTGCTCAGTGCGGGAAACAGGACTTGAACCTGCATGAACTAAACGTTCACTAGAACCTGAATCTAGCGCGTCTGCCAATTCCGCCATTCCCGCAAGTATGATGGGCAGGGGTGGATTCGAACCACCGAAGTCTGCGACGGCAGATTTACAGTCTGCTCCCTTTGGCCACTCGGGAACCTACCCATGCTTGCTTGTCCCTTGCATCGGAACAAAATGTATTATAGCACAACGCGCGCCGTTTTGCAAGGGGTAAAAGCCACTTTTTTTCACTTTTTCGCGATTTTTTTGATGCGCGCGCTTTGGCGATCATGAGGACGCAAAAAACGGGAGCGGCGCGCCGATCAGGGCTGAAAGATGCGGCCTGCCCCGCTCAAACAGACAGCCCCCGTCTCAGAGCGGGCGAGGGCTGCCTGAACTTGCGGCTCATTCTTTGAGGGATGCTTCGGCGCGGATGAAAAGCGCTGCTCCCTGAGACTGCGCCGTATTCATCGCCGCTGCGGCCGACGTGAACCTGTGCGCCGCTATTCCCCGCGCCGCCGCACGGGCAGACAGATTTCGTAATAGCGCTCGGCCCTGCGCCGATCGCGATCCGTCCACAGATGCAGCCGCTCGAGGATGTCCTCGCCGCGCCTCTCGTAGCCGGAGG
>SFFS01000300.1 GCA_004557805.1 Clostridiales bacterium | reverse complement strand
CAGTATGATCTGCTTCATTAAAAGGAACTCCTTCACACACTTTTTTATCATTATATCACGGGCGAGGAACGCGGTCAACAAAAAAAGGCGGCTTGACGGCGCATTTTCCCCGTGCTACAATGGCAAAGGCGCAACCCCGAGGGCATAAGGAGCGTCTTATCCGATGAAAACGGCCTGCTTTTGAAGGAAAGGATATAATATGAAGGAACTGATCAAGAAGCACTGGAAGCTGATTTCCTATCTGTTCTTCGGCGCGCTGACCACGCTGGTGAACATCGCCGTCTACGGCGCGGCTGCCTATCTGGGCATGGCGGTCGGCTGGGCGAACGCGCTGGCCTGGGCGCTGTCCGTCGCCTTCGCCTACTACACCAACCGGCGCTGGGTGTTTGAGAGCACAGTGAGCGGACGGCCCGCTGTGCTGCGCGAGATGGGCGCGTTCGTGGCCTGCCGCCTGGGCACAGGACTTCTCGATCAGGCGATCATGATGCTGGGCGTGGACGTATTGGGGCCAAAGCTGCTCGCGCCGGAGCTCCTCTATATCTGGGGGCTGGCGCTCAAGATTGCCAGCAACATCATCGTGATCGTGCTCAACTACCTTTTCAGCAAGCTGATCATATTCGCGAAAAGGTCGAAATAGCGCAAAGAAAAACGCCGCAGGGAACGCCCAATGACGCTCCCCGCGGCGCTGCTTTTTGTCACGAGCGCCCGGCCACGGCGGCCGCCAGCTCGAGCGCAATATCGAAATGGCCCGCGTCGTGCTGTGTGCCGGTCGCGTCGTTCTCTTTGCGGCGCGCGTCCCACTCGGGCGCGTCGAGCAGATCGCCGCTCGTCAAAAACATATACAGCTCAAGGCCGCGGAAATCGCACATGGCCTGAAGCGCGGCGCACTCCATCTCGACCGAGATGCAGCCCTCTGCCCTGCGCTTTTCAAAATGGCCCCGCGTCTCGCGATAGAAGGAATCGGTCGTCCACGTCTTGCCCTCAACGCAGGGCAGGCCGTTTGCACGCATAAAACCGGCCACGAAGGGCGCGTTTTTAACGGCGATATAGTCGGCTGCGGGGGCGTAGTGATAGGATGTGCCCTCGTCGCGATAGGCCGCCGTGGGCACCATGACGCGCCCGTGCGCGATCTCCCGGTTCAGGCAGCCCGCGCCGCCGAAGAAGACATAGTTCTTTGTCCTGATGCCGGCCAGACTGTCCTCGACCGTGGCCACGCACGCCGGCGCGCCGACATACGTCCTGTAAAAGGCGAAGACATGGCCCTTATGCTCAAAGCGATAGATGGGCGTCTCGCCCGTCGCGAACCAGATGGACGCGACCCGCTCGCAGGGATAATGCGCGGCGACAAAGCGCTCGATCTCGTGCGAGAAGGTGACGATGCACGCATCGACCGGCACGGCGTTTTCGCCGATGCGCGGATTGATGATGGCGGGCGTACGGTTGTCAAAGCTGTCGGTGATCATGGCGCTTCGCCTCCCTGATGATGATTGCCTCATATTATATCACGAAGGGCGGCGGCGTGCAGCGCATCTCTCCATACAAAAAAGACCGGGGCCCCTTTGCGGCGCTCCGGTCTTTGGAAGGGCTTATCAGCCCGATATGCGGTTGCACAGCGTGATGGCGGCGATGCCGACCACCACCATGAGGATCGGCCAGAAGGCCAGCATGGCGCTCCAGCCGGGGAAGATGCACAGGATTGATCCGAACACGAAGCCGAGAATGGCCGAATAGGACGGCTCGGCGTACCTGGCCAGCAGCCACTTGATGAGCTTGGTGACCGTGATCAGGCCGATCAGGCAGCCGATGGCGAAGGGAATGAGCACGAGGAAATTGAGATCGGCCACAGCGCCTATGATCGTGCCGTAAAAGCCCAGAAGCAGCATGACGAACGAGCCGCTGATGCCGGGAATGATCATCGTCGAGATGGCGATGACGCCGTAGAGTATGTACAGAAGCGTGTTGCCCAGATTGAAGCTGGTCACCTGCGCCGCGACGGCGGCCTCCTTGGCGCCGCTGGTATCGGCCAGCGCCATGGGGATCATGACGCCGAATGTGATCAGCATGGGCAGGATGTTGGCAAGCCTCACATG
>SFFS01000058.1 GCA_004557805.1 Clostridiales bacterium | reverse complement strand
AACTCAAACAAAATTAGGAGGGGAAAATATCATGTTGAAGCCTATCGTTTCTATGAATCAGATGGCGATGAACGAGTCCATCGCTACCACCTGCTGCTATAAGTGGAATGGCGTTAGCGTCACCGGTTCCGCGACCGTGCTCCACGGCGGCAAGCTGGATGTTAACTATCATTATGGCTACTACTATCCGGAAACCAACGAAACCGTCAAGGTTTCCAACGGCTGGATGAACGTTGGCGTCGTGCCGAACTATGAGTACAAATACCGCGTTGAGTCCTCTGCCAATCTGCCCTACCTCTGCGGCGGCGACTGGTACGACGGCGATGCGGCCATCACCAAGTGGGGCGGCGTCGAACTGACCGACGCTGGCAAGGTTGCTTGGAAGATCAAGGATCCTTCTTCCTACTACAAGAAGGTTCTCGAAGGCTACGACATCACCCACAAGGGCGCGACCTCCGCTCACTACAAGTGGACCTCCGGCAACAACTGGCTGGCGGATCACACTGCCGTGCAGTATTCTTCCTGATTTACTCAGCAAGAAACACACAATTCCGCTCACCTTCGGGTGGGCGGTTTTTTGTTTTGGGTACAATTTTCGTTCTTTTTCAATAAGCGTGTCTTTCCAACGCGGGCACAAAAGTCAAATGTATAAATAATGAGCCGACACGCCGAATTTGAATTTTTATGCCAATCTGAAGCAGCATTGGAATTTGCCGCAGAGAAATGTCTGGCACGCTCATAAACGCCGCTGGGGATACGTGCCCTGGTGCGATATAGCGCGTGACAAAGCGTGGGTGCGGCCAGCGGGCCCTACAAGCTGTGGCTGCCGCGGGAAAACGTGCGCAGACCCACGATGCTGTGACCGGGCGTGCTGGTCTTCCTGTGACGCATCCCCACGCGCAGGCCGCGCTATGACCCCGAGCGTGGGGGAGGGGGATTGCCCAAAGCCGCCGCCGTGTGAACCGCTCTGAAAACTTCTATCCCGGCGCTTGACGGGAAGCAATTTATCCCGCGCGCCGTCGCGGAGAAGCACGCGCAGCGCCGTTGGCTGCCCAACCGCCGGAAGGCCCGCGCAAGCGCTCTTCACGCCTGTACCCGAACGCTGCGCTTCTGCCGTCAGCGGCGAAGCCGCGAAAACTCATCGGAAACGGCGCGTGCTTCAACTGCTTCCGCAGGCGAAACCGGCATGAAAAAACCTCCGGAAAACTGCCGTTCTCCGGAGGTTTGATGCTTTCAAACCGTAACGCGGCAACTCAGCGCTTGCTGAACTGCGGCGCGCGGCGGGCGGCCTTGAGGCCGTACTTCTTGCGCTCCTTCATGCGCGGATCGCGCGTGAGGAAGCCTTCCTTCTTGAGGGGGCTGCGGAGATCCGCATCCGCCACACAGAGGGCGCGGGCGATGCCGTGACGGATCGCGCCGGCCTGACCGGCCAGACCGCCGCCCAGCACGTTGACGATCACGTCAAAGCGGGAAGCAGTGTCGGTCAGCGCCAGGGGCTGACGCACAGTCATCTTCAGGGTTTCAAGCCCGAAATACTGATCGATATCGCGCTTGTTGATGGTGATTTTTCCGTCGCCGGGCACGAGACGGACGCGAGCCACAGCGTGCTTGCGGCGGCCAACAGCCTGATAGGAAACCTGAGCCATGATTCTTCCTCCTTACCGCATCAAGAGAGTTTGAGCACTTCAGGCTTCTGCGCTTCGTGCCCGTGCTCCGCTCCGGCGTACACGCGGAGCTTGGTAGCCATCTTGCGACCCAGAGGGCCCTTCGGCAGCATGCCGACAATGGCCTTCTTCACAGCGAACTCAGGCTTTTCAGCCATCAGCTTGCTGTAAGGAGTTTCCTTCATGTGGCCGACATAACCGGTGTGATGGTAATAGATCTTGTCATTGAGCTTGTTGCCGGTCAGAACGACCTTCTCGGCGTTGATGATGATCACATGATCGCCGGTGTCAACGTTGGGGGTGTAGGTGGGCTTATTCTTGCCGCGCAGAATCGAGGCGACCTGGCTGGCAAGGCGTCCGAGCACCATGCCTTCAGCGTCTACAACATACCATTTGCGCTCAACTTCGTTGGGCTTGGCCATGAACGTGTTCACGAGGCTTTCCTCCTGCTAATTGTGGACGGGATTGCGCTGGTCATTCGCTTTCCCAGAAGTATCTATGCGCACGTCAACAGGCCCGGGGCTAGCGAAACCTGCGAACGCAAGTGTTATCTTACCAAAAAAGCAAGCCCCTGTCAACCGGAAACCGTGCGGTTTTGCAGATTTTTTCTCATTTTTTGCGGCGCAAAGCGCCGCGGAAAACGCCGCTCATCCGGCAGACGCTTCCGCACTCCTGCGCCGCGGCGAACGCGGCCAGCGCGCACAGAAACGGTGCGGCCGCCGCAGCGGGAACAAAGCGCAGCGCCGCCGGGAACAGGAAAAGCGCCAGCCCGGTCAGGCGGTTGGCCTGCGTGTGCAGCGGCACGGGAATTCTGCGATACAGGCCGAGCGCAAGCACGGCGAGGCGCAGCGCGAAAATCGCCGCAATCCACGCCCATTGCCAGCCCGGCAGACGCAGTACGGGCAGCAGCTTCGCCGCGCATACGGCCAGAAAGCAGAAATCCGCGGCGCTGTCGAGCTGCGCGCCCGCCGCGGTTTCCGCGTGAAGCCCGCGCGCGAGGAAGCCGTCCAGCATGTCGCTCAGCCCGGCAAGTGCGTACAACGCCCAAAACGCCGCCGAAAACGGCGCGGTAAAAATCAGCGCGCCCGATGCGGCGGCGCGTATCGCCGTAACGAGATTTGGAAGCCCTTTCATTTTCATCCTGCAATCATGACCACCGGCTTAGCCGGTGGTTTGCCTAAGCCCTGTAAGGGCATAAGACCGGCGACGCTCACGCGCTCTGAAAGTCTGCCTTTTGTACCGCTTGCTCTGTCACTGCTTAAAGCAGTTAAATGCTTCTATTGCAGCGTTGGTGCAAAACCATTATCTTATTATCAGAACAGGGTTTGACGAATGGACTCATAGCTATAAGCTTTCCTGAACCCCCGCTCAAAGCGGGGGTTTTCTTTTTGGACAAAAAACCGGCGCTCTGCCTGCTGCAGGCGGAGCGCCGGTTTTGTTTTTTCCTCAGTTGATTTCGACGTGAAAGGAATCGAGCGAATCGACGACGCTGTCGAGCGTGTCCTCGAGGTTGGCGATTTCGTTGAGCAGCTTTTCGCCTGCGGGGCCTTCCGCATCGGCTTCGGGCAGCGCGTCGTAGGCTTCCTGCGCCAGATCGCATGCAGCGGTGAGCGCGGTCTGCGCCGCAAGCAGCCGGTCCATCGCGGCGCGAAGCGCCTGTTTATACGTTTCGTTCATGCTTTTCCTCCGTTCGTCAGGGGCGGTCGGGCGCGCCGCAGGTCTTGCAGGGCTTGAGCTTGCTGTAGGGCGAGTCGTTCAGCTCGGAATAGCTGAAGCTCTTCATGCTGCTGTAATACTGCGAGTTGATCGACGCGCACTTTTCTTCGAGGTGGTAGAAGGAGCCGCCCTTGGAGTTGTACCACAGCGTCACGTTCGGCTGCGACTGCTGCGTGTTGTCGCTGCTGGATACGGTCAGCTGCGGCGCCAGCGCGCTGTCCTCCGCCAGAACGGCGGCGTTCGACGCGCCCAGATCGCTCGCCGATTCCTTCACCTCGATGCCGGTGCGCATCGAATCGGGATCGACGTACCACGTGCCGTCCTCGTCCTTGATGACGATGCCTTCAAACCGCTTGGTCATGCGGTCGGTCGTGCTGTTTTTCTTGGAAAGATCGGTGAGGATGCTGAAGGTGATCGAATCGGAATTCAGGCCGGCGTTCTGCGCCGTCATCGTCCACGATTCAAGCGTCCACAGCCCGTGGTTCCAGAACAGCTGACGCGCGGGGTTGGCCTGCGCGCTGCGCCAGGTGGGTGTGGCGCACTGCGCCATGGAGTCCCAGTTCGCGTCCTTCCAGCCCTGCAGGTAACTCGTCATCACGGCCTCCGCAGCTGAAAGCACGCCGGTCATCGGCGAAGCCGTCGCCTCTGCGACGGGGTATTGCTGTTCTACGGGCGCGGCAGCGCCCTCCAGATTCGCCGCCGCGACGAGCGGCTCTTCCGCAGGCGTTTCCTCCGGCGAGACGGGGGCGTTGGCGTCGCTGGTCAGGCCGCCCAGCCCCAGACCCGACACGCCGCTCCAGGGCGTATCGTTATTCTGCGCGGCGGCCTGCTGCGTGTCGAGACCGCTTTGCGCGCCGTAGCTCTGATAGTTTCTCTGCCCGCCGCCCAGATCGACGCCCGCCAGCAGCGCCAGCGTCATCAGCACAAGCAGCACGGTTGTCAGCATGATGCGGCCGCGCAGCAGATAGCATTTGAACAGCCACATCAGCGCGATGGAGATGCCTTCCACGACAAGGAACGCCCACAGCATCGGCCGCAGGAACACGCCCAGCACGCCGCACAGCGGCCCTACGATGAACATCAGCAAGAGCAGCAGCATGTCCACGCTTCTGCGCGGCGCGGCGGGCGCGCTCTGGCGCGGAGCCGCGTTCGGACGCTGCTGCGCGCTCGGACGTTCGTATGGAGGCGCATAGCTGGCGCGGGGCTGCTGCTGCGCGCCGTAGGCGCTGCGGGGATCGTATCCGCCGTATGAGTCCGAGGAATAGCCGCCGCCGTATTCCGCGCCGTAGCCGGGGGCAGGCTGACGCGGCTGCATGGGCCGCGCGTCCGCCGGTCTGCGCGGCGCGGCGCTTTCCGATCCGTAGGGCGATGCGCTCCGGTATCCGTATCTGTTCTGCTCCAATGCCATTTTCCCAGCCTCCTGGCTTTTACAAAACGACCAGCTTCACGCCCGGAAGGCGCGCCGCGAGCGCGCGGGCATAGTCGTTTTTCCTGTTCGCGCCGGGCGCGCCCATCACGACGCAGCCGGCCTGGTTTTCCTCCGCCACGGAGGCGATCGTTTCCACGACGTCCTCCGCACGGATCACGCGCATTTCCGCGCGGTATTCGCGCGCGATTTCATAGAGATACTCCAGCGCTCCGGGGTCGGTGGGGAAGCCCATCAGCGCCTGTCCCGGATGCGCCACATGCAGGATCAGCAGATCGTCGCCCGAGCCGTGCAGCGCGCCCTCGCGGATAAGCCGCTCGCAGTTGCGCTGCCCCGTCACGCACACCACCGTCCTGACCGGTTGATTTGCCATGGTCATTCCTTCCTGTTTTCGAGTGATTCCAGACAGATAAGGTCGTTGCCGTGAACCTTCGCGCGCACGCGCGCGCCCTTTTCCAGCGCAGGGCGGGGGAGCGCGGCGTCCCAGTAGAGAAGGCGCTCGTCCTTTTCGGCCTTCAGATCGCCCACGTTAATCACCAGCTGATAAAAGTTCAGTCCCTCGCGGAACGTTGTGTCGGTGTCGAAGCGAATCACAACGCCCTCTTCTTCGCGGGAGAGGCCGCTTTGCAGTTCGCGCAGAAATCTGCGATAGGCCAGATGCGGCCCGAGCCGGAGCCCGTGCAGCAAAATCCACACCCCGCCGAACAGGATCGTAATGCCCGTCACGATCAGCTGCGCGGGCAGCTCGCGCGAGGTATCCATGCTCGTCGGGCGGCGCCAGATAAGCGCCGCGGCAATGAGCGCCGCGCCCAAGGCAAGCCATGCGATCAGCCGTGCGCGGATCGATTTAATTTTGCGGTCGTTATCCTGCTGAATCTGCTCGGAATGCAGCGGCGTCATGCAAATTTCTGCCATGGTTTCTCCTCAATGCAATCAATTTTACATTTCAGTATAACACCATTGCCGCAAAGAAGCAAATTTGAATCTTTACGGCTGTTTTTTTATGCGCGCAGGAGCGCGCTCCGGGGCTTTGCGCGGCGGGAAGGGAAGCGGGAACATGGACGGCTGCGTTGCCGGGAGAGGAGGTTTTCCTGCGTCCTTCGCCGTGCTTCGGCGAAAGATTTTTTTGCCGCGACGCGCGCCCATTCGGAAGCGACGGCTTGTTTCATGTCCGGATTTTCTCCGCATGTCTTCGGATGCTGACGGCAGCAGACGGAGACGCGTGGGTACTGCTTTTTTGGCGGCTGCGGGGAACGGAGGGGGGACATTTAACGCTTTGCGCAGTCTTGCGGCATTCATGTTTCGGGTTCAGCTCGTCCGCGCGTCTGAGGCCGCGCGAACATCGCGTTTCTTCGGGCGGCTGCGCCGCGCAGGGAGGACGTATGGGGCGCTGCCCCATACCCCGCCAGGGAACTGAGTTCCCTGGACCTTCCTCTTTTTCAGCCCTTGCGTAAAAAGGAGACTGCGCCCTTTTGCAGCCGCAGGGTGCCCGTACTGCCGCGAAGCTCCGGCGTTTTCAACAGCAGCTGCATCAGTTTCGCCGTGATTTCCGGTCCGCCCTGTTTTGCCGCGCAATCCTTCCACACCTTCAGCCCGCAGCCGTCCTTCCAGCGCGAACAATAAAACGCCTTGCTGTTCTCCAGCACCTCGCCCTTGCCGCACAGAGGGCAGACGCCCAGCGAAAGTGCGGCTTTCCGCTTTCCGCCGCGCTTCCCTCTCCGCTCTTCCGGTTCGAACGGCACGTCGGGCGCGCTCTTTGCGCTCTCCACCAGCGATGCGCTCAACCGCCGGATGCCCTCCAGAAACCGCGTCGGATCCATCTGGTTCTCTGCAATGCCGGCCAGCGCTTTTTCCCAGCGCCCGGTCGTTTCGGCCGAAGCGATGTCCTCCGGCACGGCCTCGATCAGCCGCACGCCTTTATCGGTCGCGCTGAGCGCGCGTCCTTTTCTTTCGGCGTAGCCGACCTGTAAAAGCCGTTCCAGAATCGCCGCGCGCGTGGCCGGGGTGCCCAGCCCGGAATCTTTCATCGATTCGCGCAGTTCGTCGTCCTCGATGTCGCGGCCCGCGTGCTCCATCGCGGCCAGCAGGCTCGCGTCGGTGTGCGGGGCGGGCGGCTTCGTCTTGTCCGCTTTGATGCGCGCTTTTTCGCATTTGCGCGTATCCTGCTCGTGCAGCGGCGGCAGCGGCGGCTCTTCCTTGGCGGCTTTTTCCTCGGCCTTGTCCTTCAACCCCTTGAGCGTCTCTTTCCAGCCCAGCTGACGGATTTCGCGCCCCACGCTTTCAAACAGCTCGCCCGCGCAGCGCGTCAACGCCTGCGCGCGGTCGTATACGAAGTCCGGGTAGAACACCGCCAACATCCGGCGGATGACCAGATCGAGCAGCTTCCGCTCGTCGGGCGGCAGTTTTTCGGGATCGAACGCGCGCCCGGTGGTGATGAGCGCGTGGTGATCGCTTACCTTGCTCGCGTCGAATACGCGCTTGGTGATGGGCAGCGGTTTCTCCATCAGCGGCGCTTTCAGCGCCGAATATTCTCCGGGCAGCGCGGCGATGGCCTGCTTTGCCTTGCCTGCCATGTCGGGCGTGAGGCAGCGGCTGTCGGTGCGCGGGTAGGTGAGCAGCTTGCGCTCCTCATACAGCTTCTGCGCGGTGTCGAGCGTCTTTTTTGCCGTGAAGCCGAGCAGGCGGTTTGCGTCGCGCTGAAGGCTCGTCAGGTCGTATAGCCGCGGCGGAAGCTCGCGCTTGATTTCGCGCATCACGCGCTCCACGCGGGCGGGCTGGCCCTTGATTTTCGCGGCGATCGCTTCGGCCTGCGCGCCGTCGCAGAGCTTTTTCTCTTTTGTTTTTTCGTTGAGCCACTGGCCTTCGTAGTCGCCGAAGGAGGCCGTGACGGTCCAATAATCCTTCGGCGTAAACGCCTCGATTTCGCGCCGCCGCTTGACCAGCAGCGCGAGGGTCGGCGTCTGCACGCGGCCAACGGAAAGCAGCACCCCATAGCGCAGCGTGAACGCGCGGCTGGCGTTCATGCCCACCAGCCAGTCGGCTTCGCTGCGGCAGCGCGCGCTGCGGTAAAGCGCGTCGTAATCGGCCATAGGTTTCATCGCGGCGAAACCGTCGCGGATCGCCTCGTCCGTCATGCTCGAAATCCACAGGCGCTTTACCGGCTTCTGGCAGGCCGCCATCTGATAGATGTTGCGGAAGATCAGTTCGCCCTCGCGCCCCGCGTCGGTTGCGCAGACGAGCCCGGCGCATTCCTTATCGGCCATCAGCTTTTTCAGCACGCCGTATTGCTTTTTTGTCTTGGGCAGCACCTTCAGCGGCAGCGTATGCGGCAGGATCGGCAGATCCTCCGCGCGCCAGCGCTTCCATTTCTCGTCGATTTCTTCCGGCTCGCACAGCGATACCAGATGTCCCAGCGCCCAGCTGACGCGCCATTCGCCGCCCTCGTACCAGGCTTCGCCCCGTCCGCGGCATTGAAGCACCCGCGCCAGATCGCGCGCGACGGACGGCTTTTCGGCAATCACAAGCGTGTACATCAGCCTTCCGCGCCTCCGTTGCCGTTGAACAGCTGCAAAGCGTAGCGGAGGTTGCTCATCGCGTCCTCGATGCCGGAATAGTTCTGCACGGCCGTTTCCAGCTGGCGGATGCAGTACGAGATCGAGATATAGTCGTTCTGCGAAATGGAACCGCCGTAGGTGGTCAGCATGGAATACGCTTCGTTCAGCAGCGCCTGCGCTTCGCTCACCACGTCGGTGGTCTGGTAGTACTGCTGCTCCTGCTGCCAGTAGGCGCTGTGCGCCGTGCAGGTGCAGGAGGCGATCAGCTGCTCGTTGTAAGCGTCGTTGTCGGTCAGCTTGAGCGTGGCGAATTCGCCGAGATACTGCTGCATCACGTCGGCATACTGATCGATGTAATCGTACAGCGGGTGGCCCATTGGGATGATGACCGCGCTCTGCGAGACGATGTTCGGGCAGTATTCCGTGGCCAGAAGGCCGGTTTCAGCGCAGAGAGAAAGCTGCTGATGCATGTTGCAGTATTCCGTAGGCACGCTCTCGGGCGCCCAATAATCGGTGACGATGCCGTGGCCCTTCACGTCGGACGCGCAGGCGTTCGTGGCCAGCATGCCGCTCACGCCGCACGTCGTCACGCGCACAAGGCCCAGCTCTTCGGCCGATTTCTGGATGATGTCCTTATCGTCCAGCGCTTTGGCCGTATGAATTTTCTCCATGATGGCCTGCCACAGCGGCGCGGCGTAATTGCCGCCGGTCGCCTTTGAGGAGAGCGCCTTGTAGTTGTCGTGACCGATCCAGACGGAGCCGGAATACCAGCCGGTCAGGCCGGTGAAGGTCACGCCGCGGTAATCGCTGTTCGTGCCGGTCTTGCCTGCGACGGTCTGGCCCTTGATTTTCGCGGCGGTGCCCGTTCCCGAGGCGACAGCCTCCTTCAGCATATCGACCGTCAGCCAGGCGGTGCTTTCCTTGAAAACGATGCTCTTTTTCTGCGTCGTGCGCCGGTCGACGATCACGTTGCCGTCGCTGTCCTCGATGCGGCTGAAGGAGATTGGCTCCTGGTAGATGCCGCTGTTTCCGAGCGTGCCGAAGGCGACGGACATCTGCACGGGCGTAAGCCCGGAAGAGCCGAGCGCCAGACCGAACGGCGTGGCGTTGATGTTTGCGTCGTCCACGCCCATGCGGCGCAGGAATTCCGCCGAGTTTTCCACGCCTACGTAATTCATCAGCGTCTGCGCGGAGGAAATGTTGTAGCTCTTTTTGATCGACTGGCGCAGCGTCGTGGGGCCGGTGTAGCTGGAGCCTCCGTAGTTGGAGGGGTAATACTCGCGGCCGTCGCCGTTGGTGTAGCCGTGAATGGGTACGGGCATGTTGTAGGCGATGGTGGCGGGGCTGCATCCGAGCTCGATGGCCGGGGCGTATACGGCGATGGGCTTGATCGCCGAGCCGACCGGCATGGTCATGTCGGTGGCGCGGTTGAGCGTTTTGCGCGCGGTCGGCGCGGTGCGTCCGCCCACGACGGCCTTCAGTTCGCCCGTGCGGTAATCGAGCACCACGGCCGCGGCCTGCGGCTGGATCAGCTCCGTATACGTGCCGTCGGTGTTGCGCTGGCGGTAGACGGAATCGCTCGGGTCGCGCATGAGGGGGTAGTTCTCCCATGTGGCCAGCGTATCTTCAACAATTTTCTGGATTTCGGTGTCCAGGCACAGATAAACGTGATAGCCGCCGGTGCGCAGCTTGTTTTCCATCTGCGTGCGGTTGGCGGGCGTATCCTCAAGAGAGTTCAGCTCCAGCAGCGTGTCGATCACGTCCTGCACGGCGTATTCGACGTAGTACGGGTATTCGTACATGCTGGCGGCGCTGTTGGGTGCCGTTTCCAGCACGGTGGCGGTGTCCCTGTTCAGCGCAAGCTGATATTCGTCGTAGGTGATGAACTGGTTTTCGTACATCTGCCGCAGCGCGTAGTCGGCGCGGTCGTCGGTGACGTTCGGCGTCTGGCGGGTGTAATAGTTGCGGCGGGGATTATAGTAGTAGGGGCTGCGGGCCATGCCGGCGAGCATGGCGCATTCGCGCAGGGAAAGCTCGTTCAGCTCCTTGCCGAAATAGCCCATCGCGGCGGTTTTTACGCCGTAATAGCTTTCGCCCAGAAAAATCGTGTTGAGGTAGCTTTCCAGGATTTCGTCCTTGGTGTAGACCTTTTCCAGCTGCATGGCCAGATAGGCCTCCTGGATTTTGCGCTTGTAGCTCTGCTCGTCGGAAAGCACGCTGTTTTTAATCAGCTGCTGCGTGATCGTCGAGCCGCCCTGCACGCTCGAGGACATCAGGTTCGATACGAACGCGCCGAGGATTCGCTTCACGTCGATGCCGTTATGCGTATAGATGCATATAACCAGGTAGCACAGTTATACGGTATACAAAAGAATTTAAAGACACAGAAGGCGCAGAATGCAGCAGGTCCGAGAGATCAGGTGTCCATTTCACAGGCCGGACGTGATTATCAGGTCGCAAAAAGTGCAGTATCAGAAGCTTCGGATATCAGGGAAGATAAGGTAAGCCAGCTCAAATCAATGATTGATGCAGGAACATATTCCGTTGAGCCTGGCGATTTTGCCAGCAAATTACTTGAAAAGTATAATGCCTGATGCAAAAGGCAGACGAGAGAGGTTTTTGAAGTGGCTAGTTTAGTAGAAGAGCTTGTAACAGTGCTGGAAGAAGAAGAAAAGATTTACCAGACATTGATTTCTTATGGAGAAAAAAAGACAGACATCCTGATTCGGGCAGATGTTCCGGAACTGGAAAAACTGACATGTCTGGAACAGCTGGCAAGTGATGATCTGGTGACACATAGCAACCAGCAGGTACAGCTCTTAAAGGATATTGCCAATGTACTCGGACGTACAGAAGAAAAGATGACAGTTACCAGACTGATCACTTTACTGGAGTCGCAGCCGGATGTACAGAAAAAACTGACCGAAGCGAGAGACCGTCTGCTTGCGGCAGCAGACCGGATGAATCATCTGAATGATCAGAACGTGGCTCTGATTAAACAGGCCATTGAGTTAAACGAATTCGACCTTACGTTGTTCAAGAGTTTGCGGCAGGCCCCTGAGACCGCCAATTATGACAAAACTGCCTGCAATACAGGAAGCTTGCTGGGCAGCAGCGGATTTGACGCAATGAGTTAAGGAGGAACAAAAGAATGGGAAACGGATTCGGAAGCTTATATATTGGGGCATCTGGACTTCAGAATGCCCAGTATGCACTGAATACAACGGCAAACAACCTTGCAAATGTGAACACAACAGGATATGTCCGCCAGCAGGTTCGTTTTGCAGATAAAAATTATAATAAATTAAAGGACCCGAATAAAAATGTGAACATGCAGCAGTATGGGCTGGGTGTATCCATTGGGGATGTGGTTCATGCAAGAGATATTTTCTTAGACAAATCTTATCGGCAGGAGAATGGACGCAAGGGATTTTATACTTCTTTTTATGAAATCACGGATTATGTGCAGGATCTGTTTCAGGAATTAAACGGAGAACAGTTCAAACAGAGTGTCAGTGATCTACATCAGGCATTTCAGGAACTGGAGCCTAATATGGATAATTCCACACAACAGAATCTGGTACTTGAAAAAGCGGATCTTCTGCTGAGCCGTACGAAGTCATTGTATGATGACATGAAATCGTACCAATCCAATATCAATGAACAAATTAAAGATGATGTTGACCGTGTAAACGAGATCGGAAACCGTATCTATGAACTGAACCTGCAGATTCAGAAAGTAGAAGCTGGCGGACAGGAAACTGCAATGACCCTGCGAGATGAGCGTGACAATCTGCTGGATGAGCTGGGCGGATACGGAAGTGTCTCCATTAAGGAAGATGCGACGGGATTTACGTATGTAGATTTTGAAAGCACACCGTTTATCGATGATAATAAGTGCTATAACATCGGACTGCAGGAAGATAAAGAAACCGGATTTTACACACCGTACTGGACGCAGCTTTCTGATGTGGACAAGCAGCAGTATGTCCGCGTATTTAAAAAGAACGAAGTGATTTCCACGGATTTAAATACCGATGTGGGAAGTATTAAAGCCAAACTTCTTGCCCGTGGGGACGGATACGGAACGTATCAGGATCTGGAAAGCGAAGAGGCGTATGACCGTATTTCTGGTTGTACCATGATGGAGACAGAAGCACAGGTTTCTGCACTGCTTCACAATATTGTGACAAAAATCAATGATGCATACTGTCCGAATAAGACAGTAGATACGGATGTCACCTATACCGATGCCGATGGGAATCAGGTATCATTAAAGGGAAAGAAAGTTCTGGATGCCGCAAACTGTGCGGTCGGGGAAGACGGACAGCTGCCACCGAGGGAACTGTTTACACGTGTGGGAATGGATCGTTATACCAAGGTGACAGGAGATGATGGGAATACCTACTATGTGTACAATGAAGAAGATGAAAATGATTCCACGACACTGTATTCCCTGAACAATATCAGTATCAATAAGGAATTGCGCAAACAGATCACACTGATGCCGTACAAGAATCAGAACGGAACGGATTATCCATTGGGTGAAAAACTGATGAGCCTTTGGAACGACAAGGAAATGACACTGAATCCGTACGACAAAAAGCCGTGTACGTTTGAAGGCTATTATGACAAGCTGATCGGGCAGATCGGAAATGATGGAAGCACTTTCCAGTCGGCAAGTGAGACATTGACGGGGGCACTGTCTTCCATCGACAACCAGAGACAGCAGACGATTGGCGTTTCCTCCGATGAGGAACTGACACACATGATCAAATTCCAGTCTGCATATAATGCGTCCAGCCGTTTTATGACGGTAATCAGTCAGATGACAGAACTGATCGTGACAGGATTGAAATAGAGATAAGGAGGCGTAGTTATGCCATCACAGTTTTTTGGATTGAATATCGGGGCAAGTGCGTTGTCGGCATTTCAGACCTCAGTGAATACAGCGGCAAACAACGTTGCAAATGTGCAGACCAAAGGATATACCAGACAGACGGCAAATCTGGCAGCAACCGATCCGATCCGTGTATATACCAGATACGGCAGTGTCGGAACCGGTGTGGAAGTGACTTCCGTGACACAGGAGCGAAATCTCTATTATGATGAAAAATACTGGCAGAGTAATTCAAGCCGGGGCTTTTTCGAACAGAAACTGTATTATGTGGATCAGGTTCAGACAATCTTCCGGGATGATGAGGAATCGCAGAAAGGATTTTCCAGTATTTTTTCCCAGATGTTTAAAGATCTGGATACTTTAAAGACTAAGGCAGAAGACAAATCTGTCCGCAACCAGTTTATTCATCAGGCACAGAGTCTTTGCACCTATTTTAATGCATTGTCCAAGAGCCTGACAGATATTCAGGAAGATACCAATGAAGAGATCAAGGCT
>SFFS01000299.1 GCA_004557805.1 Clostridiales bacterium | reverse complement strand
GCCGTTCCCGGCCTGGCGGAGGAGAAGGTTTTCAAGATGGGCTTCGATGCGGAATATCCGCCCTACACCTACATGGGCGACGATGGCGAATACACCGGCTTCGATATTGAAATGTGCCAGGGCGTGTGCGATCTGCTCGGCTGGAAGGTTGAGCTTGTGCCGGTCAACTGGGATACGAAGCTGATCAGCCTGGATGCGGGCGAGGTTGACTGCATCTGGTCGGGACTGACCATCGATGTGATCGATCCGGAAGCGTATACGCTTTCCATGGCCTATTCCAACAACTCGCAGATGATCCTGACGAAGAAGTCCAACGGCATCAGCACGCTGGCCGACCTCGCGGGCAAGATCGTGGGCGTGCAGCTGGGCACTTCCGCCGATATTCTCCTGCTGAACGATCAGGCTGAGCTGGCCGCTACCTTCGGCGATTTGCAGCGGTTTGAAAACTATAACACCTGCTTTACCGAGCTGATGGCCGGTTCCATCGATGCGATTGCCATCGACGTCGGTGTGGCCGCCGCGAAAATCGCCGAATACGGCGACGAATACGTGATGCTCGACGAATCCATCGCGGCTGAGGAATACGGCATCTGCTTCCGCAAGGGCGATGCGGAAATGTGCGCGCAGGTGGAAGAAGCGTTCATGAAGCTGGTCGAGGACGGCACGTATCTGAGCTTGGCTGAAAAATACGGCCTGGATGTGAACGCGCTGTGCCTGTTGAGCAAATAACGGAGCAAAAGAAAACGAACGGCATGGGGGAGAAGGCGCAAAGCGCCCTCGCCCCCCGCCGCCGTCCTAAAGGGGAGCCGGAAATGACCATCACCGCCATGATTGCCAAGATGAGCGAGGGCCTCGGCAGGAGCTTCGCCATTTTTTCGCTGACGCTTGTTTTTTCGCTGCCGCTGGGCCTGCTCGTCGCGCTTCTGCGCATGACGAAGTTCAAGCCCGTGCAATGGGCGGCGCGCGTGTTCATTTCCATCCTGCGCGGTACGCCGCTGATGCTGCAGCTGTTGGCCGTAACCTACGGTCCGTTCTATCTGTTTGGCGCGGGCGTGGCGCGCAATAAGCTGATTCCCATTATCATCGCGTATTCGATCAACTACGCCGCGTACTTTGCCGAGATCTACCGCGGAGGTATCGAGTCGATGCCCGTGGGGCAGTACGAGGCTGCAGAGGTGCTGGGCTATGGAAAATTCCGCACCTTCATGCGCATCATTTTGCCGCAGGTGGTCAAGCGCATCCTGCCCTCCGTCACAAACGAAGTGATCACGCTGGTGAAGGATACGTCCATGGCGTTCACCGTCGCTTATCAGGAGATGTTCTCCATCGGCAAGCAGATCGCCAATTCGCAGACGAGCTTTATGCCGTTCCTGATTGCGGGCGTGTTCTATTTTGCGTTCAACTTTATCGTGGCCACGGTCATGTCCTTCTTCGAGAAGCGCATGAGCTATTATCGCTGAGGAGGGACGAGAATGAAGCTGCTTGAAATCAACCACTGCCGCAAGGCGTTCGGCGGGACGCGGGTGCTGTCGGATATCAACCTCTCCGTGGAGGAAGGGCAGGTCGTTTCCATCATCGGGCCGTCGGGGTCGGGCAAGTCGACCCTGCTGCGCTGCGCGACGCTGCTGGAAACCATGGACGGCGGCGATCTGGTTTATTCGGGCCGCTATGCGGCCAGAGAACAGAACGGAGCTTCCGTCTACGCGCCGGTGAAGGAGCTTGCGCAGATCCGCGGGCTGTTCGGCCTGGTTTTCCAAAACTTTAATCTTTTCCCGCATTATACGGTGATGAAGAACATCACCGAAGCGCCGATTCTTGTGCAGAAGCGCAGGAAGGACGAGGTTTATGCCGAGGCGGAGGAGCTTCTGCGGCAGATGGGGCTTTCCGGCCGCGAGGACGCGTATCCCTATCAGCTTTCCGGTGGGCAGCAGCAGCGTGTGTCGATTGCGCGCGCGCTGGCGATGAATCCGAAAATCCTGTTCTTCGACGAGCCTACCTCCGCGCTCGATCCGGAGCTGACGGGCGAAATTCTGCACGTCATCCGCGAACTGGCCGCCAAGAAGATGACGATGGTGATCGTGACGCACGAGATGATGT
>SFFS01000298.1 GCA_004557805.1 Clostridiales bacterium | reverse complement strand
CTTCCGGCGGTGCCGGCGTATCTGCCAGCCATCGCCATGGGCGCGGGGACGATCGGCTGCATTCTGGGCGCGAACGCGCTCAACCGCAGGCAGCAGGCGGCGCTGACGAGCGCGTACGCGGCGCTGGAAGCGGCGTTTCAGACTTATCGGGAGAGGGCGGCCATGCTTGGCGGGAGCGAGCTGGACGGCGGGATTGCGGACGCGGACGAGCGGGAGCTGGCGGACCGGGAAGACGACAACCCGCCCTGGGACGAAACGCAGACGTTTTACCTGAGCTGCGCGGAAAAGCCGATATTTTTCGAGCGGACGATGGAAGAAATCATGGCGGCGGAATACTGCATCAACCGCAATTTCGTGCTGCGCGGAAACGTGACGCTGAACGAGCTGCTCGCGTTCCTGCGGCTCGAGCCGGTTGAGGACGGCGAAAACATCGGCTGGGATCAATACATCGGGGAATCGCTTTACGGCTACAGCTGGATCGACTTCGTACACCGGCACTACACGACGGACGACGGGCTGACCATCTGCGCCATCGACACGCCCTTCCCGCCGCATTCGCTCAGCGAGGGCGTGGACGAATAGGCCGCGAAAAAAGCAACCGGTATTATGAAAGGAGGCGAGATGCGATGAAGAAAGCGGATGGAATCAAAGCGCTGGGTCTTGTTGCCACAATCGGCGGGGTTGCGCTGAGTTTGCTGAGCAGCTTTGTTGAGGACAGGAAGACGGACGCGAAAATTGAAGAAAAAGTTCGCAAGGCATTGGCCGAAATGAAGGAAACGAAATAAGGGAAACGGAGCCCGCGCATGGGCTCTTTTCTTTTTAGGGCGTGTTTTTCAGACATGTCCTGAGCGAAAAAGGAGGTCCGGAACGGGCATGACAAACGAACGCGCCGAGTATCTGCTGCGGCGATACGGCCGGGAATGCTGCGACTACAACCCGCGATATTTCACCATGGCCTGGCGGGACGCGCTGCTGCGGCGATGCGTCTATCGCAATTTTGCCGTGCGGGAGCTGATCCGCCGGATACGGCAGGGGGGCAGGCCGCCGCTGGAGACGGTATACGCCCTTTACTCCGAGCTGGACGACGTGCTGGCGGAATCGGACGAGGACGCCTTCCTCACGCACCAGTTCGCGGCGGAGATGGACAACGAAATCGGCGATATTCTGCGCTATCTGAAGCGAAAGGATGAAGAAGATGAAAAAAACGGACTGGAAGAGCGCCGCTGAAAAACTGCGGCTCTCGCTCAAACGCCACACCCCGGGGATTCTGACGGGAACGGGCATTGCCGGCATGATTACAACGACGATTCTCGCCGTGCGGGCGACGCCGGAAGCCATGCGGCGCATCGAAGCGAAAAAGCGCGCGGAGCGCGAACGAAAGCTGACCTGCGCGGAGACGGTTCAGGCCGCCGGGCGGTGCTATATTCCCGCGGCGGTGACGGGCGGCGCGTCGATCGCCTGCCTGATTGGCGCAAGCGCCATGAACGGACGGCGGAACGCGGCCCTCGCTACGGCCTATACGCTGGCGGAAACGAGCCTGCGGGACTACCGCGCGAAGGTGATTGAAACGATGGGCGAGCGCAAGGACGCGGGCATGCTGGAAGCGATCGACCACGACCGGGTGACAAAGAACCCGCCGGAGCGGGAGATTCTGCTGGCCGAAGGGAACGGGCAGACGCTCTGCTACGACGCGATGTTCGGGCGATATTTCTACTCGGACATTGAAACGCTGCGGCGGGCGGAAAACAAGCTGAACCGGCAGATGACGACGATGAACGAGCCGTATATTTCGCTCAACGAATTCTACATGGAGATCGACCTGCCGACCGTCGAAATCGGCGACGAGCTGGGCTGGAACGTGAACAAAGGGCTGATCGAGCTGCGCTTCTCTTCCCAGCTGGCCAATGGGAGAACGCCCTGCCTGGTGATGAGCTACAGCGTGGCGCCGGAATACGACTATTTTTGAAGCGTGAACTGGATGATTCCCTCGGAAAACTGAGGTTTTTCGAGCTCTCCCGTTGGGGCTGAATTTCAAACGCGCCATGCCCCGCGAAATTTACAACGGATCTTATGAAGGGACAACCCTCAAATTTGAAAGGA
>SFFS01000057.1 GCA_004557805.1 Clostridiales bacterium | reverse complement strand
TGAAAAAAAATTACAGAAAAGACAAAAATAATGTGAAAATAAAGCGGAATACTTTTTGAAAAATATTTTTATTTTATCAATGCGAATCGAATAATTTTCGGTTGACGTTTCATCAAAAGCGCGGTATCATCTATACAGTCACTTCTTTATGGAGGTTTCCATGGATCAGATCGATTCCGTTATTCTCTCCTGCCTGTCGAAAAACGCGCGCATGCGCGCCTCGGAAATCGCCGAGCTTGTGGGGATGTCCGTTTCGTCGGTCGGAGAGCGCATTCGCAAGCTGGAGCGCTCCGGCGTAATCCAGCAATACACCGTCAAGCTTGATCCCACCAAGCTCAACCGCAGCTTTCAGGCGATCATCGGCATTCAGACCGAGCACCCGCGCTATATCGACTACCTGACCGAAGCGCTGATGGACGACCCGAACGTCGTCGAATGCGTCACGCTGACGGGCGATATGGATTTCATGGCGCGTGTGAGCGCCACCTCGCCCGAGCATTTTCAGCAGATTCACCATCGCATTTCCCAGCTTGAGGGCGTGAAGGGCATCAAGAGCTATTACATTCTCGGCACGCGCTCCAACCCCAAATACAATCCCGTCGATCCGGGCTGACGAAAGGCTCCGCCATGACGACGCTCGAACTGCTGCGCGCGCGCAAATCCGTGCGCGCCTATACGCCCGTTCCCGTGGAGCCCGAAAAGAAGCGCGCGCTCCTCGAAGCGGCGCTCGAAGCCCCCACGGCCGGGAACATGACGCTCTACACCATCCTCGATATCACGGACGCGGCGCTGAAGGCCCGTCTTTCGGAAACGTGCGATCATCAGCCGTTCATCGCCGAAGCGCCCGTCGTGCTCGTTTTCTGCGCCGATTACAGCCGCTGGTTTTCGCTTTTCCGCAGCGATTGCGCCCAGACGCGCGCGCCCGGCGCGGGCGATCTGATGCTCGCCTGCTGCGACGCGCTCATCGCCGCGCAGAACGCCGCAACCGCCGCGGAGGCGCTCGGGCTCGGCTCGTGCTATATCGGCGATATCCTCGAAAACTACGAAACGCACCGCGCGCTGCTCGGCCTGCCGGACTACTGCGTGCCCGCAGCTATGCTGTGCGCCGGCTATCCCGCCTCCTCGCAGAAGGAGCGCAGAAAACCTCCCCGCTTCGCGGTGGAGGACGTCGTATGTGAAAACCGCTGGCAGCCGCGCGATCTCGCGGCCATGCTGGCGCGGCGCGACGGACGGGACGCGGCCGGTTTTTCCCGCTGGCTCAAAGCGTTCCGCGAACGCAAATGGGACAGCGATTTCAGCCGCGAAATGACGCGCTCCGTCGAGGCGATGCTGCAAGCGTGGAACCATCCGCCGGAGACCTGACGGCGGCGCAGCAAAAAGGGCGGCATTCAACCGTGGTTGGGTGCCGCCTGTTTTTGTACATCGCTCGCTTGGGCGTTCAATATGGACGGCGGCTGCGTGGAGCCGAAGTTCAGCGGCGGCAGTATGACCGGCATTGACTGAGAAACTACTGAACGAAATGGGGAAAGAACAATGAACAAAGATATGTGCGTAGCCTGTGACGATGGGATTTTGAATATTCGTGCCGGTGCGATCATCATGAAAGACGGAAAGCTTTTGATGGTTGGCAACGACAGAAACTATCTCTACTCCGTCGGCGGCAGGCTGAAATTCGGCGAAACCGCAGAAGAGGCTGTTGTTCGTGAAGTCTTTGAAGAAACAGGCGTTAAGATGGGAATCGACCGTCTTGGCTTTGTGCATGAAAACTATTTCTATGGCGCTGCGCCCTACAATCGAAACAAGCTGATTTATGAGATTTCGTTTTTCTTCTATATGAAAGTGCCTGACAATTTTGCGCCGGTCAGCGAAAGCTTCATGGAAGGCAGCAGCAAAGAGCGCCTGGTGTGGGTTTCGCTCGATGAGGACGTCAAGATGTATCCCGAATTTTTCAGAACAGAGTTGAAAAATCCAACGGATACGGTAAAGCATTTTGTTAGGCGGAATCGGAAAAAGGAAGATGCGACAGAACGAGCGGATTTTTCGTCAGTTCAGGGAGGAAAATCGAAGGTTTAGCGGCGCTGAATCGAGATTTCCCGACACGGAAATGGCGGAAAAGACGCCGCGATGGAGTCTCAGGGAATTTTTCAGATACACCCTAAGGACGACAGATAATGATTAAGCGGATTTTCTTTGATGTCGGCTCGACGCTCGTCGATGAAACTGAAGCATACGATCGCCGTGTTCGTGAAATGATTGCCGGCACAAATATCACCTTCAAAGAATTTGACGATGTCCGTATTGCTCTTGCCAGGCAAGGACAGGACGGAAACTCTGCCGCTATCAAACACTTTCGATTGACAAAAGCCCCATGGCACTCGGAGGATGAAGTTCCATACTCGGATACACACAGCACATTGTCTGCTCTCGTTGCTAAGGGATACAAACTCGGTATTATCGCAAACCAAAAACCTGGAACGGCAGAACGCTTGGAGTCCTGGGGCTTGCACCAATACTTCGATGTAATTGCTGCATCCGCAGAGCTTGGATACGCCAAACCCGATAAGGAAATCTTTGAAAAGGCTCTTGAGCTTGCAGGATGTACCGCAGAAGAAAGCGTTATGGTTGGCGATCGTCTTGATAACGACATGATCCCTGCAAAAGCGATTGGAATGAAAACCGTTTGGATAAAGAACGGTCTTGCGCAGTATCAAGGAGCAGCGCTTGGTAAAGGTGTTGTGGATTATCAAATACGTTCATTAACTGAATTGCTCCGAATTTTATAAAGCAGATAGAAACTGAGGAAATATTATGATGGGTTACACCCCGTAGAGAAGCTGCCAAAAGCGGAACAGGCACGACCGAAATCATGCCTGTTCCATGAAATTTGAATTTTACACTCTCACCAGCAGGGCGGCATTGCCCCCTGATTTTTTTATCCTTCGACCTTCTCTTCCCCGCGCGTAAGCCGATGAAAATACTCTTTCGCCGGGATTTTCACGCCCGACACCGTCTCGCGCAGCATCAGCGAAAGCAGCTTGGAAATCACCGCGCGTACGCGCGGATTTTTGCACAGCGTCTGCGCCATCAAAAGCGCCTGACGCGTGCCCTGCTCGGTCAGCTCCGTCAGCGTGACCGCGCCGGTCGATTCCAGCACGGAGAACAGCGATTCGATAAACTCACGCCGCTCGTCCATGTCCATCTCGCCCTCGATTTCCTCCATCGCGTTTGCAAACGCGCGGCTGGCGACGGAAAACGAGTCGCACCGGACGAACTTCGTGCCGCGCACCTCCCAGTGAAAGCCGTCGTGCGCGGCGAGGAACGGGCGGTCGGAGCGGACGATCTCGCAATCGGGCTCGTTCCACAGAAGCGTGCCGACAATCGCATGCTGCGAGAGGATCGTATGCAGGCGCGGCTTGATGCGCCTGTACTGCGGCTCGTCGAACGGGCACTCGGCAAAGCCAGGGCCGTCGTTGTTGTAGATGGCGATCACGCGATCCTGCGTGGAAGGGCGTGCGCGCAGCGCGGCGTAAACCGCCAGGTTGCCGCCCTTGGAATGGCCGCCGGTGATGAGATCGCCTTCAAATTCGGCCGCCTCTTCTTCAAGATAATCGAGCGCGTCCTGCTGGGCGGGGACAATCGCCGAAACGCCGAGCATAAAGTCCTCTTTCCATGCCACGAGCGTATCGTCCGTCCCGCGGAAGGTGACGAACCGCACGCCGCCCGGGAGCTCGATGGTCAGCGCGGAAAACTGTTCGCCGCGCTCCGGGTCGAGCCGGCTGACAAAATCGCGGATGACGAGATCGCGGAAGCGCGCCGTCTCCGGAAGCTTGCGCAGCATCGGCAGCAGAAAGGCGGACGTCATCAGGCCAAGCTTGTCGGCCTTCTCGCCGCGCTCGGCAAAATATTTCTGCACGCATTCCCCCAGCTTTACGCCGCCGTGACGCGGCACCAGGCCGGTATAATCGGGGCAGCCCAGCTTGCAGAGGATGTAGTTGTCCACCTCGTTCAGCGGCGACTGCTCGAAAGTAACGTCGCCGCGCCAGTCCAGATAATCAATAATGTTATTCATATGCGTATTATATCATGACCGCTTTAAAATTTCAAGCGGCGCGCAGCGGAAGGTTCTGCATAAAAAAAGGGCGCCCTGCGCCCTTTCAGGCGTCACGGCGCCCCGCGTCTGTCCGCAGCTTACAGCTCGGCCTGCGCAACCTCAAACACGAGATTCGCGGCCAGCTTCGACACGCGGCCCGATTCGGTGCGCGCGCGCACGCTCAGCTGATACGTTCCCGCCTCCTGCGGCGCGTAGCTGAAGTTCCAATAGACCCACCGCTCTGCGGTCGCGCCCGCAGTTTCGTAGGTGGTCCAGGATTCGCTGCCGTCCAGCGAGAAATCAACCACAGCGATCGGGTCGCCGCAATCGTCGGCATAGCCCTCGAAGGTGATTTCCTCTCCGACATGGAAAGCCGCGTCGTCGGCGTAGTTCATAATGGCGACCTCGGCGCGCAGCTCATCCGCACGCTGTTCGATCTCCGGCGTTTCCTTCTCGGCCAGCAGCTCGACATCCACCACGTCGCGGGTGAAATACTTCGCTACCGTAGCGGGCAGCCAGAACTGCGTGCCGCTCGGAATGGTCTCGTCGTTGATCCTGTAGACGATCATCGCCTTCTTCTCCAGCGCGTAGCTCAGCGGCACCTTCGTGCCGTAGCCGTCGGAGCCGATAATTTTGAGCGTGTTCACGTCCGCGTCCATATCGGCCAGCGTCAGCACGTCGGAAAGCAGCACGCCGGTGATCTTCACGTTCGCCGTCGCAGAGCCGGTCGCGCAGGCGCACAGCGAAACCTGCTCGGTTTCCTTCGCGTCCTTGAGGTTGATGGAATACGCCTTGCGGATCTTGCCGCCGACGTTGATATAATGATCCTCCGCCTGCTGGTTTTCAAAGGCGAAAGCGGGCTTGGCGCACGCGCCCGTCAGCACGGTGCCGAACAGGCTGAACACGTCGTCCGTAGGGGTCAGGCAGTTCTGATCGAACCGGAACCCGCCCTGCACGTTCGCCACGCGGCGATAGGAAACCGTCTCGCCCTCCGCCGCGGTATACGCGGGCGCGTTCGACTGGAACACGGCTTCGTCCGCCTGTGCGGCAGCGCTGGAAAGAATCATCGTTGCGCCGGCCAGGCCGGTCAGAATTCTCTGCTGCTTCTTTTTCATTGCGATTCTCCTTTACTTCGCGTTGACCAACATTTTCGCCGGTTCTTCCGATACCGCGCCGTTGGCGGCTACGCCGCGCACATAGAGCACATACGCGCCCTCCTGCTCCGGCGTAAAGGTGTAGTGCCAGTAGGTCCAGCGGCCGATTTCGCCGCCGTCCACGTCGAAGCGGGCCCAGGTTTTGCCGCGGTCGAGCGAGAATTCAACGGCGACGATCGCCTGATCGCGTCCGAACGTATAGCCCTCGAAGGTGTAGGGCTCGTATGCGTCGATGATCTGCCCTTCCTGCGTGAAGAAGATCGACTGCGTGGGCGCGTAATGGTCGCTCGAGCTGGAGAAATCGAGAATGATGTTTTCGGGGTTGTCCTCAACGACGAGAGAGGCCACGTGCTTGACAAACTTGCCCGCGTGCATGCCTTCGGTCCAGATGGCGGCCGGATAGCCGTCCTTGGTGCGGAGGCGCTCGCCGTTCATTTCGTAAACGATCAGGGATTCATGGTCTTCCAGCCAGTCGAAGCCGGCGGAGAGGTGATAGCGGTACATCGCACCCCGGTCGTAGCCGGACACGCCGACGGCGTTCTCCATCGGTTCCGCCAGCGCTATGATATCCTTCACCGAAAGACCCGTCACTTCCACATTGCGGATCAGCGCGCCGCTGCCCTCATTACTCGGCGCATTCATAGGCCATAATCAGCGTTTTGGAGGGAGCATTTCAATCAGCTCGGGCAGCGTATAGGTCACGGGGTTGTTCACCGCGCCGGTCACGCTGATCTCCCATTCGTCGAACAGCTCCGGATCGGCGGGCACGTCGTTGAGCGCGTCGTCGTAGCGTTCGAAGGACATTTCGTCCGTGAACATCGAATAGGACATCCAGTTCATGCTGAACATCGGCTCGGTGGACAGGGTGGTGTAATCGTAGGAGAATTCGCCGGTCGAAGCGTCCGCGCTGTTGATGCCGCGCAGCACGTCGTACTTGACGAGATCCCACATCGCCATGGTTCCGTCGGGCATTACGTAATGGCAGGACATGCAGTCGCCGCCCATCGCGGAGAACGCCTTGTTGCTGTTGGTGTGGATGCCGTGGATATAAACCGCCAGTTCGCCGTTGTTATGGCAGGTAAGGCAGTTTTCCGCAGTCATCTTCACGCCGCCGTCATAGGACGTTTCCAGATGCGAGCCGGACAGGCCGTAGGCCCACTGGCTGTCGGGCATGTTGAAAATCGTATTTTGCAGATCGGTGTGACAGGCGTAGCAGCCTCTGTTATCGGCGTTTAAACGCCGAATATTATAGATACCGCTGTCCTGCGGCGTGCGCTGCACCTGCACGCCGTTTTCGAGGGTCTGCACCTTCGGGGCGTATTTGAGCTGGTTTTCCGCAATAGAATCGAGCAGACGCTGCTTCATGGACTTCTGCTCGGCCTCCGCGGTTTCGGCCGACGCCGCCGCGCAGCTCATGAGCAATGCCGCGCACAGAACCGCCGCGAGGAGTTTGACAATTCGCTTCACTTTACTTCTTCCCATTTTCCCGGACGCTCCGGTTTGTGAGATCATTATCGCACAGATCGAACCGAAAGGTGTGTTCATTACCGTACCGCTTCTTGGTACGCTACCGTACATCTTTTGCAGTGGAAATTTCGCGTCAAAAGTGTTATACTTCACACGAATATAGGAGGATGATAGCTGTGTCCTGTCCTTATTCCGGCAACGCTTTCTGCCGTTCGCTTGAACCCGGGCTCCTGCAAAGGCTGTGCGGCGGCGGCCGCATCAAAAAATATGCGGCCGGCCAGCGGCTGAGCATGCACTACTGGGACGGCTATCTCGCCGTGCTGCTCGACGGGCTGACCATCGCGGGCGAACCCGATCCTTCCGGCAACTCGAAGCTCATCACCTGCGGCATCGCCAGCGGCGGAACGATCATCGCGGCCGGTCATCTGAACAACGTTCATCTGCCTTCGGAGGTTCCGTTTGAAGTGCTCTGCCTGATCGACTGCGCCGTGGCCGTCTTTAACGGCGCGCTCATCATGGAGCTGCTCAATTCGAACATTCCGTTCATGAAAACGGTTTTTCAGCAGAAGATGCACTTCTGCGGCATGGAAACCAACCGTTTTCTGCGCGAAACCGCCGGCAAGGACGCTTACGCCGCCGTGCGGTTCGTGCTGCAATATTGCGCGGAGCACAACCTGCCGCCGCTGACGCATCAGCAGATCGCGCTGATCTGCAACCGCCGCCGCCCGACGGTGACGGAAGTGATGCACAAGCTGATCCAGAACGAGCCGGAGCTCTTCCAAAATGTAAAAAGCGCGGAATGATCCGCGGATACCGGCCGAAAATGATTGAAAAAGAGAGGGCTGCGGCCCTCTCAAACTTTCCTTGGAACTTTTTCGACAGTCTGGAAGGGAACCTTTCGGTTCCCTTCCTTTTTTGTTTTATTCGATTTCCTCCACCATAGGAATGCCCGCCGCCCGCAGCGCGGCCTCGGCCTTTTCGTGATCGTCCGTGCGGAGAATGACGCATGCGTCGTTGTCGCGCTTGCCGATAAACGCATAGGCATATTCCACCGACACGCCGGCCTTCGCCAGTGCCTCCAGCGGCACGGACAACCCGCCCGGCCTGTCCTGCATGCGCACGCCGACGACGTGATTGAGCTTGACAGAATACCTTCCGCTAAGCGCCTCAGCCGCCTTTTCCGGATGATCGACGATCACGCGGAGAATACCGAACGATTCCGTATCGGCCAGTGAAAGCGCACGGATGTTGATTTCAAGCGCGCCCAGCGCGCTGATAATTTCATTCAGGCTGCCCGGCCTGTTTTCCACAAAAAACGAAAGCTGACGAAGTGCCATGCTGCTCCTCCTCTCAATCCAACAGGTTGCGGGTGTCGATCACGCGCTTTGCCTTGCCCTCGCTGCGCTCGAGCGTTCCCGGCGGCACGAGCCGCACGGTCGCGGCGATGTTGAGCACCTGCTCGATCGCCCCGCGCAGCGTGCGCGCATGCTGCTCTACCTCGCGCACGGTATCGAACGCCACGCCTGGCGCCATTTCCACGTCGATGCGCACCGAATCGAGCGCGCCCTCGCGGCTGACGGTGATCTGGTAGTTCGGCGTGACGAAATCGAACCCCAGCAGCACGCTCTCCACCTGCGAGGGGAACACGTTCACGCCGCGGATGATGAGCATATCGTCCGTGCGGCCCTGCGGCTTCTTCATGCGCAGGAACGTGCGGCCGCAGGCGCATTTCTCGCGCGTGACGGCGGAAATATCGCGCGTGCGGTAGCGGATGAGCGGCAGCGCTTCCTTGCTGATGCAGGTGAACACCAATTCGCCCTTTTCGCCGTCGGGCACGGGTTCGCCCGTTTCCGGATCGATCACCTCGACGATGAAGTGATCCTCGTTGATGTGCATGCCGTGCTGCGCGCTGCATTCATACGCCACGCCCGGCCCCATCAGTTCCGACATGCCGTAGATGTCATACGCGCGGATGTGCATCATTTCCTCGATGCGCCGCCGCATCGCTTCCGTCCACGGTTCCGCGCCGAAAATGCCCGCGCGCAGCTTCAGGCTGTCCGGATCGACGCCCAGCTGCCGCATCGTCTCGGCGATGTGCATCGCATAGGAAGGCGTACAGCACAGGCAGTTCGAGCTGAAATCCTGCATGATCTGAATCTGCCGCTTCGTGTTGCCGGTCGAAACCGGGATAACCGACGCGCCGAGCGTCGTCGCGCCCTCATGAAGCCCCAGCCCGCCGGTGAACAGGCCGTAGCCGTAGCTGATGTGCACGAAATCCTCCGGCGTAACTCCCGCCGCGCTCAGCGCGCGCGCGGTAATTTCGCCCCAGATTTTCAGGTCGCTGCGCGTATATCCCACAACCGTCTGCTTGCCGGTTGTTCCGCTGGATGCGTGAATGCGCGCCAGCTTCGCCTGCGGCACGGCGAACAGGCCGTAGGGATAGTTGTCCCGCAGGTCCTGTTTATAGGTGAAGGGCAGCCTGCGCAGATCGTCCAGCGAGCGGACGTCCTCGGGCTTCAGTCCCATTTCGTCAAATTTCTTCTTATAAAAAGGAACGTTTTCATAAACCCTGCGTACCGTCTGAATCAGCCGGTAGCATTGCAGCGCCGCAATTTCTCCGCGCGGCGCGGTTTCAATCGCGCTGAAATAGTTCTCCATCGCTTTCCTCCGTGTTTTATGCGCGCATGGCGCGGCTGACTTTTCCCATCACCCGCACGGCCTCCTTCAAAAGCGGCTCCGGCTTCATTCCGGGCGCGCGCAGAAGCAGGCTGACGGGCGTCTTGGGCGTAAAGGTAAGGCGGTCGTCCGCCGCAACGATGGCGGCGAACAGCTTGCGCATATCCGGCCTGGCCGAAGGCGCGAAGCGCATTTTCACCTGGCCGGGCGTATGGCTGACCAGATCGATGCCGATATGGTTGCAGGCGGTTTTGAGCTGCGCGATATCGAGCAGCAGATCGACCTGCGGCGGCGGATCGCCGTAGCGGTCGATAATCTCCTCGAGAATGTCCTCGCGCTCCTCGTCCGTTTCGATGGCCGCGATGCGGCGGTACAGCTCGATGCGCTGCGCGTCGCTGGGCACGTACTGCGCCGGCAGAAACGCGTCGACCGGATATTCCACGCGCGTTTCCTGCGCGCCCTCGACGGTTTCGCCGAGCTCGCCGCGCATTTCGCGCACCGTTTCCTCCATGAGCTTGCAATACATATCGTAGCCCACGGCGGAAAGGAACCCGTGCTGCTCCGCGCCCAGGACGTTGCCCGCGCCGCGGATTTCCAGATCGCGCATAGCGATGCGGAAACCGCTGCCGAAGCTGGTAAACTCGCGCAGCGCGCGCAGACGCTTCTCAGCCGTTTCCGAAAGCACCTTATCCGGCGGCACGGTAAAATATGCGTACGCCAGCCGGTTCGATCTGCCCACGCGCCCGCGCAGCTGATACAGCTGCGACAGGCCGAAATGATCCGCCTCGCAGACGATCATCGTGTTGCAGTTCGGAATATCCAGCCCCGATTCGATGATCGTCGTGCAGAGCAGCACGTCGAACTTGCCCTCGTAGAAATCGACCATCGTGTCTTCCAGCGCGTGTTCGCGCATCTGCCCATGGCCTACGCCGATGCGCGCCTCGGGCACGAGCGTATGCAGCTTCTCGTAGAACAGGTCGATCTTATCGACGTGATTGTACAGCACGTACGCCTGCCCGCCGCGCTGCAATTCGCGCAGAATCGCATCGCGCACAAGCCCCTCGGAATACTCCACCACGTACGTCTGTACCGGAAAGCGCTCCTCGGGCGGCGTTTCCAGCAGGCTCATATCGCGAATGCCGACCATCGACATATGCAGCGTGCGCGGGATGGGCGTAGCCGAAAGCGTGAGCACATCGACGTTCTTGCGGATGTTTTTGATCGTCTCCTTATGCTGCACGCCGAAGCGCTGCTCCTCGTCGATGATGAGCAGCCCCAGGTCCTTAAACTTGATCTGCTTGCTCAGCAGCCGGTGCGTTCCCACGATCAGATCGATCTCGCCCGTTTCCAGCTTCTGCATGATGGCCGCCTGTTCCTGCGGCGTGCGGAAACGGCTGAGCATTTCAAAGCGCACCGGGAATCCCTCGAACCGGCGTTTGATGGTGTTGTAGTGCTGCTGCGCAAGCACCGTCGTCGGCACAAGAATGGCCGCCTGCTTCCCGTCTGCCACGCATTTGAAGGCGGCGCGAAGCGCCACCTCGGTCTTGCCGTAGCCCACGTCGCCGCAGAGCAGCCGGTCCATCGCCGTCGGCGCTTCCATGTCCTTCTTGATGTCCTCCACAGCCTGCAGCTGGTCGGGCGTTTCCTCGAAGGGGAAGTTATCCTCAAACTGGCGCTGCCACGCGCCGTCCGGGCTGAAGGCGTAGCCCTTCTGATCCTTGCGTTCGGCGTACAGCTTCACCAGGTCGAACGCCATTTTCTTAATGGCCGCCTTGGTTTTCTGCTTCTGCTTCTGCCATTCGTTTCCGCCGAGACGGTTGATCTTGGGCGGCGCGCCGTCTCCGCCGATAAACTTCTGCACGCGGTCCATCTGGTCGGTGGGCACGTACAGCTTGTCGTTCCCCTGATATTGAATATAAAGGTAATCGCGCCAGAGGCCCTCGCTCTGCAGGCGCACTGTACCGCGATATACGCCCACGCCGTGCGTTTCATGCACCACATAGTCGCCCACGGCCAGCTCCGTAAACGCCTCGATGCGCTCGCCCGCCGTCTTGCGCGCGCGCCGTTTTTTGTAGGCCGCGCCGTACAGATCGCCGTCCGCGACGACGGCGAACCGGATTTCCGGGCACACGAAGCCGTGCGAGAGCGAGAACGGATAGACGACCGCTTCGCCCGGCGCAAGCGCCGTCTCGCCCGATTCGTCCATCCGCGCGGAAACGCCCATTTCCGTCAGCGTTTTCAGCAGCCGCTCGCCGCGTGCCGCGCCGCCCGCGAGCAGCGCCACGCGCCATTTCTGCTGCTTCCAGTTTTCCATGTCGCGCCGCAGCTCGGCGAACTGGTTCTGATACGCCGTCGCGCCCACGCCGTCCAGCTTGACGATCTTTTCCGGGTGCAGCCCGCCCATCGTACGCAGGAAGGTCGAGAGCATCACGGCGCCATGCCCCGTCAGGCGCGCGAACAGCTCCGCGCTGTCCAGCAGCAGCGCCGCCTGCTCCGGCAGCGCTTCGCGCTGCTCCAGCGCCGTTTTGAACGCCTCGGCAAACTCGAAGGAACGGTTATCGCACGTTTCGCGCAGCTTGTCCGGCTCGTCGAGGAACACGATCGGGCTGCGCATCCAGTCCATCACCGTGCAGGTTTTCGGATACAGCAGCGGCACGAACGCCTCCATGTTCGGGAAACAGCCGCCCTCCAGCAGCTGCTCCGCATCGCGCTTTGTGCGCGCGGAGAGCTTTTCCTCCGGAGAGCCCGGCCGCGCGGCGTTGAGCAGCTTCTTTCCCGCGCCGCCCTCGTCCATATCCTCAAACAGCTCGTCGAACGAAGTTTCCGTCTTTGCGGCCGGGCGTTTGAGCGCCTCCTCAAGCGAATGCAGAAGCCGCGCCGCAGCCTCGCCCGCCTCGCCCTCGTCCACAAACGTCAGTTCCACCGCCGGGCTGAGCGTCGCCTCCTGCAGATTTTCCAGCGACCGCTGCGTCGAAGCATCGAAGCTGCGGATGGAGTCGATCTCGTCGTCGAACCATTCCACGCGCACGGGCGAGGTCAGGTTCGGCGCGAACACATCGAGAATTCCGCCGCGCACGGCGAATTCTCCGCGCCCCTCCACCTTGTCCACACGCGCATAGCCCGCGCGCGCCAGGTGCGCGCACACGGCTTTGACATCGGCCCGCGCGCCCACTCGCAGCTGGGTGGCCAGCGTGAGCACGCCCTGCGGCGGCATCAGCCGGTGCTGCAAAGATTCAATCGACGTCACCACCGCGCGTGCCCTGCGCTGAGCGATGGCGAAAAGCACCTCCACGCGGCGGTAGAGCACATCGCGGCTTGCCGCCGAAATATTAAAAAGCGACGTCTCTCGCGCGGGCAGCAGGTAAACGCCGTCGCCCATGAACTGCAAAAGATCGTCGTAGCAGCGCGAAGCCTGCGTTTCCGTCGATACGACAAAAAGCGCCGGCCGGCCGGTTTCCCGGGCCAGCGCCGCCGCCAGAAGCGTTTTCTGTGATTCGGCCATGCCGAACGCCGTTATCAGCTGATCCTGCCGCGCGCCCGCCAGCAGCTCCTCGTAAGGCTGCCAGCCCCGCAGCGGCTCAAAGAAGAAATCCCTCACAACTCCTCCTTCGGCTCCCTGGGTTTCTGTGGTTTTCTGTTATATTTCTGCATCGCGGCCTCACATCCTTCTTTTGCGATGCAAAGAAGCGCGTCGGCGGCCGCGGAATAGGCTTCAAACGCAGCCTGGCGCTCTTCAGCCGTGCGGTATCCCGCCAGCACCCAGTCGGCCAGATCCCATCCCTCCGGCTGACGGCCGATGCCCACGCGCACGCGCGGGAAATCCTCGCGGCCCAGCAGCCCGATGACGGATTTCATGCCGTTATGGGTGCCGGGCGAACCGGACGGGCGCACGCGCAGCGCGCCTACGGGCAGGTCGCAGTCGTCGTAGACGAGCGCAATGCGGTCGGCGCGGGGCTTATACCACTGCACCAGCGGCACGACGCTTTCGCCGCTGAGATTCATAAACGTCTGCGGCCGCGCGAGCACGAGCTTCATCCCGGCATACGCGCCCTCGCCCACCTCCGCGCGGAAGCGGTGTTTGTTCATTTTAATGCCCAGCTTCTGGGCGAGAATTTCCACCACGTCGAAGCCGACGTTGTGCCTTGTATGCTTATACTGTTCGCCCGGGTTTCCCAGCCCGACGATCAGAAACGTTTCCATTATATATACGCCTTTCGGATTGGATTTTTTCCGCGCAGGGCGCGGAAGGAACGGAAGCTCACTCCCGCAGCCAGTCGCCCGGACGCAGCTTTGCGGCGCCCGTCGCCTCGTCGACGCCTTCCATTACCATCAGCGGACGCACGCCGGGGTTGTCGCGCTGCGCCTGCTCGGTCGCAATGAGCACCGCCGTGCCCGCCACGGTCACGTTGAACT
>SFFS01000056.1 GCA_004557805.1 Clostridiales bacterium | reverse complement strand
AACATCCGCTCACCCAGCGTCAGCCATTCGGCGCGGCCGTTCGCATTCCATTGCCAGTCGAGTCCCGGCAGACCGAAACGCCGCTCATCCTCTTCGCAGGGCGGCATGCCGCCCGCTGGCGTTTCATACTCTGCAACCGGCTCGCCCCATCCCTCGCCGTCGTGCTCCCGCCCGATGACAGGCCAGCCGTCTTTCCAGCAAACCGGCTGCAAATGGACGATGCGCCCGCAGACGCCCGCATCCTGGAAATGCAGGAACCACTCCTTTCCGTCCGCGCCGTCCACCAGCGCGCCCTGATGCGGGCCGTTCACATCGCTTTCGCCGCGCATCATCACAATCTTCTGCTCATACGGGCCGAAGATATTTTTTGCGCGAAGCGCGGTCTGCCAGCCGTGCGGCACGCCGCCCGCAGGCGCGAGGATATAATAATACCCGCCGCGCTTGTACATCTTCGGCCCTTCGATCGTCGGCTGCGTATCGGTGCCGTCGAAGATGATCCGGCTCTCGCCCTCCAGCGCCGTCCCGTCGGGGCGCATGCGCGTCAGGCAGAGCTTGCTTTTGACGCCGCTGCGGCTCTTGGCGAAGGCGTTCACCAGATAGGCTCTTCCGTCGTCGTCCCAGAACGGGCAGGGGTCAATCCAGCCCTTCGCCGCCTTCACGCATACCGGCTCGCTCCACGCGCCGCGCGGATCGTCCGCCTGCGTCATGAAAATCCCCTCGTCCGGCATCGGGAAGAAAATCCAGAATTTTCCCGCATGATAGCGGATTGCCGGCGCCCACACGCCCGCGCCGTGGCACGGCCTTTCAAACCGCTCGCCCGGCAGCGCGGGTAGCGCATAGTTAACAAGCCGCCAGTGCGTCAGGTCGCGCGAATGCAAAACCGGCAGCCCCGGCGCGTTGGAAAAGCTCGAGGCCGTCATGAAATAATCGTCTCCGACGCGCACAGCGTCCGGATCGGAAAAATCCGCATACAGAATCGGATTACGGTATTTTCCCGTCCCGGCGTCCGGCCGCCAGAGCTTTTGCGGGTTGCTCATTTTTTACTCCTCGCCCGGTTATCCGCGGATTTCCATCCGCTCTCCGGCTTTCAGCTGAACGGGGCGCGAAGCGCCTCCGAACGCGACCGTCCCCTGCCAGCCGCGTTCCGCCCAAATGACGGCTCGTTCCAGTTGTCCCTGCTTCCAGTATAAATCCAACGTCAACCCGCCGCGCGCGCGCGCGCCGGTCAAGCTGCCCTCCGTCCAGTCCGGCGGCAGCGCCGGAAGCAGCTCGACGCGGTTCTCCCCGGCCTGCATCAGCGCGTGCAGGATGCCGGAGGGCGCGGCAAAATTGCTGTCGATCTGGAACGGCGGATGCGTTCCGAGCAGGTTGGGCAGTGTCGACCGCGCAAAAAGCGCCTCAATATTTTCCTGCACCTTGGCCCCATCACGCAGACCGGCCCAGAAGTGAATGATCCACGCGCGGCTCCAGCCGGTGTGACCGCCGCCGTGCGCAAGGCGGTATTCCAGCGTCTTGCGCGCTGCGCGCCCCAGCTCTGTATCCAGCTCGATCTCATGCCCCGGAAAGAGCGCGTACAGGTGGCTGATATGCCGGTGCCCCGGCTCCGTTTCCTCATAGGGCTCCAGCCATTCGAGCAGTCTGCCGTCCGCGCCGATTTCAAGCTGCGGCAGCAGCGCCGCGCGCTCCCTGACCTCCTGCGCAAGCGCGCCCTCCCGCCCGAGCGTCTCCGCCGCTTTCAGGTAGTATTCGAACAACTGCCGCGCAATCTGCGCGTCCAGCTGACAGCCGTCGCAGATCGGCGTCGGGGTTCCGCTCGGGTGAAGATACGTATTCTCCGCCGAAACCGTCGGCGAGACGATATAGTGCTCTTTGGCGTCCTGTACCTGTACGTCGAGCAGGAACCGGCACGCCTCCTCCATCAGATACACGTACTTTTCAAGGAACGCGCGGTCGCCCGTATATTCATAATGGTTCCAGATGTGCGTGCAGAGCCACGCCGCGCCCATCACCCAGAAGGTGGAGGCCATGTACGTATCCTGCGGAGCGGTGTCGCCCCAGAGGTCGGTGTTGTGATGCGCCATCCAGCCGCGAGCGCCGTACATTATCTGCGCGCTGCGCTTTCCGTTGGGATACATGCGCTCCATCAGGTCAAACAGCGGCAGGTGGCATTCCGACAGATTGCCCCGTTCGGCCAGCCAGTAGTTCATCTCGGTGTTGATGTTGATGGTGTATTTGCTGTCCCATTTGGGCTTGAGCTGATCGCACCACAGCCCCTGCAGGTTTGCGGGCAGATTGCCGGGCCGGCTCGACGAAATGAGCAGATAGCGCCCATACTGATACAGGAGCGCCGCCAGTCCGTAGTCGCCCGGCTTTTCGCCGCTTCGCGCAATCCGCTCGTCCGTCGGCAGCTCCTCCGCTTCCGCATCGCCGCGCAGCGCCAGCTGCGAGCGGCAGAAATAGCTGCGGAATTCCTCTTCATGCCGCGCCTGAAGCGCTGGAAAATCATATCGCGCCGCCGCGTCGAGCACGGCCCGGCAGGCGGCGGCAGGTTCCGCATGACGGAAGCTTGTAGCCGCAGCGACGAGCACAACCGCCTCGTCCGCTCCTTCAAACGCCAGATATTCGCCGATCGTCCGCAGCGTCCCCCCCTGCGCGCGTCCTCGCGCCATACAGGCGAACCGGACGCCGTCCGCGCCTCCGTTGCAGCCGTCAAACCCGATTGTGTTTCCATTTTCTGCCCATGCTCGGTCCATCGCCCGATCGCGCGCCATCTTCACGCGGAGGTTCAGCGCGCCCGGCCTGTCCGCCGCCACACGCAGAACCAGCACGTCGTCGGGAGCCGACGCAAACGCCTCGCGCCGGATTTTCACGCCGTTGAGCGTAAACGAGGTTGCGCACAGCGCGCGCTCCATATCCAGTTCGAACAGATAATTTTTCGCCTCACCGGGTTCTCCCGTCCACTCCAGGAAAAGGTCGCCCAGCGTCTGATAGCAGCGCTGGCTGTCCGGAATTCCGGTCAGCGCCTCGGTTGCGAGCATCTGCGCCTGACGCACCTTGCCTGCATTGAGCAGTTCGCGCACGCGCGGCCGGTTGGCCAGGCAATCCGGGTTGTTCCGATCAACAAAACCGCCGCTCCACACGGATTCTTCATTGAGCTGAAGCCGCTCCCTGAGCGTACCGCCAAAGACCATCGCCCCCAGCCGTCCATTGCCGACCGGCAACGCCGCATTCCAATCCGGCGCAGGGCGCCGGTACCATAGCCTCGTCTGTTTCATCTTCGGTCATCCTTTCAGGCCCGTGGTGGCAATTCCCTCCACGAAATACTTCTGCGCCACAAAGAACAGGAGAATCAGCGGCAGCACGGATACCATCGCCATCGCCAGCACGTTTCCCCACGCCACGCTGGCTTCAAGATCCAGCGACATGCGCAGTCCGAGCGAGATGGGGTATTTTTCAACCGAGTTGATAAAAATCAGGCTGTTGAAATAATCGTTCCATGTCCACATGAACTGGAACAGTCCCGCCGAAAACAGCGACGGCTTCATCAGCGGCAGAAGAATGCTGTAAAACACGCGGAAGGTTCCGCAGCCGTCGATATATGCCGACTCGTCCAGTTCCCGCGGCACGCCGCGGAAAAACTGTACCAGCATGAAAATGAAAAACGGATAGCACGCAAACAGCGCGGGCATATAAAACGGCAGATACGTATTCAGCCAGCCGAACGTGTTGAACAGCGTATAGCGCGGAATGATGATCACCGCGTTGGGCAGCATGAGCGTCGCAATCAGCAGCATGAAAAGCGGTCTTCGCCCCGGAAAGCGGAAACGCGCGAACCCATACGCCACAATGGAACAGGAGACCAGCGTAAACGCCACCACCGGCAGCACCAGCTTGAAGGTATTGGCGAAAAACTTATCGTACCCTACCCGCCCGGAGCCCTTCCAGCCCGCGATATAGCTGTCCAGGCTGAAGCGCTCGGGCAGCAGCCGGAGACTGCCGAAAATCTCGTTATTGGTCTTGAACGACGCAAAGAACATCCACAGGATCGGATAAATCATTACGATTCCGAACAGGATCAGGAACAGATAGGTCAGGCTTTTTTTCAGCGTGCGCGCTTTCATTCTTTCCCCTCCTTACATCTCTTCGCCGTCGCTGTAATGCACCCACATGGAGGAGGAATGGAACAGAAGCAGCGTCACTGCCAGGATCATCGCAAACAGTACCCACGAGATGGCGCTGGCGTAGCCCATTTTGTAGTTCTTAAACGCTTCCGTATACAGCTTCATGCCCAGCACGTACGTCGATTTCATCGGGCCGCCGCCGGTGATGACAAAGGCCGAGGTGAAGTTCTGCAGCGCGGTGATCGTCTGCATGATGAGGTTAAAGAAAATGATCGGCGTGATCATCGGCAGGGTAACGCTGAAAAATACGCGCGCCTTGCGCGCCCCATCAATCTCCGCCGCCTCGTGCAGCTCATGCGGCACCTGCTTGAGCGCCGCAAGGAACAACACCATGGACGAACCGAACTGCCAGATTTCCAGCATGCTGATCGTCGTAAGCGCCACCTTCGGGCTGCCCAGCCACGCGACCGGCGGAACGCCCAGCCAGCCCAGCATGGCGTTGATTACGCCGTCGCCCATGAACATCAGTTTCCACAATATTGAAACAGCCACGCTGCCGCTCAGCAGCGAAGGCAGATAATATACGGTGCGAATTACGTTGATGCCTTTGATGTCGCGATTGAGAATCACGGCGATCAGCAGCGCAAAAACAATCTTCCCCGGCACCGTGAAGACGGTGTAGCGGAGCGTAATAAAAAGCGAGCTGTAAAATTCCCTGTCTCGGGTGAACAGGCGGATATAGTTTTTCAGCCCCACAAACTGCAGGGACTTATGCATATTGAAATCGGCAAAGGAATAGATAAAGGATTCGATAAACGGATACATCTGGAAAACCAGCAGGCCGATCAGCCATGGCGCGATATAGATCAGCCCCTTCATGTCGCGCGGGCTGTATTTGCGTACTTTTCTCATGCGCATTCCTCCATAGGGAAAGGGGATTGGGGTCAGCCCAATCCCCTCGCTGTGCGATGCTTTTACAGGTTCGCCAGGATGTCATCCAGCAGCTGGATGGTTTCATCGGCGATCTCTTCGGTGGAACGCGTGCCATAGGCGACGTTCTCAACCATGTCCAGAATGGCGGCTTCCACTTCGGAGTTGGTGGTCAGGCCCATTTCGTTCACGCCGTTGAGGCCCATGGAAATGTCAACCGATTTGCTGACGATGGGATCGATAAGGTTGTTTTCCACGCAGATCTGACGCGCCGTAGACACGGCGGGCACAGAGCGATGGTCGCGCAGGATGACGGCGGCCTCCGGATCATTGTAGAAGTAGTTCAGGAAGTCCATGCAGACGTCCACGTTCTTGGTATTCTTGGAAACGACCAGCAGCTGCGGCGGGTTCGGATAGAAGCCGTCGTTGAGGCGGTCTTCCTTCAGCGGCACCTGGATTACGTCGTACACGCCGTCCGGATAGGCGCTGACCAGCGGAGTGATCGTGCTGGAAACGCAGTGGGCCATGACGAAATCGCCGGCAATCCACTTCGGGTTCGTGTTGAGCGCATCCTTGAAGGGCGCGCTTTCCTCGGCGGGCTGGAAAACCTTGCTGTCGTAGCAGGTGCGGACGAAATCGAGCACCTCGACGAGCTGATCCTTGTCGAAGCTGCGCGCGCCGGTCTCGTTATCGATGAACGGACGGCCGGTCAGCTGCATGATATACGGGCGGACGATCTGATAGGCAATCTGCTTTGCGTCGGTGTTGAACAGATACTTGTCCGCATCCTTTTCCTGCACCTGGCGGCCCAGTTCGAGCATGCGGTCCCAGGTCAGCTGCGTCTGATAATCCAGACCCAGTTCGTCGGCCAGCTTCGTGTTGACGAGAATGGTATTGCTGGCCACGCCGGTGGGCAGTCCGACCAGCTTGCCCTCGAACACGCCGGTGTTCTGCAGGTAGCCTTCGTCGAAGTTCGTCAGGTCGATCTTGTCGCGGTATTCATCGAAGTTGACGAAGAAATCGCCCTTCTGCATGAAATCGGGCATCCAGCCGGTGCCGCACTGGATGATATCGGCGGCCGTGCCGCTGTAAAGCTGCGTGGAAAGCTTCTCGAAATAGCCGTCGCTGCCGCCGAACTCCGGCTCGATCACGACGTTGGGATGCGCTTCCATGTATTTTTCAATCACCTGGATGGTCGCTTCGTGGCGCGCGTCGCCGCCCCACCACATAAAGCGAAGCGTCACCTGGTCTTCCGCTCCGGCGGCAGCCGCCGTGCAGCAGGGCATCAGCGCAGCCAGCAGCATTGCAAGTACCTTCTTCATTCGAACGTCCTCCTTCCCCTTTCGGGTGAATCGTTATATGGATATTGTAGCGGCGGCGGCGCGCGCTGTACAGGTGCCTGCGCCACAAAAACTTCTCCCATCCCTCCCATTTTCCGGCTGCCGGGTATCATTTTCTATGAAAACTTCTCTCAAACGTGCTTTTCTCTGCCGGAGGTGTAGAAAAAACGAAAAAAATATATATAATTGAGACAACGGGAGGGCGAGCGAATGTACAGTCTGATCATCGTCGAGGACGAAACCAAAATCCGCGAGGGCATCATGAACCTTTTCCCCTGGGAAAGCACCGGTTTTTCTATCGAAGGCGGCTTCGCCGACGGAAAGCAGGCGCTCGATTACCTTCTGAACAACCCAGTGGACGTGGTGCTGACCGACGTGCGCATGCCGAACATGGACGGTATCTCGCTCGCAAAGGAAATCAGGCGCAGCGGACTGCCCGTCACCGTCGTCTTCCTCAGCGCCTATCAGGATTTTGAATATCTGCATCAGGCCATTTTGACGGGCGTAAAGGATTATCTGGTCAAGCCCGTCAAATACGACGAGCTGATCGCGTGCTTTACGCACGTCCGGCAGCATCTCGACGAGGCGCGCGCCGTCTCCGGCGAAACGGAGGGCGCTTCCTATTATCAGCAGATCATCCGCACGGCCAAGCAGTTCGTCGACGAAAACCTGAAAACCGTCACGCTCGGCAGCGCCGCCGCGCGCGTCAGCCTCAGCCCGAACTACCTCTCCCGGCTTTTCAAGGATCACGCCGGGCAGTCCTTCACCGATTATCTCACCGAAGCGCGCATGAAAAAAGCCGCGCAGCTCCTACGCGGTATCGATTATAAATCCTGCGAAATTTCCGAAATTGTCGGCTATAACAGCCCGAAGAATTTCTCCCGCGCCTTCCGCAACTATTACAACATGTCGCCCAAGGAATACCGGGAGCAGAAATAAGGAGCCGCCATGCTGAAAAAATACCGCTTCCGCCGGTTTCTCTCGTATTTTCTGATTATCATCATCCCCTTCCTCGTCTTCGGCGTCTCCTATCTTTCGTCCATCAATAAGGAGCTTCGCTCCGACACGGCCAACGACGCGCGCGTTTCGCTCCATGCCGTGCGCGACAATCTTGAACTTGTGCTCAACAACGCCACGCAGCATCAGAATCTTTTCGCCTCCAACCCGCGTTTCATTCTTTCGCTGCAAAAGCTGCTGCGCCAGCAGAACATGAACTACGACGACGGCGTGATGCTCAACGCCATTAACGCGTTTCTCTATTCTACGGTCAATTCCAGGAACTATCTCAAGAGCATTTATATTTACATCGACGGCTGCACGCGCTATCTCTCCTCCTCGGACGGACTTCTTTCCACCGACACGCACACGGATGAATCCTGGTTTGCGCAGTATACCTCTGCGCCCGGCGAACAGAATCTGTGGGTAACCAAGCGCGCCTACCAGCCCTCGCGGTTCTGGCCCGCAAGCGAAATCATCACGGTGTTTCTCCGCCTGCGGACGGCGCACGGCGTAATCGCCGTCAATATCGATCCGGCGCGCTTTGGAAGCATCCTCGACAGCGCGCAGACGCACGCGGAGCAGATTCTTTATATCCTGAACGAGGACGGCACGCTGCTTTTTTCCAACACAAACGGCGAAAAGCTGCTCGCTTCGCTGCGCGCGCTCCCCGCGTTCGCTGACTCCGGCGAAGAGGTGCGCCCGCTCACGCTGGACGGGCAGAAATATCTGTATCAATCGCTGGAATTTTCCGATTATCATCTCACGCTCGTTTCCATGATTCACCAGCGCGCGGCCTACAGCCTTTCCAACAATTTCCTCATGCTCTTTTTCTGGATCGCCGTGGCCTGCACATGCGCCGCCTTCGTCATCTCCTATCTGATCACGCGGCACAATTTTCAGCAGATCAACTCCATCCTCCATGCGTTCGATACGGGCGACGCCCCCGCGCCCGCGCGCCGCAGGGGGATCTCGCCGAACGAGTACGACGTAATTCTGCAAAACATCGTTCAGATGTATATTCACAGCAATCAGCTCAAGCTGGAACTGGCCGAGCGCAAATTGCAGCAGAAAAACGCCGAAATGGCCGCGCTGCAAATGCAGATCAACCCGCACTTTCTCTTCAACACCCTGCAAACGCTCGATATGGAAGCCGTGCGCGGCATCGGGCCGGAAAACCGCATCAGCTGGGCCATCGGCGAGCTTTCGCATATTCTGCAATACGCGCTGGGCGATCCGCAGACCCCCGTCGCGCTGGCGGACGAGCTGCGCTATCTGCGAAGCTACTCCAACATCCAGGCCTACCGCTACGACGAGAAATACACGCTGCACTATCTCGTCGACGAATCGCTTTACGGCGTGCCGGTTTTTCGCATGCTCCTGCAGCCCTTGCTGGAAAACAGCCTCTACCATGGCGTCAAACCCAAAGAAGGCCACAGCGACGTCTGGCTCCAGATTCACCGCGAGGGCGACTCCATCCGTTTCCGCATGATCGACAACGGCGTAGGCATTTCCGCGCAGCGGCTGGCCGAAATCCGCGGCGGCATGGACGGCGGCCGCAACATCGGCCTGCCCAACGTCAATCAGCGCCTTGTCCTTCAATACGGCCCCGCCAGCGCGCTGCACATCGCCAGCCGCGAAGGGCTCGGCACGGTGATTTCGTTCCGCATCCCTCTTGCGGAAAACGACGGGCCGGTTTCCTCTTTCAGCGCAATGCGCTGAAAAAAACAAAAACGCGCATAAAAAAACAGCGCGGCCCCCATAAGGAAGCCGCGCCGCATCGCGTTATCTCGCGCTGGGACAGCCCGCGCGTTCCGGCCCCTGATCGCCGGAAACATACCGCGCGCGAAACTCCATGTTGATTTCGCGCAGTTCTTTCTCTCCGTCGATGTACGCCTGATACATCTCCGCCAGCCCGGCCATGCAGCCGTCGCAGCCGGCTTCGATATTCCCGAGCGACTCGGCGATAATCCGTTCCCGCTCCTCGCGGGTCGTATCCTGAATCAGATAGCTCATTTCTCTCCCTCACGCATCCGAACGCGCGAAGGCGTTCTTCATTTCACAGCTGGCGGAGTAGAGCACCTTGTTCAGCAGGTCGGTCGTCAGTTCCTTCGTGCGCGCGGCAATCTGCCGGTTGCATTCCTCCAGATACGCCTGCACGTTCTCCTGCGGACACGCCGCGTCAAAGCGCCGGAGCATCGCATGGCACTCGGAAGCAAGTTTGAGCTGATAGCGCTCCACATGGCTGATACAGGCGGAGTAATGCGCGTCGGCCAGCGCGCCGACAAGACGGTTCGCCCAGTAGAAATTCTCAGTCGTCGCATCTTTGCCGGTATTGGCAAGATATTCGGGCGTGGTGCGCACGTTCGCATAGAACGCCGCGGCCTCGTTAAACGCGTTCGAACCGACGGCGATCCACTCGACGGCGCGCAGCGCCTCCGGCATATACGGCCGCAGCTGTGTGACGGCCACGAAGTTATTGCGGTTGATGCCGATCGGGCGGTACATGCCGCGCCGCGCCGTGTCGGCATGACGGGAATAGGGATTGTAATCCGTTCCCTGATAATACGACGAGAGCACGTATTTTATATCTTCCACCGTGATCTTCTTTTCCGGCTCCAGGCTCCACGGCAGGTCGTCCGATTCGGGCGTGAAATCCGCTTCCGGCCCATCCCAGACGAACGTGTTGGGGTTCAGATATCGCAGCATGAACCATGCGCGCGGCGTGTTGTAGCTGTGATCGGAATCGCTGCGGCTGCCGAACGCAGCGCGCGCGTCGAATTCATGGTTTTCGCCCGCTTCGGGCGCATCGACCGCCCGGTCGAGATGGTTCTTGCGGACAAAATTCAGCAGATCCTCCGCGCACAGATGCGCGCACTTCGCGCCGTATGCGTCCGGGAAATCGAACTGATCGATGCCCAGCTGATTGGGCATGACGACATATTCGTTATCCGGCACGCGTTTGGCCATCCAGTGATGCCCGCCGATCGACTCGAACCACCAGATCTCGTTCACATCCTGAAAACCGACGCCGTTCATTTCATAGGTGCCGTATTGCTCGATCAACGCGCCCAGGCGCAGCACGCCCTCGCGCGCCGAATGAATATACGGCAGCACGATGGTGAGCATATCCTCCTCGCCGATTCCGCCCTCCACCAGCGGATCGGCGCCCAGCACGCGCGGGTTGGAGGTAATCGTCTCCGTTTCGCTCATGGCTACGTTGCATTCGTTCACGCCGGCCTCGCCCCAGATGCCCTCATCGGGCAGCGCGTTGGGCATGGCGGTATAGCGCATGGGGTTGTCGGGCAGTTCGATTTCCACCTTGGAAATGACGCTTTTATAGTGCCGCGGCTGATCCTCGGGGTTCACCGCGATGAACTTCTTGGGCGTAAAGCTGCCGGAACCGGAATCCTCGTTGCGCGCCATCAGCGTGGAACCGTCGTAAGATGCGTTTTTACCGACCAATATCGTTGTGCAGGGCATTTGCTGCGCCTCCCGTTTCTTTTGAAATTACCGCCTTTCGTTATAGCACGCCCGCGCTGATTATGCAAGCGATACACAAGGGCGGCATGCGATTTTTTGCCGCGCAGAGCGCGGCTGAAATTCGCCGGAACCGCTCCCCTGCGCGCACTTTCGCATCCCTCGAAAAAAATCGCGGAAAAACAGTTGACATTCTCCGGATGGTATGTTACAATGATCGCGGTTAGAGGCTCTTAACCAGCAAGTGCTGGGCGAGCTATTTTTTAAAGGATATGGTTAAATATATTTAACCAAAAAGGAGCAGGCCGTGAGCAGGCGCTTTGAAGAAACGCTGATCCGCCATTGCGCCGCGACGCTCGCAGGCCACAAATGCGCGAGCCTGTTCTCCTACCAGCCTGAGGAGGGCGAATCGTTCGAGGACAACCTCATCGGCGTCAGCCGCTATCTGGTAGAAAAAGGCGTGCGCGTGCGGCTCCTGAAGCGCTGCCGCGAAGGTGGACTCGTCTACGTGTTCCGTCCGCGTCAGCTCGAAGCGCTGCTGGCCAAGCCGGACGTCCGCGCGTTTCTCGCCTCATGCGGCTATCAGGATTTTTCGGTGAACGTCTGTCTGTCGACGCTTTCGAAAAACATCCGCTGCGAAGCGGAATTTCCGCACGAGATCGGCGTGTTCCTGGGCTATCCGCTGAACGATGTGATCTGCTTTATCGAGAACAAGGGCTGCGGCTGCGGCTGTCAGGGCTGCTGGAAAGCCTATACGAATCTCGATCAGGCGCAGCGCGTTTTCGCGCTGTATCAAAAATGCCGGGAGGTTTATACGCGCTGCTTCCTGCGCGGGTTCAGCGTTTCCCGGCTGACCGTCGCCGCATAAAGAACTCAAACAAGAGGGAGGTTGGAATCCATGATGCGTCATCTGAAAAACAAGCTTGTCGGCCTTGCTGGCGTAATGGTCACTCTGGGAGTCGGCTGCGTGATTTCCGGCTGCTCTCAGTTCGTCCGCTGACTTTTCCGCGGAGAACCGCTCCGCATTTCCTTCGGGTATCCGGCAGATGCAGCTGAGATACCGCCAATTCATGCCGCAGGCAGCGTTTCCATCCCCGCTGCCTGCGCTTCCCCCCGGCGGTTTAGCCGGTGCGTCATCGCCTCCTTTTTACGGCTGAGTGCAAACGCCGCGCCCATATGAAGCAATATCGCCTAGCCATCGAGGTTCCTCCATATGGCGCGGCGTCGGCCGAAAAGCGCATGACGGCGCCGGAATTTTTCCAGCGTGTCTTTCCTGATTCCATATTGCCGCGCTCCAGCAGGGGCGCGGTTTTTTACGCCGCTTCGCGGCATGAAAAAAAGGCGCGGAAGCGCCCTTTTCTCTTCAATCTATCGCTTATCCAATCAACCGCAGCGCGATCATATATCCCGCCGTTCCCAGCACGATGCTCGGGAGCGTTTTATGCTTCCACAGATAGCTCGCCGCAACGATCGCCACGCCGATCATCTGCGGAATGCCCGTATGCACCGGCTCCGCCACCGCATCCTTGAGGCAATACGCCACCCATAGCTGCACAGAATGGGAATCGAGCGCCGAAACGCCTCCCGAAACGCCTGTCTGTTCATTTCATCCGTATCCTTTATTCGTTTATAATGTCTACCTGTTTTATAGGCGATATAATATTCCTCCTCCGCGGCATTGTCAATCGTTTTTTCAGGGCGCAGAAGCGCCCTTTTCATACTTTCCGCCGCCGATAACTTTTTTGAGAAAAATTTCAAAAAAGCGGTTGACAAAATTCCTTTTCCGTGATAACATATATCTCGTTCGAGCGAGCGCCCCTAGCTCAGCCGGATAGAGTGTTTGACTACGAATCAAAAGGTCGTGGGTTCGAATCCCGCGGGGCGCGCTTAAAAAACCGTTGAAATCAAAGGATTTCAGCGGTTTTTGTTTTTCCGATTGTGCTGCATTTTCGGTGTACCATTCGGTTTTACCGGCATTTTTACGGACAATTTCGGCAAAGTGCTTTTGCTTTCGCTTTTTCTATTTGGGACGGCTATGGTTTTACGCTTTTCTGCACTATCTAACGTTTTTTGCTAACTGAGGTTTAGCGGCTTCGATCGGAGAATGCTTGCCTAAAAAATTGCAAGCCTTGGTTTTGGAAAACGAGCAACGCCCACTGAAAAGCACAGGTGATCCAAGTGCTGAGGCGAGAATTTTCACTGGCAATCCTGCTGGACATTGCCCGTCTGCCTCGTGCAACCCTCTATTATCATCTGAAACGGATGAAGCAGGCAGATAAGTACGAGTTGGCAAAACAAGAGATCGCGGCAATTTACGACGGACACAGGGGACGATATGGCTATCGTCGCATCGCAATGACGCTTCACAGCCGCAATATGCCTCTGAATCGCAAGACCGTCCAGCAGGATATGAAGGAACTGGGACTAACCTACCGCGTCAGAATGAAGAAATACCGTTCATCCAAGGGTGAAGTCAGAAAAATTGCGCTGAATCTGTTGAATTAAGATTTCCATACGAATAGGCCGGGCCAGAAATGGGTCACGGGTGTGACGGAGTTCAGTTTGTTCGGAGAGAAGCTTTGTTTGACTCCCATTCTTGATCTGCACAGCAGCGATCTGGTTAGCTGTACGATCTCAGAGCATCCCGTGCGTGCTGAGCATGGTAACGGCCATGCTGGACGAGGCGTTTGCAAAAATTCCGGATGGAACAAACGTAATTCTTCATTCCGATCAGAGCTGGCAGTACCAGCACAAACTGTATCGGCGGCGGCGGCGGGAAAAGGGCGTTCACCAGAGCATGAACCGAAAGGGAAATTTTCTGGACAATGTTGTGATTAAAAAATTCTTTGGCTTGCTCAAAAATGAAGTATTATATTTGCAGGAGTTTCATTCCTCAGAACACTTGGTAGTGTCAAGAGTTATGCGCAAAAAAGTAAGCAGGCAGCGAAAGAAAAGAGTCGTTATGCAATGGAGGAATCGCCGAGAGCAACC
>SFFS01000001.1 GCA_004557805.1 Clostridiales bacterium | reverse complement strand
CTTCTGGCCCCCTTTTTTAACACTACACAACAATGGATCTGAATAAAGCGCGCTTCGCGCTTTTTTTAACGCAGCACGCGTCCCACAGCTTCCTTCCAGCCCGCAAGCCGCTGCGCCCGTTCCTGCGGAGGCATATCTGGAACGAATATGCGATCTGCCTTCCAGTTTTTTCGGAGCTCTTCGCAGCTGCGCCAATAGCCGGAGGAAAGACCGGCCAAATACGCCGCGCCCAACGCGGTCGTTTCAATACAACGCGGCTTACACACAGAAACATTGAGCAGATCAGCCTGTGTTTGCAGCAGATAGGAATTGGCGCTTGCGCCGCCGTCTACTTTCAGGCTTGTCAGCCGGATGCCGGAATCGGCTTCCATGGCGCGCAATACGTCGCAGACCTGATAGCACATCGAATCAAGCGTAGCACGCACGATGTGGTTGCGGTTTACTCCGCGCGTCAGCCCGACGATCGCACCGCGGGCGTAGGGGTCCCAATAGGGGGTGCCTAAGCCAGTGAACGCCGGCACCATATAGCATCCGTTTGTTCCGTCCGCTTGGAGGGCGATAGCTTCCGTATCGGCGGCGCTTTTGATGATTCCCAGTTCGTCGCGCAGCCACTGTATCGCGGCGCCTGATACGAAAATCGATCCTTCCAGCGCATATTCGACCTGCCCGTCTACGCCCCAGGCGATTGTCGTTACCAGTCCGTTGCGGGAAAAGATGGGCTTGCTGCCCGTATTCATTAACAGGAAGCCGCCGGTGCCGTAGGTGTTTTTAGCGTCGCCGGGCAGGAAACACGTCTGTCCGAAAAGGGCGGCCTGCTGATCGCCTGCCGCGCCGCCGATAGGAATAGGCGCACCGAACAGATCCGGACTGGTTTCGCCATAAATACAGCTGCTGGGCCGAACCTCAGGCAGCATTGTGCGGGGGATTTTCAACGCCTTGAGAATATCTTTGTCCCAGTCAAGGTTATTGATGTTGAAGAGCATCGTTCGGGAAGCGTTGGAATAGTCGGTTACATGCGCTGCGCCGTGCGTCAGATTCCAAATCAGCCACGTTTCTACTGTACCAAAAAGAAGTTCGCCGCGCTGCGCGCTTTCCCTCGCATTCGGCACGTTGTCCAACACCCAACGCAGTTTTGTTCCGGAGAAATATGGATCGACAGGCAGACCGGTCTTTGCACTGAAATCCCCTGCCGCACCGGAGCGCTTCAGTTCGTCACAGAATTCCGCCGTGCGGCGGCATTGCCAGACGATTGCGCGGCAGATAGGCTTTCCGGTCAGGCGGTTCCATACGACAGTCGTTTCTCGCTGGTTGGTAATGCCAATGGCGTGAATGTCTGTTGCGCCGATGTGCAAACTGTTCATCGCTTCGCGCGCCGCTTCCAACTGCACCGCCCAGATTTCTTCTGCGTCATGTTCTACCCAGCCCAGCTTCGGATAGTACTGCGTTAGTTCCTTCTGCGCCATGGCACATACGTTTCCCTCATGGTCGAACAGGATGCAGCGACAGCTTGTTGTGCCGGAATCAAGCGCCATCATATACTGTGACATATTTTTCATCCTTTTGTTTTTTGGTATCCGCCCTTGATAAAATCGATTGAAGCGCGCAGCACGCGATAATCGTTGATCTTCCAGTGAATCATTGTCGGCAGCGCGTAATAGGTCAGCGTCATGCCGCGTTCCTGCATCAGCGCCGTCAGACGCTGTGAATGGTTTTTAATTGAAACGTCCGTATCTTTCCATCCAGCGACAATAAAATAGGGAATTTGCTTCAAACGGTCGATTTGATGAATAGGGGAACGACTTTCCAAACCGGCCTCTAGGCCGCCTGGATACGACATAAACGCGCTCATGAGCGTACGCGGCAGATCATCGCGCTCGGTAAAATGGCTTACCAGATCGCATACGGGGCTATTGGCCATGCAGGCCGATACGTTATGGTGGCTGAACACGGGATACATCAGCGCGCCCAGACCGCCCATGCTGTAACCGGTAGAAATAACCGGAACGTTTCTGTCGATACTCAACAGTTCAAAAAGCCGCTCCAGCAGCCAGTCGGTGTACTGTGCCTGCGTTTCGTTCATCCATCCCCATGGATCCGTGTAGGGGATAACGTAAAGAATGTTTTCGCTGGCCAGTTCCAGTTCCAGCTGGCAGCTTGGCTGCACGAAATATTCCAGACGGTTCAGTCCCTGAAATTCCACTACTACGGAGCGAATGGGACCTTCGATATATTCCCAGTTGGCGCGGCAATACTTCTTGATTTCGGAAATATTTTTCAGCGGCGTCATCACTGTTTTCTACCTTCTCTTTTTCGCGTTGATTCGCTCTACAATATCTCGCGCGATATCCTCGTCGATAATCAGCACGTTCATAATGCCGCCCTTGAGCGCGGAATAGACTGCTTCGGTCTTATAGCGTCCGGCCGCTACGGCGATGCGGTAGTCCTTTTGACGAAGGATATCCAGCGGAATAGATACCAGTCGCTCATCGAATTCCGGCAGACAAATGCTGCCGTTGCGATCAATGATATGCAGGCATACATCGCCGATGCCGTCGTTGGCGTAGGCCTGCCGCAATTCCTCGTCAGTGAGCATACCCGGCTGATCCAGATAAGAGGAGCGCTTTATGCTGCCGATGGTGAACACGACGATGTTGGCGCGACGCAGACAGTCCATCACGGAGATCATGCTTTGTTCGCGCAGAAACTCATTTTTCAGTTTTACATTGGAAAAGGAAACGGGACTGGTCAGAAGATACGTTGTGGCGTTAAACGCTTCAGCCATGTATGTCAGGCTTTCCGTGTTGAATACGTTTTGCCGCATTTTATGCTGCTGACCGTAAAGGGAAACGACTTCCACGCCTGAAATATCCGAACGACGCGGCAAATACTTGCTCATCAGATAAAGCGTGCGCCCCCATCCCATCCCGATTACGTCGCCGCTGCGCACCGTTTGGCTAAGCCATTGTGCGGCCTTTTGCGCGACGGAACTGGCCGCGTTGCTTTCCAGAGGCGCACTGGTAACGATTACCTTGCGCAGATTGAACGCAGTGCGGATAGTGCGTTCCAAGTCGCTTTCTGTGTCTATCGGATCATGAATTCTGAACGTTACGATTTGCTGCTCTTTGGCTTCCGCCAGCAGTTTGGATACATACGAGCGTGAAACGGAAAGTTCCTTGGCGATTTCGCTCTGATCGTATCCGGATTCGTAATAGAGCCGCGCGGCCTTGACCAACTGAGCGATGCGCGAGTAATTCATGCTTTTTCCCTGCCTTTTCCCTGCGGAATGATCAGCATCAGAATACGGAATGTCTAGATGCCGATATAAATGACGGTGATGTCGTTCAGGCTGATATTTTGTTCCATATGAAGGCCGCAGTTGAGCCGCCACAGCGGTTCGCTTGTACCATGGCTGCGCAGTGCGTTTCGGAGATCAATCTGCTTTTCCCGTGCTTCCGCCGCTGTCAAGCCGTCGACAATGCCGCCGCCCAGGCAGGAGGGAGCGCCCTCATATTGAAAATGGCCGGGGCCATCCGTGCCGTCGGAATCAGCCGAACCGACGACAATTTGTCGAATTCCATCAATCTCAATAGCACATTGTACCACAAATTCTTGATTCCGTCCACCGACACCGCCGCCTTTTTCTACGGTTACCAGCATCTCGCCGGAGGAAAGAAGTACCACGGGCGCGCTGAAGGGCTGCCTGCCGTCGGCGATACTGCGCGTCAGCGCCATATAGACCTTTGCGCATTCCTTCGCTTCTGCCTGTAAAAATGGTGTGAGCACGTGACATTCAAGTCCAAGTGACTTTGCCGCGCGTTCGGCGGCAGGAAGGAAATGCTGATCGTCCGGCATAATGCCGAACACGCGGAAACGCCAGTTGCAAAATTCTTCGTACTTGACCGTCTCCTCCGCTTCTGTGCCGGAGAGGAGATAGCGCCGGATGCTTTCCGGACACGCGTTCCAGGCATCGTATTTGTGCAGCACCTCGATTGCCTGACGAAACGTTGAAGCCTCCGGAAGATTATGAAGCCACACGTTCTGCTTCAAAAGTCCGTAATAATCATGACGCGGAAGCTGGGTTACGTGATGATTGGCATCCGCCATTACGATATGCACGCACTGTGCTTTGGAAAAAAGGCGCGACAGCTTGCCGCCTTTGAGCAGATCGATATGATTGCGGATGACGTTGAGCTCAACCGTCGTTACGCCGCGCTCAATCTGCATCATGCGCGTCAGTTCCTTTACTTCTTCCAATGGAATGTTTTCAGCAGGAAGCGTCATGAGCGAGCTGGTGCCGTTGCCGATGACGGTAAAGACAAGATCTTTTTCCGTTACATGCTTTGAAAGCTCCACAACGGCCCGGCAGCCCTCGACGCATCCCTCATCCGGCACGGGGTGCGCACCGTAGTACACGCTCACACGCTTGAGGATCAGCGGATCGCCATGCTTGGCGATGACGCAGCCTCCCGTCAGCCGGTCGCCGAGCGCTTCTTCCAGCGCTTTAACCGCGCGCTGTACGCCCTTGCCGGAACCGACGATATAAATGTTTTCAATCTCGTTCAGGTCATAAATGGACACACCGCTGCGCGGATCGTTTTCGCCTTCAAACAGCGGATTTCCTACCTTTAACAGGTTGCCCTCACGTACAAGAAGGCGGCAGGCATTTCGATAAGGATCTGCTGCCTGCAAACCGGCCTCCATAATCTGTGCAACAATTCGCCGGCCTTCTTCGTTGCCGTGAGCGGTTACCTGAGTCATGTTCAGGATTCTCATTGCCATTATTCCTCCAGAATGAGTCTGCCCGACGCATCCGCGTGTATGTTCAGTAGGCGCGCGTCTGTACGATACTCCGAAATCTCTCCGGCCTGTGCTAGCAGCGCTTCGGATACGTAAATGGTCTGCATATCGGCTGTATTGCGGATCCAAACGATGCGCGGCGCAGGCAGCGCGTCGCGGCGAATACAACAATAGAGCAGATATTTCGTAGCAAGTTCTTCTGTTTCCATGATCGTCGGAATGCGAACGCCCATCGTGTCGCGGCAGGTGATACTGTTTATATACATCGGCGCGGTATCAAGTTTTTCATAAAGCCGCCGTGTAATTGCGTCCGCATTGCCGATGCCCGCGGCGTTTCCATCAGAAACGTCGGTGATGTCAAATACGCCGATCTTTTCAGCAAAGGGCCAGTTTTCTCCAGTTGTACAGGAGCGGCCTGTAACGTTTGGATCCATGCCTGCGCCGCTGATGTCTTTGCCCATTTCACTCACCAACAGAACGTCGAGAGGAGAGAAGGGAATCTTCGGCATTAACGTCTTGGAATATTGCAACAGCTGCGGTTCGCGTTCTAGTATTTTTTCGGCGGGTATCGCCTCAATGAGCGCCGTGCCGTGATTTGCGTTTTCGATTATGCCCAAGCCCATCAAGACGCGTGCGTTTTCAAGAATCACCTTACCGAATGACCAGATGCTTTCACCCATGCGAGGAAATCCTATTTTGTGACAGAGCGAAGCGCCGTACTGCTTGCCTAGGCCGATGACGAGCATTTTCAGAATGCCGCTTTCAGCGTTGCCGCGAAAATCGGTATGCGCCTTGATGCGTCCGATGGGCAGGATAAAATCCGCTTCGCTAGCAATGCGATCCACATGTACGGCCTGGCCGCTTTCCGTTCGACCGATTTGCACGGTATCCATACAGGAATGAATCGGTACGCCCATTGTTTCCGGCGTAATGCCATAATGCGCCAGCACTCGTAACTGCCCCTCCGCTGTCGCGCCGCCATGGCTGCCCATCGCCGGTACGATGAAGGGGTGCGAGTTTGCTTCTTTCAGGGCGCGGAGCGCTCCCTCCAGGATCAAACGCATACCGTGGACGTCCCGGCTGCCGGCGGTGACTGCGACAGTCTGACCGGGATGCAGTTTTTTCAGTGCGGGACAGTTTTTTACCGACTGATAGGCACTTTCACGCACATCGGCGATTTCAGGCTGCGGCGCGCTTCTGTCCAGCTGGAAAAAACGCGGCAGGCAGACGCTCGAAAGCAGACGTTCGTATGTTTCTCTCACGCTTCAACCTCCTAAATAGGCTTTCTTGATTTCAGGACTTTCGGCAAGTTCTCGACTGTTGCCGCTTGTCATGACAACGCCGTTCTCCAGCACATAGCAGCGGCTGGAAATGTTCAGCGCTGCAAAAGCGTTCTGCTCGACGAGAATAACGGGAATCTTCTTTTTCTGGTTGATGCTGGAGATTACGTCGAACATCTCGTCTACGATCACAGGGGCGAGGCCAAGGGATGGTTCGTCGAACATAATCAGTTCAGGCTCGCTCATCATTCCGCGAGCGATGGCCAGCATCTGCTGTTCGCCGCCGGAGAGCGTGCCGGCCGGCTGATGGCGGCGCTCCTTCAAGCGAGGAAAGGTGGCGTACATTTCTTCAAAGAGTGCGTGCAGCTTATGTACGGTGAACTTTTTGGAGAACGCGCCCATTTCCAGGTTTTCTTCCACCGTCAGATCGGTGAACACTTCGCGGCCTTCGGGTACATAAACAATGCCTTTTTGAACGATATTGTTCGTTTTCGTGCGCGTAATATCCTCGCCCTTGAAGGAGATGGTTCCGCGCTGGGGATGTACGATTCCCATAATGCTACGCATGAGGGATGATTTTCCCGCGCCATTAGCGCCGATGATCGAAACAATTTCTTCCTCGTTGACTTCAAGAGACACGTTGTTCAGCGCCTGCACCTTGCCGTAGAAGGTGCTGATCCCGTTGATTTTCAGCATCGTTTGTTTCCTCCCTGGGCCTGATAGCGGTCACCAAGATACGCCTGGATAACTTCCGGATGATTCTGAATTTCTTCCGGACGGCCCTCGGCGATTTTTGAGCCAAAGTTGATAACGGTAATCATTTGGCTGATACGCATGACGACGTCCATGTTATGCTCGATGAGGAACAGATCCATCCCTTCTTCGTACAGTTGAAGAAGAATTTCCAAGAACTCTGCGCGTTCAGAGGGATTCAGGCCTGCCGCCGGTTCGTCCAGCAGCATGAGCTTGGGATTGCCCATCATGCACTTGGCCAGCTCTACCATCTTCAATTTGCCATAGGGCAGACCGCCGGTCTTGCGCTTGGCAAGATCTTCGATGTGCAGTTTTTTCATCGCCTCGTGCGCTTTCTCTTCCAGCAGTTTTTCTTCTTTCCGCGCTTTAACGGGATTGAGCAGAAAGCTGAAAATGTTGCCGTCGGCATACGTCATCTGTCCGCCGACCATCAAGTTTTCTTCTACCGTCATGGTATTGAAAAGCTTCAGATTCTGAAACGTGCGGCAGACACCCAAGCGGGCGATGCGCCAGGTGGGGAGGTCGGTCACATCGTGGCCGTCGAAATAAATTTTGCCCTTTGTCGGCGGGAAAACGCCGTTAATCATGTTGATGGTCGTCGTCTTGCCCGAGCCGTTAGGACCAATCAGCGTATGAATGGTGCGGCTCTTCATTTCAATGCTCAGGTCGTTCACGGCAGTTAAGCCTCTGAACTTCTTGGTCAGGTGTTCGATTTTTAAAATCGTGCTCATCGTACGGTCCTCACTTTCCGGCCAGCCGCATCGTCAGTTTCCGGACGGGCGGCGCAGGGAATCCCGATGGAAAATGCGCAGGTTGCAAATGCCGCCGGGCACAAAAATGGTGCACAGAAGAACGATGGTATAGAAAGTGATCTGATAGTAATTGCCCAGGAAGCGAAGGAATTCCGGCAGCATGCTTACAATAACCGCGCCGAGAATCGGGCCCATCAACGTGCCGCTGCCGCCCACCATTACCATGACGACGAAGTTGACCGAAAGGCCGAGGGTGAAGCTGGAGGGATTGATGTAACCGGAATAATGCGCGTAAAGACCGCCGGCAATGCAGCCGAATACAGCCGCCAGGGTGAAGGCGAGAATTTTGATCTGCGCGCTGGAAATACCGCAGGCATCTACCGCATCGATGTTGTCACGGACAGCCATGAACACGCGGCCCCACTTGGACTTGATGATGCGATAGGAAATAAAGCCAAACAGGACGGTACAGGCCAGCAGAAAATAATACAGGCGCACTTTGGTGTTCAGTTCAAAACCAAAGAGATTATATACTGGAATATTGCGCACGCCCTGCGCGCCGCCGGTGAAATTGGTCATGTTATTTGCAAGCTGGCGCACGATTTCGCCAAAAGCGATTGTGGTCAGCGAGAGGTATACGCCTTTGAGACGCAGGCTCGGATACCCCAGGCCGAAGCCGATAAGTACGCCCATAGCGATAACGGCGATCATTGCCAGCCAGGGCGAACAGCCGGTTCTGGTGGTCAAAAGAGCGGAAGTATACGCACCCAGGCAGAAGATGCCCGCGGTGCCGAGGTTCATTTGCCCGGTCATGCCGGTAATAAAGTTCAGCCCGAAAGCGACGATCATATAGATCAGCGCCAGACAGGACATGGTGATGTAATAATTATTTACGAATTTCGGCAGGAAAATCGCCGCAATCAGCAGCGGCAGATATACCAGCCCGCCGTGTTTTTTCAGCGTTGCGTTCATGCGAGTCTTCCTTTCATTTCGTAACAGACTTTTTCCCCATAACGCCGGAGGGACGAAGCAAAAGCATCAGAATCAGGAAAACAAAGGCGACTACGTCTTTAAAGGTTGAAGGGAAAATCATGCCGCCGATGTTTTCAATTACGCCGACGATCAATCCGCCCACAATCGCGCCGGGAAGAGAACCGAATCCGCCGATCACGCCTGCGGCAAAGCCTTTCAGACTGATCATGCTGGCCATGCTTTGATTGACGCTGTACAGCGGAATAACCATCACGCCGATCACGCAGCAGATGAGGAAGCTGATCATGATGGTAATGACCATGTTCTGCTGCACGTCGATTCCCATCAGTGCCGAAGCAGTTTTGTTGGACGATACGCAGCGCATCGCTTTTCCTGTTTTCGTCTTTTTCATAAAGAAAGTAAGAAGCCCAAGAATGACGAAGGCTGCAATGATGATGGCAACATACGCTTTGGCTACTACCAGGCTTCCGATTCGGACAATGCCGTTGAGAAATCCTTTGACGGTCATAGCTTCAGGACCGTAATAAAGTCGAACGCCTTCGTTGATGATGTTGCCGAGCATAACTGTGGCCATAATGGCGCACATGCGGCTCATATTTCGCAGGGGAATAAAGATGACCAGCGCGACCAGTACGGCAAACAACGCGATGAACAGCAGCGCGCCTGCAATACCAGGAATTACGCCCATGCCAATTTTGGTAATCATGCTGCCGACGAACACATAAGCGCCCAGCATGATGATACGCTCATGGCTGAAGTTGAGCAGGCCGGTAGAATTCCAGATCAGGGTATATTCGATCCCGACCAGGCCGTAAACAAAACCCATTGCAATGCCGCTTATGACAAGCTGCAAAACGATCCTAACCAAAGTGTTTCCTCCTCGCATCCCGTCTTGATACGCTCCGAAAACGCCGCATGATTGATGCGGGGGACGGCGGCTTCATTTCGGGGCGCTTGCGCCCCCGGCATAAATGATGCGGCGTTTCCTGATGAGAAAATGGGACCCGCACCGCACGGGCACAGGTCCCATCCCTTCCTGCATATTATTCGGCGATCGTGTCGATATAGGAGACTTTCAGATCCTTGCACTGCGCCAGGATGATCTCATGGATCATTTCGCCTTTTTCATTGGGCTGCATGTTTCCGACCATGCCTTCGAAGTTATCCGTGGCCATAAGCGCCTCGCGGATGGCTTCGGTATCGGTGGAGCCGGCACGGTTGATGGCGTCGGCCAGTACGCATACAGCGCTGTAATAGGCGGCGCAGTGGAGGTCGACGCTTTCGTCGGCACCGTATTTTTCAGTATAGCGTGCGATAAAATTCTGCACCTTTTCCTGCGTATTGCTGGTGAGGAAGTCGGTTACGCAATACCAGCCGTCCACCCATTCCGTTTCAAGCTGCGCAAGGCAGGAGTCGACGGCCAGAGAGGGATTGGTGATGGTGGGCACGATCAGACCCAGCTCGTACATCTGACGGGCGACGATGGGATACGCGGCCTCGGTTGCCCAGATCAGCACGCTGTCACAGCCGGCGCTGATGCACTTGAGGATCTGCGTGGTTACGTCGGTATCGTCATTGTTGAAGGATTGCGCGGTGAAGGCTACGCCATTGGCTTCAAAGTACTTCGCAGCAACTTGCATGCCGCCGGTACCAAAGTCGTCGGAGCCGTGCAGAATGGCGACATTTTTGGCGCCCTGCTGCTCAACCAGATACTTTGCGGCTGCCGCGGCCTGCATGGTATCCGAAGCGCGAATGCGGAAAAGATAGGGGTTATCGATTTCGGCCAGCTTCGGGCTGGTGCCGCCGAAGAGCATCGGTACATGCGCTGCGCCGATAAGCGGCTCTACCGCCAGACACTGCGTAGAGTAATGCGGGCCCACAACACCGACAACGCCGTTGCTGATCATGAGGTTCATGGCGTTGATGCCAATGTCGGTGGTGTTGCTGCAATCCTGCACATCGAGCACAAGCGCCTTGCCCAGAACGCCGCCAGCGGCGTTGATTTCATCGGCCGCCATCTGACAGCCTTTGACCATATGCTCGCCATTGAGCGGATAGCCGGTCAGCGTAGCCATGAGGCCGATCTTCACTGTGTCATCTTCAGCGAGAGCGGCGGGCGACAGGCTCAGGATCATCAGAGCCGCCAGGAGCAGAGAAAGCCATTTCTTCATTGTTTTTTCCTCCTTGATAGAATAGAGATATTTTTTACCGTTTTCCAAACGGCAAATCCCGATTATTTGCGGAAGCGCGCGCCGCGCAGTCCGGCCGTTCCGGAGAAGCGGGCCTTGCTGCCCAGTTCCTTTTCAATTTCGAGGAAACGGTTGGCTACGATACCAACGCCCATCTCGCGTACCGCGCACGCGTTGATACCGACGCAATAGTCTGCAATGGAAGCGCCTTCGCCGCGGCTTTCGCACGGCATTACGCCGTAGCCCTTGCGGTATGCCAGCTGTACCATGTCCATGGTTTCGGAAATTGTGCCGACCTGATTGACTTTGAGAAGAACTGTATTGGCGGCGCCCATCGAAGCGCCGTAGGCGACGCGTTTGGGATTGGTGGTGAACAGGTCGTCGCCGACGATTTGAATATCCACCTGTTTGACAAGCTCGGCGTGGCTCTCGTAATCGTCCTCAAAGAAGGGATCTTCGATGATAACGAACGGATACTTTGCAATGGCGTTTTTATACAGCTCAAGCATTTCTTCCTTTGTCTTGGGCTTGGCGGAGAACAGACCATGATACATTTTGTCGTTGCGGTCGTAGTAGCAATCGCTGGCCACGTCCACCTGAATACCAATGCGGCCGGTATAGCCAGCTTTGTCGATGGTTTCGGCCATCAGCGCCCAGAGCTGCTCGTCCGTGTCAAAGATGCCCGCAGGGATGATGTACAGGTCATAATAGTTCGGCGGGTACACGCCCATTTTCTTCATGGTTTTGCGCCAGATTTCCTGTACTTCCCAGCCGCAGTAGGACGCTTCGGCGAAGGAATTGAAACCGTGACACATGAAGGAATAGGTAGGCTTGGGATCAGGAGTGGTCACGCCGCCGCCGTAACGTTCATGGCCTGCTGCTGCGGGCACGCCCGGAACGGGCAGATACATCGCGTTCATACCGCCGATGTGATAGTAAAGCGGGATGCCCAGGCTGGCCGCGCCGGCCTTGAGGACTGCTGCGGAAACCGCTGCAATGGCGTTGCCGCCCAGCTTTTCCTTGGCGTTTTCGCAGATGTTGAGCATGGCCATGTCGATTTCATACTGTTTGCTGGCATCCATGCCCATGATAGCCGGACCGATAATTTCTTCAACATTGCGCACGGCGCCTTCTACGCCCATGCCGCCCCATTTCTTGCCGCCATCGTAGGCGAATTTCACTTCGTGCGAACCAATGGAAATACCCGCTGTGCAGACCGCGCGGCCCTCTGCGCCGCCGCGGGTACGGACGACTACTTCTACGCCAGGATGATAACGCCAGGTAAAGACCTGCATTGCTTTTACGGATACGATCTCATGATTGGACATCGCCAGTCAACCGCCTTTCAAAGTAAAATATTTGATTTGCATGACAGATATTTTCCTCGATGGTCATATATTATCATATGTGAGTGTAAAAATCAACCACTAAACGAAATTTTTTCACTAAAAATATTATTTAATTATGAGCAGATAGCAAAATGGAACAAATGCGTATTGTTAGGACTTGTAATTGCATTGATTTCGTATATAATATGACTATTGGGAAAATACTGCATTACTAAAGCGCGAACTACATAAACCATAATATTTGTTCCATATATAGTACAATATATTCCAAATTAAATTTATTTTTTGAAAGGAGCATCGTCATGCAAACGTTCCGGATTCCTTATGGCTGCGGCTTCTGTACGTTTGATGTGGAGGACGCGCGTGTTCAGGGCATTTTAACGCCCCGAAAACAGCTTGAGCATTCGTTTGATAGCATTTCGCAGGACGAGATTGTGCGACAGGCGCTTTCGCACCCCGTCGGCAGTCAGCGACTATGCGAGATAGCACGTGGGAAAAAGAACATCCTTGTTATTACCAGCGATCACACCCGCCCCATGCCCAGCCGAATTACGCTGCCATTACTGCTCGAGGAGCTGCGCAGAAAGAATCCGACGTGCGATGTTCGCATTCTGGTGGCAACCGGCATGCATCGTGCCATGACCTTGGAGGAACAGTCTCGGCGCTTTGGCGAGGATATCGTTCGCAACGAGAACATCATCGTCCATAATGCCTTTGACGATGCGGAAATGGTCGATCTGGGCGTGCTTCCCTCCGGCGGAAGGCTGCGCGTGAACCGCCTGGTAAAGTGGGCGGAGCTGGTGGTGGCGGAAGGATTTATCGAGCCGCATTTTTTTGCGGGGTTTTCTGGCGGACGCAAGAGTATCCTGCCGGGTATCGCTGCGCGTGAGACGATTGTCCACAATCATAATGCGCAGTTTATCGCTTCTGCGCATGCGCGGCAGGGGATACTGGCAGAGAATCCAATACATCGAGACATGATTTTTGCTGCCGAACAGGCGAAGCTGGCTTTTATTCTCAATGTTCTTCTGGATGAAAACAAACAGATTGCCGCTGCGTTTGCGGGCAACCTTAACGATGCGCATGAAGCCGGGTGCCGCGCCTGCTTGGCGCACGCCCGTGTACCGCTCGCATCCGCAGATATTGTCGTCACTTCCAACGGCGGATATCCGCTGGACCAGAACTTTTATCAGTGCGTTAAGAGCCTCACCGCGGCGGAACGCTGTGTGCGACAGGGCGGCTGCATTATTCTTTGCGCAGCAATGGAGGATGGTCACGGCGGCGCAGGCTTTTTTCACTGGTTTGCAGATAGACCGGGGCCGGAAAGCGTTCTTTCGGACATTGAGACCATTCCGCCGGAGGAAACGCTTCCGGATCAGTGGCAGGCGCAGATTCTTGCGCGCGTCATGCGCAGGGCGCACTGCATCATTGTGACCGGCGAGGAAAACCGCGCTTTTATTGAAGCGATGCACCTGGAATGGGCGGCGACCGCTCGTCAGGCGCTCGAATCCGCCGCCCGCCGCATGGGTGCTGATTCCACCGTTACGGTGATCCCGAACGGCGTGGAAGTAATCGTCGGTGAAGAAGTATAAATCAATAAAGGCCTGCCGGTTTCGAAACCGTGCGGGCCTTTATTTGTTCGGCGCGTAAGCGCCTGATATTCCATTTCCGCAACGCGCTGCGGGGGAGATATGAGAAATATGCCCTCCGCCGAACCGTCTGCGACGACCGTTTTATTCCGTCGCTTCCAGACGGAGGCCGGAGCGCAGGGCTTCCCGCATCTGCATCAGCCGTGCGTCCATTTCTTCTGCAAAGCGAAGCGCTTCTTTTTCAGCGTCGCTCTTTTCCAGCACGGCGCTGATCCCGCCGCCGCAAACGACCAGCCGCCGGTCAGCAAGCAGCGCAAGCACGGGGTCGTGCGTCGCCATGAGGACGATTTTGTTCTCGCCGGTCAGCGCGGCCAGCGCCTTGCGGCGGTTGATTCCCGCGTTCTCAATTTCGTCAATGAGCACGATCGGCGCGTCGGAAAGAACTGCGCAGTCAGCGATCATCAGCGCGCGGGACTGCCCGCCGCTGAGCCCCGTCAGAGGCGTGTCCGCGCTGAAGGTTTCTCCTGCCAGATTGTTGGCCATTTCAAACGCGCGCCGCGCGTCGCCTTCCGGGTCTTCCCGGCGCAGGCTTCCGGCGTGAAGGCTCAGAAACTCCAGAACCGTTGCGTCGATTACGAAATTCATGTTCTGAGAAAGCTGCGCTACGATGTGCCGTTTGCCCTTTTCGCCGCGGCCGAGCGGACGGCCGTTGATCAGCACGCGCCGGCTGGTGGGCGTGTCCCCGCTGGCGCACCATTCCACGTCGGCCAGCAGGCGGCTTTTGCCGCTGCCCGTCGCGCCCACGATGGCGATCACTTCGCCGGCACGCCAGTCGATCCGCGAAAAGCCTTCCGGGACTCCGCGCTTGTCATGGCCGGGGAGCAGGCTGACCGTTTCCACGGTTTCATCCTCTTCGCCCAGGAAGGCGCTGATGTCGCGGATATACTGCTCCAGCTCCTGCACGAAGCCGCTGCGCGTGCGGTCGATGTCGCGGAAATAGCCGTCTGGCGTGCGCGCAATGCAGTCGGAAAGCGTTTGGGCGGGGTCGTAGGTGAAATGGTAGGAATCCAGCCATTCGCACACGAACGGCCACTGCTCCGTCAGGGAAGAGATTGTCCGGTTTGCAATAGCGCTCATGCTTCGTCCCCCCAATCCGCCTTGCGCAGGTTGCCGATCTGGTATTCTGCGCCGATTTTCGTTTCGCCCAGGCAATAGGAGCACAGCGCCATCGGCATCGGGAAACGCAGCTTCTGCTCCTTCAGCGTTACGGCGGAGGCGTAATGCTGCATCGCGTCGGCGAGGTACTGCGCGCCCTGGCCGTTCAGGCCGTTAACGTGCAGGATTTCCGCCCGCGTGACGGTGCGCACCTTCATTTCAAACACCTCGCGTTCCGCCTGCGAGACGATGTCGCCCTTGGTGATAACGACCTCGTCCGCAAGGCGCAGCATCGGCCCGATTTTCGCCGGGGTGCGGATGCCGCTGAGCTGGTCGATGACGCATACCGCCATAATGCCGCGGATATGCGGCGAACAGCGGTTGCAAAGCCCTGCGCTTTCCGTAATCAGATGATCGAGCCCGCGGCGTTCGCCCCATGCGTAAGCGTCCTCAACGTTGCTGATGAAAAAGTGATCGGGACACAATTCGCGTGAAAGCGCCTTTTTGGCGGGAAACCCGGCCGCGGCATAGAGCTGATCGTCGTCGCTGAGCAGGCAGTCGAATTTGACGATTCCCACCGCATGCCCCTGACTGCGCAGGCAAGCTGCGGCTTTCAGGATTACGGACGTCTTTCCGGCGGACGGAGGGCCGGATACGGTGATCATCTGCATGAGTTATCCCTCCACAAAACGCTTTTTGAGCTGCGGCAGCAGTTCGGGAAGCCTGTCGGCGTAAATGTTTTCCCAGCCGGCGAACCAGATTTTTCCCGGCAGATTATTTTCGATTTCCGGATGGCTGGAGGGGAACATGCCCTGCTCCATGAACAGCCGGCCGATCTCCGCGCCCGCCATAAAATCCGCCGCGGCGCGCGCCTGGGAAGAAGCGTCTTTGCGCACGCACTCCAGAATGGGGATCAGCGGCGCGCCCTCGGCAGGCCAGACTACGTGCATGCCCGGTTCTTTCGCCTTGATCTGTGCGAAAATATAGGGCATCAGCATTACGGCGGGCTTTTCTTCGATGCCGCCGTATTTGATCATCTGGGAGGGATGCACGCCGCGGATACAGGCCGCGCGCAGCGCGTCGATCGCGGCCATGCCGCCGGCGAGGTAAAAATAGTACAGCAGCACGCCGTCCAGCATGTGTCCGTCGTCCGGATAGATCACGCTTTTTTCAAATTCGCCGCCGAGCAATTCGCCGATGCTCTGCGGCGCTGCGCGCCCTTCCAGACGGCCTTCGTCGATCACCATGACCAGCGGAATGCCGGACAGAATGCGGAACGTGCCGCGCGGATCTTCCATACCGGCGAAATCGGGATTCATCGCGCCCTGCGGGGCTTCGTATTCCTCCGTCAGCCCCGGAAGGTTCGCCATGCCCTCGACTCCGCCGCCGATGACGACCGGCGGGCGGTGCGTCCGCATAGCGACTGCCTCCTCGGAGCGATGGGCGAAGTCGATTACGTTGACGTGCTGCGGCTGAATGACTGCGATTTCGGGATGATTCTCGCGAATCCACTGGAAGGCGGCGCGGTCGGGCGCAATCGCTGTCTGCGCGACGACCGCCTCTACGTTGAAACCGGCCTGAACCAGCGCCCGCGCCAGACCGAACGGCTTCAGCACCGAACCGGCGGTGATCCATACCGGGCGGCCGTTCAGCGCGCTGCGCGCCGTTTCCGTTTCACACAGTGCTTCCTCCCGCTGCCGGGGCAGGTTCGGAGCATCCTTTTCAAGGAATGCGGCCAGCTGCTCGTATTCGGCCCGGACTTCATCCGGATCATAGCTCACGGGCAGGAACAGCTGGGGGATGCCCAGCCGCGCCTGCATCTGCTGCGCCGCGAGCGACGCGATGGGGGACAGCATCAGATTCGCGCGGCTTTTCGCCATGGCCTGATACCCCTCGAAAGTTTCAAAATCCGACAGATGGCGGACGGGGGCGCAGTCCCAGGCTTTCAGCACCTGAAACAGTTCGCAGCCGGGATGGAGCGCGTCCAGATTGCCGATCAGGTTGATTCCCTGATCGTGCGCTTCGGCCGGATGCAGGAATGCGTACATGGCGGCCTGCGTGGTCACCATCGGCGGCTTTTTGCTGTCCAGCGTGATGGGGTTCATGTGTGCCGGCTGGAATTCGACGTCGGAATGCGCGGCATGCAGCCGCTGACAGAGGCTGTTCAGGTCGGTTCCGATCAGATCGTCCAGGCAGCTGACGAAAATGAGCACTGCCCTTGGCCGCGGATTTTTCCGGCGCAGCAGCTCGGATACCGCCTCTTCGACAAGGCCGTCGTATCCGGCGATAATATCCTCGCGCGTAATCGCCAGATAGCTGACCCGATCCTTGAATCCGTGCTGGAGCGCGCCCAGCGCGCCGTGACGGCCGCAGGCGGACGGGCTGACAAAGAGCAGATGCGTTTCGGGCACCAGCGCCGCGATGCGCACGATGCCCCAGTCGCCGTGGCTGGGCGCGGTATAGCACAGCGTGCTTTCAAAGCAGTTCAGGCAGCTCATGCGTCTTTCCTCCCGCCGCAGATCGAGAGAATTTTCTCCGCCAGCAGGCGATAATCGCCCGCGACCGGCGCGCCGGGAAGCGCCTCGATTACGGTCTTGTGCAGATCCTCCGCGGACTGAATATCGGCGCTGCGGCGAATCTTGGCGATCACTTCCGAATGTGTTTCCTGCGCAACCTTTGCAACCAGCTCGTTCTCATCCTTGACAAGGCGTTCGTTGAGAATGATGCCGGAATATTTCGCATAGCTGCGGCCCTTGAAGTTCTCTACCGCGTGCGCGATGTTCGTGGCGGCGAAAAGCGCCATCATTTCTCCGGAGGTTACGATAAAGACATGATCGGCATAGCCGTTGCGCATCGGCATGGCGAAACCGCCGCAGACGACGTCGCCCAGCACGTCGTAGAGCACAATATCCGGCTTGTAGATTTCATAGGCGCTCAGCTCTTCCAGCTTGTTAAAGGCCGAAATAATGCCCAGCCCCGCGCAGCCGATTCCGGGCGTGGGGCCGCCGGATTCCACGCACAGCACGCCGCCGAAGCCCTCGAAGACGATATCGTTCAGCTCGATCTCGTCGCCCAGCGCCTGAATCTGACCGAGCACGGTGGGAATGATCCGACCGCCCAGCAAATTGCGCGTAGAGTCCGCCTTGGGGTCGCATCCGATCTGCATGACCCTGTAGCCCATTTGCGAAAGCGCCGCCGAAAGGTTGGAGGTCGTCGTCGATTTGCCGATGCCGCCTTTTCCGTAAATTGCGATCTTAATCATGCTTTTCAATACCGCCGTTGTAAAAAATATAGTGGTTAGAAATAACTAACCATAGTTCTGAAAAATAACCGTTTTGAATGCGGTTAAATCTATCTAACGAGTGGGATTATAGCATGGGATCATTTGCGTGTCAACGGTTTTTTTCGAGCGTTTCGAAAAAAATAGGGGCGCTGTGAATCGGGGAAATGAGCCATGGAAGAATGAATCGGCGCCGCAGGGCGGCGTGAAGAACGGCGCGATCGCCGGTCGACCGGCCGCTGAACAAGAACGGGGGAACGCATGAAAACGCCGCGCCCTGCGCGGCATAAAACAAAAGGCGCGGCCGAACTTCTGCGAAGCCGAACCGCGCCGGGGGATCATTTTTTACAGCACTTTTTCCAGGAAGCTGATAAGCCGCGGACTTTCCGGATGCGCGAAAAGCTCCTTGGAAGGCTTATCCTCCTCAATTTTGCCGCCGTCGAGGAAGAGCGTGCGGCTGCTGACCTCGCGCGCGAAGCGCATTTCATGCGTGACGACGATCATCGTCATGCCGTCGTCGGCCAGCGCTTTCATGACGTTGAGCACCTCGCCGATCATTTCCGGATCGAGCGCGCTGGTGGGTTCGTCGAAGAGCATCACGTCGGGATTCATCATCAGCGCGCGCACGATGGCGATACGCTGCTTCTGACCGCCGGAAAGCTGGCTGGGGTAGGCGGAAAGCTTATCGGCGAGGCCGACGCGGCTCACGAGATCCACGGCCTTCGCTTCGGCTTTTTCTTTGGGCATTTTGCGGATTTTCATCGGCGCGATGGTGAGATTGCGCATGACGTTCATGTTTTCAAACAGGTTGAACTGCTGGAACACCATGCCCATCTTCTGCCGGTGCAGGTTGATGTCCGTCTTTTTATCGCAGATATCCACGCCGCCGAAGATGATCTGGCCGGAAGTCGGCGTTTCCAGAAGGTTCAGGCAGCGCAGGAACGTGCTTTTTCCGCCGCCCGAGGGACCGATCACGCTGACGACTTCCTTTGCGGCGAACGAGGTGCTGATATTGTCCAGCACGGTGAGCTTGCCGAAGCGCTTGGTCAGGTTGCGAACCTCGATCATTTTATTTTCTGCCATGGGACATCTTCCTTTCCATCAGCGAAATCAGCCGTCCGCCCACGAACGTAAGAATGAAGTAGATAATCGCGGCGACCGCGAGGCATTCCAGGCTGTTGTACGTCTTGGCGATTACGCCCTTGGCGCGGTACATCAGATCGGCGATGCCGATCACTGAAACGATCGAGGATTCCTTAATGATGGTCACGAACTCGTTGCCCAGCGCGGGGAGGATGTTGCGCACCGCCTGCGGCAGAATGACCAGCGTCATCGATTGGCGCTGATGGAAGCCCAGGCTGCGCGCCGCTTCCATCTGGCCCTTATCGACCGCCTGAATGCCGGAGCGGATGATCTCCGCCACGTATGCGCAGCTGTTGAGGCTCATGGCCACGATGCCCGCGGCGAAACGGTCGAAGTCCGGGATGAAGCTGACGGCGGGGAAGCTCACGCCGATCATCGGCAGGCCATAGAAGATGAACATCAACTGTACCATCAGCGGCGTGCCGCGGAAGAATTCAATGTAAGCCGTGGCAATCCATTTGAGCGGCTTGATGCGGCTCATCCTCGCCATGGCCATGAGGGTGCCCAGAATCGTGCCGAGCAGCACGGTGAAGAAGGCGATAATCAGCGTATTGCGCACGCCTTCCAGAAAAAAGTTGTGGTAACGGACGACCAGGTTCTCCATGGTGGCAAGGAATTGCATGGCGTTGCTCCTTCCGAAATGACCTTTCTATAGACAGACCGAAACCGGAAAGCCGATCCCGGCCTTCCGGTATAATGCGGGGGAGAGGGCGCTTCGCGCCGCTTATCAGTTCGCCGCGCTCCAGATGGCGTTGTATTCTTCGAACGCCTGCAGGTAGGAGCCGTCCGCGACGACCTTGTCGACGACCTTGTTTACGATCTCAAGGAAGTCTTCGTTGCCCTGCGCCACGACGCAGGCCTTGCCGAAGGAAGCTTCTTCAGCGGAGAAGGTGAGCGGGGAAACTTCAAGGTTGTCGTTCTGGGCGACCATGCCTTCGCCGACAGCCTTATCGCAGACGAAACCGGCGATGTTGCCGTTGACGGTTTCCATGGCGAGGTTCGGATAGGTGTCCAGCTCGAACAGCTCGGAATCGGTGAACACTTTTTCAATCAGAGCGGACTGTACGGTGCCCATCTGCGCGCCGACCTTCTTGCCCGCGAGGGATTCCTTGGTGGCGTAGGTTTCGCCGTTGCCCTTCTTGACGATGAGCAGCTGCTCGCTCAGCTCGTACTGGTTGCTGAAATCGATGACCTTCGCGCGATCTTCGTTCACAGTGAACGCCGCGATGCCGATATCCACAACGCCGGACTTGACCGCGTCGATGATGCCGTCGAACGCCATATCCTGAACCTTCAGCTCCACGCCGAGTTCGTCGGCGATCTGCTGGGCCAGCCAGATGTCGCAGCCGATGGGCTGAGCGTTGTCGTCGAGGAACTCATAGGGGCCGTAGGTGGCTTCGGTGCCGACCACGAGCACGCCGGAATTCTTGATCTTTTCCAGAACGGTTTCAGCGGAAGCGGTCATGGCACAAAGGACCATGCACAGCGCGAGAACGATCGCAAATACTTTCTTCATTTTCATGCCCTCCAAGAATTTAAATTCAAATCACGTGCATTATTATACACATGTTTGCGCATATGTCAAGCACCTTTTTGAATTTTTCTGCAATTTTTTTGAAAGCTCAGAAAAATGCGCTCAGCTGCTCCAGCCGATGCATCGCCTCGGTCAGCTTTTCATCGGAAACTGTGCAGGCAATGCGGAAATGTCCTTTGCCTGCTTCACCAAACACGCATCCGGGCGAAACGAGCAGATGCGCCTTTTCCAGCACGAACTGGCAGAATTCGCGATCTTCCATGCCGGTTTTGGCAATTCCGGGGAAAAGATAGAACGTTCCGCGCGGACGGAAAAGCGTCAGATAGGGGATTTTTTCTATGCAGTCGGATGCATAATATACACGCTTGCGGTAGCGCGTGATGTATTCGTCGGCGATTTCGCTGCGCAGCGAGAGCGCTTTGAGCGCCGCGCGCTGCGAAACGGACGGCGCGACGTACGTCAGCCCGTCGTTGACGTGCTGAAACACGCGGATCAGTTCCGGATGCGCGATGATATACCCTACGCGCCAGCCGGTCATGAGGAAATTCTTCGAAAAGCTGTTGAGCGTCACAGTACGTTCGGCCATTCCGGGCAGCGTGCGCATGGGGATGAATTCGCCGTCAAAGAGGTAGCGCGTGTAGATTTCATCGGCGAAGATAAGCAGGTCGTATTCCTGCGCGAGGCGGGCGAGCATTTCAAGCGTCGCACGGTCGTAGGCGGCCCCGGTGGGGTTGGTGGGGGTATTGACGATCATTGCGCGCGTACGCGCGCCGACAGCACTGCGAACCGCTTCCTCGCGCGGGCGGTAGCCGTCCTCCTCGAAGGTCGGCACTTCGACCACCGCGCCGCCGGCCATTTCGATCTGGTTGCGGTAATCGGCGAAATACGGGCCGAAGACGATTACCTCGTCGCCGGGATTGAGCGTGCCCATCAGCGTCTGCGACATGCCCATGCAGCTGGACGTAGTGACGAGCACCTCGTCGGCGGAGACATCCTGCTGGAAATCTTCCTTCCAGGCGCGGCGGATGGCTTCGATCAGTTCCGGATCGCCCTTGGGGTCGCCGTAATGGGTGTAACCGGCGCAGGCGTCGCGATATGCCGCGTCGATTACGCGGCGGTCGGTCGTGAAGTCGGTGTCGCCGATGCTCAGGTCGATCACATCCGGATAACGGCGCAGCGCCTCGGTATCGAGCGAAAGGCCGCCGCCGCAGTGACGGAAGCGGTTGGCGACGTATTTTTCCATCATATTATTTATTCTCCTTTCACATGCGGCACAACCGTGCTGCCGTTGGGAATGACGTAAACCGACTTGCCCTCCAGATCGGCTGCGGCCAGCAGGCTTTCCAGACTGGAAAACGATTTCAGGCCCATCGGAGCGACCGTTTCCTGCGCGACGGAGGAAAGCATGAGGATATTGTAGCGGTGCGCCTGTTCGCAGTTGAGCAGGAACACATAGCCCGGAATGGTGAAATGCTCGCGCAGGCGCTTTTCCATCGTGCCGTCCCTGAGGTTCTCAATCCAGTCGAAATACTCGGACGGACCGCCGCCCTCGCGCGCCTCGATGAGCAGGATCAGCGTGCCGCCGGGCTTCAGGCCGGACTCCACGTTATCGATCGTTTTCGTGCCCTGATAGAGCGACATGTCTTTCGGATAGCCGCCGCAGCTGGCGACGATCACATCGGCGCGCTGCGGAACCTCCACGCGATAGATGCGGTCGACCGCCGCGCAGGCCGCCTGCCAGGAGGTAAGGAAGTGCCCGGCGTAGATTTCGGCCAGCTTCATTTCGGCGTTCATTACCAGATTGACCATAAACAGGTTCGGCAAAAGCGCCGCGGCCTCGCACATGTCGTCGTTGAGCGGATTGTCGGCGAGCTTGCCGTTGCCGATGCGCGGATTGCTGCGGAAGCAGACGGGGTCCAGCGCAAAGGCGTGATTGTGGCAGATAGAATCCATGCCGCTTACGCCCGGCAGGATGCTCTTGCGCCCGCCGCCGAAACCGGCCATGACGTGATGCGTACACGCGCCCAGGCAGATCACTCTGTCGGCGCGCGCCACCTCGGGATTGACGCGCACGTGCGTGCCGTGCGCCGTCGTGCCGATGGAGACGAGATCGGGCGCTTCGCAGTCGTGGTTCACCACGCGCACGCGGTCGAATACCGCGTCGGTGACGAGCGTGCGCAGTTCGCTTTCGCTGCCGCCGATGTGCGTGCCGTTGGCCACGACGATTGTCAGATGCGCGCAGTCGACGCCGCAGCGCGCGGCGAGATAATCGACCAGCGGAGGAATGACCTTGTCCTGCCGCATCCAGAAGCGCGACATATCGCTGACGACCAGCGCCACGCGGTCGCCCGGAGCGATCCACGCCGCCAGCGGCAGCGCGTCGATGGGAGCGTCGAGCGCCTGCGCCAGCGCTGCGGGAATATCGTCGATGGGCGGCACGCGGTTGCCGTGCAGCTCAGCCAGCACATTTTTTTCATCCAGCGGGATGGAGACGGTTCCGTCTCCGTAACGGAATGAATAATTCTTCATCTCGATCGATCCTTTGCTGAAAATGTGGTTATAAATATACAATATCGTATATTAGGGCGTTATTATAGCACGCTTCCGGGGCTTTGTCGAGAAAAAACGGGGCCGCGCAGCGATTTTTTCGGGCGCATATGCGCCCGGTAAAGCAAACGCGCCGCATCCTGTGAAACCCTTGACATGACCGGTATGCGGAGATATAATAACCGACGTTGCAGAACGGATGTTATCATCAAAAATGCAAAGCGGAAGAGCTTTTGATACACGGACATGCCCCCCGCGGCGCATGGCGGCGCGAAACAGAGATTTGCACGTATTTTAGCCCCAAAAGGGCCGCAGAGCGGAATTGCAACCGCCGGTTGACAGATTTTCCGCCTGTGTTTCTGGCATGCAACCGCCCGGAAGCGTATGCTCCGTTCATGGACGCGGCGAACCGCATCCGAAAAAGGAGGAAAGCACATGATACTCGCAGACAAGATTATCGCCCTTCGCAAAAAGGCGGGCTGGTCGCAGGAAGAACTGGCGCAGCAGCTGAACGTGTCGCGGCAGTCCGTTTCCAAATGGGAAGGCGCGCAGTCGGTGCCCGATCTGGAGAAGGTTTTGCAGATGAGCCGCATTTTCGGCGTGACGACTGATTTTCTGCTCAAGGACGAAGTGGAAATTCCCGAGGCGGCCGAGGGCGGCGCGCAGGAAACGCTGCGCCGCGTGACGATGGAGGAAGCGTCCGACTATCTGGCGCTGCGCCGGGAGGCCGCGCCGAAAATGGCGCTGGCGACGTTCCTGTGCGTCGTTTCGCCGGTGACGCTGCTGCTTCTGGCTGCGATGAGCGAGGTGGAGCGCTTCCATATTTCGGAGAATGCGGCGGCGGGCGCGGGGCTGAGCGTTCTTCTGCTGCTGGTGGCCGTGGGCGTATCGATCTTCCTGACGTGTGCGGGCAAGGCCAGGGCGTATGATTTCCTTGAAAAAGAGGGGTTTGAAACGGAATACGGCGTGACCGGTATGGTTCGGGAGCGGCTGCGCGAATTTGAAAGCGCGTACACCCGGCTGAACATTGCAGGCACGGTGCTCTGCATCCTTTCGGCGGTGCCGCTGTTCCTGGCTGCGTGCATGAATGGAACCGATCTGATGTATATGGCGGCGGTGTGCCTGCTGCTGGGCGTCGCCGGGGTGGGCTGCGCTGCGTTTGTCTACGGCGGAACCATTCACGGCGCGATGGAGAAGCTGCTCGAGGAGGGCGACTACACCCGCGCGAGCAAGGCGCGCAGCGGGATTCTGGGCGCGGTCAGCGCGTGCTACTGGATGCTGGTGACGGCGATTTATCTGTATTGCACCTTCGGCCCCTCGGGCAATGGGAACGGTAAATATACCTGGTATATCTGGGCGATTGCCGGTGTGCTCTACGGCGCGGTGATGATGGCGGCGAAGCTGATTGCAGGCAGAAAAACGCGCTGAAAGCGTCGCCGGGAGGAAGGATTTTCCGCGCGCTGCGCGGAAATCTTTCTGAGAGGGTGTTTGAAAGATGGAGTCTCAGGGAATTTTTTTCAGACGCACCCTGATTCCCCGAAAGGATGTGGAGACGTGGAATATCGCGTTATCGACTGGGCCGAATATCCGCGGCGGGCGCATTTTGAATATTTTAATGGTATGGCCAATCCGTATGTGGGCGTGACGGTGGAAACGGACGTGACGGATTTCATGGCGGCGTGCAAAAGCAACGGGCTGCCGTTTTTTCTGAGCTTCCTGTATTGCGCGGGGCGCGCGGCCAACGCCGTGCCGGAGCTGCGGCAGCGGGTGATCGGCGGCCGCCCGGCGGAGTTTGTTTCGTGCGATACTTCGCATACCGTCATGCGCGGCGACGGCACCTACGGCTATTGCCGCCTCAACTGCATGCAGCCCTTTGCGGCGTTTCTGCCCGAGGCGCTGCGGCTGCACGAGCAGGCTAAGACCGACGCGGCGCTGGACGACGGCGCCGACGCCGACAGCCTGCTGTTCATTTCCACGCTGCCGTGGGTGCATTATTCTGCGCTGACGCAGCCTACGCCCAGCCCCGCGGACAGCAATCCGCGCATTACCTGGGGAAAATACGCCGAAGCGGGCGGACGGCTGACGATGCCCGTCACGCTTCTGGCGAACCACGCGCTTGTGGACGGCGCGCATTTGGGCGCGTTCTACGACGCGCTTGCGGCTGAAATGAAAAAAGCGCCCTTTGCGGATTGAACGGCGGCCTTCGCCGCTCAACCGTTATTTGATTGACATGCGGGGATGCGCGGCGTATAATGGCGGCCGTTTCGCAAAGGAGGAAAGAAGAAAAATGAAGAAAACGAAAATCTGGCTTATTATCGCGCTTGCAGCGCTGATCGTGTGCGGCGTGCTGGCTGTCAATGCGTATGCCGGGCGCGTCAGCGGTACGGAAACGGCGGCGGTTTCTGTTTCCGAAGGGATGACGCTGCATGTGGATACGGCGCTCAGAAGCGGCACGGTGCGCTTCCAGGTCACGAACGCGGCGCAGACGGCCGTTGAGGATATGGAGCTGACGCATTCATATCACTATGCCGTCAAGGTGTTTACGGACGAAGAATTCACCGTTACCGTGACCCGCGAGCGCGCAAAGGCTGCTGTGGAAATTTATGTGACGGATGAAAACGGAAACCGGGTGAAGACCGAAAAATGAAGAGCGCACATTCAAGATTTGAGCGCGCGCGGCGCTGGCTGATTTTCTGGACGCTGTTTATCGGCGTGGGCGCGGTGGGCGGCGCGGCGATGATGCTGATCGAGCCTTCGGGCCGCATAATGGGCATGGACGCGATGCTGCCGTATTTTCAAAAGCTGCCGTTTGCGGACGTTCTGTTTCAGGATTTCCGGTTTCCCGGCATGGCGCTTTTCATTGTGAACGGACTGAGCAACCTGACGGCCGCGGCGCTGCTGCTGCGGCGCAAAAAGGCGGGCGTAGTGTGCGGCGGGCTGTTCGGCGTGACGCTGATGATGTGGATCTGCATTCAGTTTTATATCTTTCCGCTGAATTTCATGTCCACGGCGTTTTTTGTTTTCGGCTTTGCACAGGCTGCGACGGGTTACGTCGCGCAGGTGTTTGCGAAGCAGGAAGCCTTTTCCGTGCGCGAGGAGGATTATCCGCATATTGGGGAGCGTCCGGAAAGGCTGGTCGTGTATTTCTCGCGCATGGGCTATACGAAAAAGCTGGCGTATGAGGCGGCGAACCGTACCGGCGCGCGGGTGTTCGCGCTCCGCGCGAAGGAGCGCACCGAAGGTACGCTGGGCTTCTGGTGGTGCGGCCGTTATGGAATGCATCGCTGGGCGATGCCCGTCGAGGCGCTGCCGGAGGGGATTGCGCAGTATGCGCACGTGACGATCTGCTCGCCAGTCTGGGTGTTTGCGCTGAGCGCGCCCGTGCGCGCCTTCTGCCGCGAGGCGGGAGGAAAGATCCGTGAAGCGGATTATATCCTCGTGCATCATACGCGCGGACGTTACGTGAACGCCGCGAATGAAATGGACGCGCTGCTCGGCCTGCGCAGAACGGGCCTGACGAGCGTCTGCTGCCGGATGGGCCGGTATGGAGAAGCATGGAAAGAATCGTAACAGAAAGCCTGACGCTGGAACCGATGTGCTGCGCGGAGATGGCCGCGCATGCGGCCGCCTGCCGGGAAGCCGATCCGGAACTGAGCGTGGCGTACCGGGAAATGCTCGACGGATGCCGCGCAAATCCCGGACAATGGCTGTGGTATACCGCATGGAAGATGCTTTTGCGGGACGGCACGGAAATCGGCGACGCGTGCTTTAAGGGCTTTTCTGCGGATGGACGCGCCGAGATCGGCTATGGAATCGGCGCGGCTTATTGGGGAAGGGGCTACGCTACCGAAGGCGCGGCGGCGCTCTGCCGCTGGGCGCTTGAAAACGGCGCGCGCACGCTTGAAGCGGAGGCGGCGCCGGAGAACGCCGCGTCCATGCGCGTGCTGGAAAAGCTGGGCTTTCGCCCGACGGGAGAAACGGGCGCGGAGGGGCCGCGGTTTGCGCTTGCGGGAAAATAAGACAGGGGGGATATGCGCGGTGAAGCGCTGCATTGCCATGGCCGGAATCGCTTGAAATAGGGTATATCTGAAAACAAAGGAGGATTCCTATGGCGGTTCCGGAAAAAAAGCTCTATCCCCGCACGGGGGACACGCAGACGATCTACCTCAGAGACGCGATTGACGGCCCGAACGTCGAGGTCGGCGAATATACGATCTATAACGATTTCGTGCATGATCCGCGCGATTTCGAGCGCAATAACGTGCTCTACCACTATCCCGTCAACGGCGACCGGCTGAAAATCGGCAAATTCTGTTCCATCGCCTGCGGCGCGAAGTTTCTGTTCAACAGCGCGAACCACGCGCTCGTCTCGCTTTCGACGTATACGTTTCCCATTTTTTATGAGGAGTGGGGGCTGGACAGGCGCAGCGTCGCCGACGCATGGGATAACAAGGGCGATATCGTCGTTGGAAACGACGTGTGGATCGGTTACGAGGCGGTAATTCTCTCGGGCGTGACCGTCGGCGACGGCGCGGTTATCGGCGCGCGGGCGGTGGTGACGAAGGATGTGCCGCCGTATACGATCATGGGCGGCGTGCCCGCGCGGCCCATCCGCCGCAGGTTCGACGAGGCGACGGTTGAAACGCTGCTGCGCCTTCGCTGGTGGGATTGGCCGAAAGAAAAAATCGCCCGCAACCTCGTAGCGATTCAGCGCGGCGAAATTGCGGGGCTGCAATAAGCGCGGACGGGCGACGGTATTTTCAGGGCGGCAGGGCCGCCCTTTTTCTGTCCGCCGCGTCAGCCTGTTTTCTTTTTGCGGTGCAGACCAAGGCTGCCGACGCTGATGCCCAGCGCGATCATGAGGATATCCTGCATGGCGTTGAGCCCGACCTGCGCGCCGAGCGCGCTTTCGCCCTGCGCAATATAGGTCATGCAGCGGCAGAGCGCCAGCCCTGGCACGAGCGGAATGATGGCGATCGTGATGAAAATCGTGGCGATCATGCGCATGCGCCGCGCGGCGTACTGCGCCAGCAGCGAACCGACCGCCGCACCCGCGAACATCGCCAGTAGCTCCGAAACGCCGAAATACAGCAACAGCCAGTACAGCGCATAGCTCACCGCGCCGATGGCGGCGCCCGCAACCAGCGATTTTTTCGGAGCCTGCAAAAGCACGGCGAAGCCGAGCGAACCGATAAAGCTTGCAGCGAGCGCAATCAGGAGTCCTTTTATCATCTGCATTCACCTCATGCGAGCAGCATCCACAGCGCGCGTGTGGCCGCCACGCCGCCGCCTGCGACCAGCACGGCCGTGAGAACGGCCTGCATTCCATGACCGACGCCGGAGAGCACGTCGCCGCGCATGGCGTCCTGCACGGCGTTGGTCATCGGCAGGCCGGGTACGAGCGGCATCAAAAGGCCGCCCGTCATCGCGTCGATCATGCCCATGCCGGTGAGACGGTTGAAAACGAGCGGCAGAAGCGTGCACAGCGCGCCGCCGCCCGCGCTTTCAAACACACGGGAAACGTTGTGTTTTTCGCACCATTCCAGCGCCAGCTGAATCAGCGCGCCGGACAGGAACACTATGAGCGCGTCGATCCAGCCGCCGCCGAACATCGCGGTGAATCCGCCCGCCGAGGCCGCGTTGGCGAATACGCGCAGCGGCAGCCGGTATGCGGGGCCTTCGTTTTTTATGGCGCGCAGCGCTTCCAGCGTTTCCCGCGTGCCGATGCGCCCTTCCGCTGCCAGCCGGCTGATGCGGTTGACCTCGTCCACCTTTTTCAGATGCTTTCCGCTGCTGCGCGCGCGATAGACCTTCGTGGACATGGAGCCGTCGGGAAAATTGGCGGTAATGAATACCCCGCTTGGCACGGCGAAAGGCTGCACGTCCTCCGCGCCCAGCGCGCGGCCGAGCCGCTCCACCGTATCTTCGACACGGTAGGTTTCGCCGCCGTTTTCCAGGATGATGCTGCCCGCCAGGCGCAGCGCTTCCATTACGCAAGCACGTTCGTCCATCGGTTTCATTCCTTTTGTCAGAGAAATTGTTTCATCAGCCAGATTGCGGCCAGGTGCGCCGGATATGCGCCGTAAGCGACGGCGCGGGGGACTTTCAGCCGCGCCCTGCGCGGCCAGAGCATCAGCGGAAGCGCCAGCACGGCGCAGGTTTGCAGCCGCAGGGTGACGGCTCCGCGCGTCCACAGAACGCTCGTCTTGCCGCCCCAGAAAATGCAGAACGCCGCATAGCAGAGGCACAGCGCCGGCGTGTTCCCGCGCACGCCCCACAACAGCAGCACAAGCAGCACGCCGCACACGCCGTAATCCGTTGTGACAAAGCAGGGGAAGAGCAGCGCGGCCGCAGTGAGCCAGTATTTCTTTTCCTTTACGCCTTCTATGGCGAGAAGGCCGCACAGGAGCGTCGCCAGCACGTTCAGCTGGTTGAAGCGGTGATTCATACCGAACATGTAAAACGGCTGCGAAATCACGCCGAGGATCAGCAGCCGCAGCGCGTAACGCCGCCAGTCGCGCGTATGCTCCGCGCCCACGGCGACGCCCCAAGCATACAGCGGGAACGCGACGCGCCCGATAACGCGCAGCCATACCGCCTGCCGGAAAAACGCCGCGCCGATATGGTCGCAGATCATGCAGGCGATTGCAATCAGGCCGAGAAGCCCCGTATCTTCATTCATCCAGGAATGCTTTTTCATGGGCAGAAATCCTCGTCTTTCGGATCTTCACGGGATATTATACTCAAACGGCGCCCGCTTGTACAGCGGGGAGATTGCATTTCGCGCCATATGGCGCTATAATAAAAAAACGCCGCTTCTTCTGCGGCACGTTTTCTTCTATTGCATTTGGAGGATTTTTCACATGCGTATCGTCATCATCGGCTGCGGCAAGGTTGGCCGCACGCTGGTTCAGTACCTCTCTTCCGAAGGCCACGATGTTGTGGTGATCGACTCGAACGCCCGCGTGTTGGCGACGCTCTCGGACGAAGAGGACGTCATCACCGTGTGCGGCAACGGCGCGTCGTACGTCATCCAGCGCGAGGCGGGCGTACAGCACGCCGATCTGGTTATCGCCGTAACGCCGTCGGACGAGCTGAACATTCTCAGCTGTCTGGTGGCGCGTAAACTCAGCGGCGCGAAGACCATCGCGCGCGTGCGAAACCCCGATTACAGCGCGCAGCTGGTGCTTCTGCGCGACGAACTGGGCCTGAGCATGACGGTGAACCCCGAGCATGCGGCGGCTTCGGAAATCGCGCGGATGCTGCGGTTCCCTTCGGCGCTGCGGGTGGAGCCTTTCGCGCGCAACCGCGCGGAGCTTGTCGAATACGCCATCCCGGCCGACAGCACGCTTTGCGGCATGACGCTCAGCCGCCTTGCGCCCGCGTTGAGCGTTCATCTGCTGGTGTGCGCCGTGCAGCGCGGCGACGAGGTGCTCATCCCCAACGGCGATTTCGTCCTTCAGGCGGGCGACCATATTCACATCACGACGCCTCCGGCGGAGCTGGCGGTGTTTTTCAAAAAGCTGGGCGTGTACCAGAACCGCGTCAAGTCGGTGATGATCGTCGGCGGTGGGCGCGTGGCGTTCTATCTGGCCAAGCAGCTGACGGGCTTCGGCGCGCAGGTGAAGATTATTGAAAGCGACGCGGCGCGCTGCGACGATCTGTGCGAGCGGCTGCCCAAATGCACCGTCGTGCATGGAGACGGCACGAACACGGAGCTTTTGCAGGAGGAAGGCATCGATCAGGCCGACGCGTTCGTGGCCCTGACCGGTTTCGATGAGGAAAACCTGATCCTCTCGCTTTATGCGGCCAAGCGCACGAACGGTCGCGTGATCGCCAAGGTGGACCGGCTGAGCTTCATCGACGTTCTGGGCGATCTGGGCGTAAGCCGCCTGATCTCTCCGAAAAACACCACTGCGAACAGCATCCTTCAATATGTGCGCGCGATGAGCAATTCCGTCGGCTCCAACGTCGAGACGCTGCTGCGTCTGATGGACGGCCGGCTCGAATGCCTTGAATTCCGCATCCGCGAGGGCGCGGCGTATCTGGGCGAGAAGATCCGCTCGCTGCCCCTGAAAAAGAACCTGTTGATCGGCTGCATCGTGCGGCAGGGAATGGCGATTATCCCCTCCGGTATGGACACCATTGAAGTCGGCGACAGCGTGCTGGTCATTACAACCAGTCCGCGCTTCAACGATTTCAACGATATTTTTGAAACCCTGCCGGGAGGAAGGTAACGGGCTGCAATGAAAAATCTTCGCGCATTCGTCTATCCTACGCTGCTGCTGGCGGGACTGTGGCTGCTGTCGGATATCAACGTCAATTTCGTGCGCATTGCGCATTGCGATTTTCTGCTCGACGCGCTTATCGGCGTCGTGCTGGGCATAGTTTTTGCGGTGATCCCGTCGGCTGGCGGGTTCGGAACGCGCCGTGCGCCGCAGACGAGCATGCTGTGGCTGCCGGCGTTCGTGATGCTGGTGCTGCTGTTTTATCAGTACGCGGCGCTGACAACCGGCTTCGGGTCGGAACGCTTGCGCTTTCTGCTGAACCCCACGACGCGGCTGCGCGTGGTGGAGGGCGCGGCGCTGGGCTACTGCGTCACGATCGCCTGCCGGACAAAACTATAAACGCGATTTGCCGCGCAGCGCGCTTTCGAGCGTCTGCACGGCTTTTTTTTCGATACGCGAAACGTAGGAGCGCGAAATGCCGAGCGCTTCGGCCACCTCGTATTGCGGACGGCATTCGCCGTCGAGAAGGCCGTAGCGCATCTCCAGCACGATCCGTTCGCGCTCGGGCAGCTTCTGCCGGATGAGCGTGCGGATGCGCGAGAGGGTGATGCGGCGGTCGACCTCGTCCGTAACGGCGTCCGGATCGGTGCCGAGCATTTCCATGAGCGTAATTTCGTTGCCCTCGGAATCCGAGCCGACCGGTTCTTCAAGGGAAACGTCGTTGCGGCGCTTGTGCGAAGAGCGCAGACACATGAGGATTTCGTTTTCAATGCAGCGGCTGGCGTAGGTGGAAAGCGTGGTGCCGCTGTCGGGACGGAACGTGTTGACGGCCTTGATCAGCCCGATTGCGCCGATGGAAACCAGATCGTCGGCGTCGCAGCCGGGCACGGTGTATTTGCGCGCGATGTGCGCCACCAGCCGCAGGTTATGCTCGATCAGCGCGCGGCGCGCGGAATCGTCGCCTTCCTGCATGCGGCGCAGGCACGCGCGCTCCTCCCGAGCGGAAAGCGGCTTGGGAAACGACGAGCGGTCGTTGAGGTAGCCGAGAAAAAACAGCGCGTCCCGGATGAGCGACGTGAAAAGCCATGCGAGCATACGATCCCCTCCGGAGGCAGCCTATGCGCGCAGCGCGGAAAATAGAAAAAAAGCTGGAAATTCGCGTCTGGCTGTGATATAATACATCGGATTATTGTTCAGGAAGGGGACTTGCCGGATGGAAAACAGGCGCGCGAACGCGCTTTTGCGCGCGCTTGCCGGGCAGAACGCGCAGGGCGCGGTTCTTGTCAAACCCTCGAACGTGCGCTGGTTGAGCGGTTACATGGGCGAAGGCCTGCTCGTGTTGACCGAAAAGGGCATGACGGTCGTGACGGATTTCCGCTACGTCGAGGCGGCGGAAAAACAGGCGCCCGGCTGTGCGGTGAGGAGCATTGCGGCGGGCGTGCCGCATGAGAAGATCGCGGCGGAGGTTCTTCATGAGGCGGGCGTGAAAACGGCTGCCTTTGAGGACGACGTTGTGACCGTGCGAAGCATGCGGGCGCTGACCGACGCTTCGGAGAGAATTGCCTACGAGCCGCTGAAGACGCGGCCGGAGAAGCTCCGCGCCGTGAAGGATGCGGACGAAATCGCGGCCATCGAAGAGGCGTGCGGCATTTCGTGCAAGGCGTTCGAGCGAATCCTTGAAAAGATTCGCCCCGGCGTGACCGAGCGCGAGATCGCCTTTGCGCTGGAGGATGAATTCCGCGCGCTGGGCGCGGAAGGAACGGCGTTCGAAACCATCGTGGCCGCCGGAGAAAACGGCTCGCTGCCGCATGCGATTCCGGGAAGCCGCGTGATCGAAAACGGCATGCTGGTGACGATGGACTTCGGCGCGCGTGTGCGCGGCTATTGCTCCGACATGACGCGTACGGTCGCCGTGGGCAAAATTTCGGACGAACAGAAGCGCGTGTACGATTCGGTGCTCGAGGCGCATCTGCGGGCGATGGAAGCGATCAGGCCGGGCGCGGTCGGGCGCGATGTGGACGAAGTGGCGCGCGGTTATCTGCGCTCCTGCGGCTACGAATTCGGCCACAGCCTGGGCCATGGCGTCGGCCTGGACATCCATGAAGAGCCGCGGCTTTCCACACGCAGCGACGACGTGCTGGAGCCGGGCAATGTTGTGACGGACGAACCGGGCGTTTACCTGCCCGGAAAGTGCGGATGCCGGATCGAAGATTCGGTGTTGGTTACCAAGGACGGGTGCCGGAGCCTTATCCCGGCAGCCAAAGAACTCATCACACTATAAACGGAGGGATTTTGAGTGATTACTGCCGGTGAATTTCGCAAGGGCGTGACCATCGAACTCGACAACAGCGTCTGGAATATCGTTGACTTCCAGCACGTCAAGCCCGGCAAGGGCGCGGCGTTTGTGCGCACCAAGATCAAGAACGTCATCACGGGCGCGGTGCTCGAGCGCACCTTCAACCCGACCGACAAGATGCCCCGCGCGATCGTTGAAACCAAGGAAATGCAGTACCTCTACGGCGACGGCGACCTGTATTACTTCATGGACACCGAGACCTTCGAGCAGCTGCCCATCAACAAGGACCAGGTGGAAGACATGATCCACTACGTCAAGGAAAACGACAACGTGACCGTCCGCTTCTTCAAGGGCGCGCCGTTCGCCGTGGAACCGGCCAACTTCGTCGAGATGGAAATCACCGAGACTGAGCCCGGCTTCAAGGGCGACACCGCCTCCAACACCACCAAGCCCGCCACCACCGAAACGGGTCTGACCATCAGCGTGCCGCTGTTCATCAATGTCGGCGATCATGTGCGCATCGACACCCGTACCGGCGAGTACATGGAGCGTCTGTAAGTTTCAGCCGCCCCGACCCAATGAAAGGGAGAAATATGAGCAAGATTTCTGATCGCGTTTCTTATCTGCAGGGCCTTGCCGAAGGCATGGAAATCGACGGCGAGAGCAAGACCGGCCGCCTCCTCAAGGCGATGATTGACGTTCTGGGCGACGTAGCCTCGGAGCTTCAGCACCTTGAGGATGAGCACAACGATCTGGACGAGTATGTCGGCACCATCGACGACGATCTGGCCGAAGTGGAAGAAGTTCTCTTTGACGACGACGAGGATGACGACGAAGAAGACGGCTGCGACGACGAGGACGACGATCTGATCGAATGCGAATGCCCGCATTGCGGCAACACCATCTACTTCGACGCCGAAGCCTTCGACCTTGCGGACGATCATAACTGCCCCGAGTGCGGCAAACCGCTGTTCGACGAGGACGACGGCGACGACAAGGGCGACGACGAATAATCGCAGCCAGTGAGGCTCGCCGGCAAAGGCGGGCCTCGCCTTGTTTTCAGCCGCGCAGGGCGCGGCAAAAAAACGCTGGCATTCCGTTCGCGGAAGCTGGACAGAATAACGGAAAAGAGGATTCCGTCGGGTATCGGAACGAACTCGAACGGAGAAACAATTATGCGGAACGAAAAACTTTTTCGGCAGGTTCTGACAGCGCTGTTTGTGGCGCTGACGCTGATGCTGGGGCTGACCCCGCTGGGGCTGATCCCGCTGGGACCGATCAACCTGACCATCCTGCATATCCCGGTCATTATTGGGACGATTTTTCTTGGCCTTCGCGGCGGCATGCTGTTGGGGGCATGCTTCGGAATCGCCAGCACGATGGCGGCGTTCGGCGTGTCGCTGGGCGCGGCGCAGTCGGGCCTGGCGCTGCTGGTGGTGACGGCCAATCCGTTCCTCGCCATATGCATGTGCATGATTCCGCGGCTGATGATTCCCATTGTGACGCATCTGGCGTATACCGCGCTGCGCGGCAAGGGCGAAAAGCGCGCCGTGGCCTGCGCGGCCGTGGCCGGATCGCTTACGAATACGGTGTTGTATCTGGGCATTATGTATCTGCTGTTCGTTACGCTGCATTTGGATGTGCAGCGCTGGGCGAACGCGATTCTGACGGCGACGGCGCTTGCCGGCGCCTTCGGCGAGGCGCCCGTGGCGGCGATTCTTGCGGTGCCCGTTACGGCGGCGCTTTTCAAACAGACAAAAAAACGGTAGGATAATCATTATGATCCTTACGCTTGACATCGGGAATACAAACATCAAAAGCGCCGTGTTCGACGGCGAAACGATGGTGAAATACTGGCGGCTCAAGACGGACGTGACCGCGACGAGCGACGAGCTGGGCATTCATATGCTCGCCCTTTTGCAAAGCGGCGGAATGACGGTGGACGACATTACGGGCATTATCATGTCGTCGGTTGTGCCGTCGGTGAACTTTACCGTCGATCATATGTGCCGCGATTATCTCGGACGCACGCCGGTGCTCATCGGGCCGGGCGTAAAGACGGGCATCAACATCCGCTATGAAAACCCGCGCGAGCTGGGCGGCGACCGCATTGCCAACGCCGTCGCATGCTACGCCTTTTACGGCGGGCCGTCGATCTTTATCGATTTCGGAACGGCCACGACGTTCGGCGTGCTCGGCGAGAAGGGCGATTTTCTGGGCGGCGCGATCTGTCCGGGCATCAAGATCTCTACTGAGGCGCTCGTTTCCGGCGCGGCGAAGCTGCCGCATGTCGAGCTGGTGCGCCCCGAAACGGTGATCGGCCGCAACACGGTGACGAACATGCAGTCCGGCATCTATTACGGCTATATCGGCCTGGTGGAAAATATCGTGCGGAAGATGAAGCAGGAAATCGGCCGCCCCGATGCGAAGGTGGTCGCTACCGGCGGACTGTCGCGGCTGCTCGCGCCTGATACGAAGGAAATCGACATCTTCGACGGGCTGCTGACGCTCAAGGGACTTCGGCTGATCTACGAGAGAAATTCATAATCGGTTGATAAAAGGAGGATATACTATGATCCGCAGGAACGGGGAACATCCGGTTGAGAAGCGCGAAAACATGCGCGGCGGCAACGGAACGGTTGAAATTACGGCGCTTGAAAAGGAACTGCTGCCCGCGCAGTGCCGCCTGTTCAGCAAGATCGTGCTCAGGCCGGGCTGCTCCATCGGCGTGCACGAGCATACCGGCGAGGCGGAAATGTTTTACTTTGCAAGCGGCGAAGGCACCGTGACCGACGACGGAGTGAAGATTGCCGTCAAGGCCGGCGATTCGATGACCACCCCGAGCGGTCACACCCACGGCGTGGAAAACACCGGCAGCGAGGATCTGGTAATCATCGCCGCAATCGCCAGGGACTGACCGGCGCGGACGATTGATTTTCCGCGCCCTGCGCGGAAAAAAGATTGCGCGGCTTTGCGCAAAAGAGGAGGCGCGCGATGTTCGGATATGTGATCGTGAACGAGAAGCAGCTCAGCGAGGCGGAGCACCGGCGCATGCGCGCGTTTTACTGCGGCGTGTGCCGTTCGCTCAAAAAGCGCTACGGAATTCCCGGCCAGATGACGCTCAGCTTCGATATGGCGTTTCTGGCGATGCTGCTCTCTTCGCTCTACGAGCCGGAGACGGCGGAAACCATGGCGCGCTGCGCCGTACATCCGAAGCAGAAGCACCTCTCGTTTTCAAACGAACTGATCGACTACGCTGCCGATATGAACGTGGCGCTTTTCTACTACAAATGCCGCGACAGCTGGCAGGACGAAAAAAGCCTGCCTGCGCACGGCATGGAGCGGATGCTCAAGCAGGGCTTTGCGCGCGTGCGGGAGCAATACCCGCGGCAGTGCGAGGCGATCGGCCGGAATGTGGAAGCGCTGGCGAAGCTCGAAAAGGAGCGGTGTGGCGATTTGGACGCGCTGTGCGCACCGACGGGCGAGATGATGGCCGAGGTGTTCGTCTGGCGGGAGGATCGCTGGAGCATGACGCTGCGGCATATGGCTCGCGCGCTGGGCGCGTTTATCTACCTGATGGACGCGTATGAGGACTTGGACCGCGACAGGAAGAGCGGCGCGTTTAATCCGCTGCTCGCGCGGCGCGAAGCGCCCGATTTTGAGGAGAGCGTACACGATATGCTCACGATGATGGCCGCGGGATGCGCCGCCGCGTTCGAAACGCTGCCGCTGGAAAACGATCTGAGCGTGCTGCGCAATACGCTCTATTCGGGCATCTGGACGAAATACGAAGGCATCCGCCATAAGGCCGAAAAGGCGGGGAAGGAGAAGCTGGATGGTGAATGATCCCTACCGCGTGCTGGGCGTGCCGCAGGGGGCGAGCGATGATGAAATCAAGGCGGCTTATAAAAGGCTGGCCAAGAAGTATCATCCGGACCTGAACGACGGTTCCTCCGAGGCCGAAAAGAAAATGGCGGAGATCAACGAAGCCTACGATATGCTGATGAAGCGCGACCGCAACGGAAACAACTCGCAGCAGAGTTACGGCCAGAGCGGTTACGGGCAGCAAAGCTATGGACAGCAGGGCTACGGCCAGCAGAACTATGGCGGCTACGGAAATTACAGCGGCGGTTTCGGCGATTTTGACGAATGGTTCCGCACCTTTACGGGCGGACAGTATCAGCAGCAGTATCGCCAGCAGACGCAGGAAAAGGATCCGCAGCTGCGCGCGGCGATGAACTATGTGGTCAACGGCTATTACCAGGACGCGGAAAACGTGCTGGCGGGCATTACCGACCGCACGGCGGGCTGGTATTACGTGGCGGCCATGGCAAAATCTGGGCTGGGCAACCGCATTACGGCGCTGGATTATGCGCGCAGGGCCGTGCAGATGGATCCGGATAATCTTGATTACCGCCGGCTTTTGCAGCAGCTGCAGCAGGGCGGACAGACCTATCAGCAGCGCGGACGCGCATACGGCGCGCCGGCGGACGTCAGCAAGGTGTGTACGGGACTGTGCCTGGCGAATCTGCTGTGCAGCCTGTGCGGCGGAAGAGGATACTACTTCTGCTGCTGAGAACAAAGAAGAAAGCGCCTTTCCCGCCGCGTGTGGGGAAGGCGCTTTTGCGTGCCTGCGATTATTTCTCCAGCGCTTCGGCCGCCAGAAGCAGCGCGCCGGTTACGCCGCTGTTGATGCCCAGGCCGGGCGCGACGATGTAATTGTCGATATCGTCGAGAATGGCGGGGGTGCGGACATAGCCGTTGAGCATTTTCTGCGTCTTTTTGCGCACGAGCGGGAAGAGGTGCTCCTGCTGCATGACGCCGCCGCCGAGAATGATCTTCTCGGGCGAGAGCACCACGACGGCCGTAGCGCACATCTGCGCCAGATAATAGCTTTCCAGCGCCCATGCCGGATGATCGGGCGGAAGCTCCTGCGCGGGCTTGCCCCAGCGCTTCATGATGGCGGGGCCGTTGGCCATGCCTTCCAGGCAGCCGTCATGGAACGGGCAGAAGCCGTGCGGCGTGGGATCGTCCGGATGGGGGCGCAGCCAGAAATGGCCGAACTCGGGGTGCGTCAGGCCGTGAACGATTTTGTTTTCGGCCACGATGCCGCCGCCGATGCCGGTGCCAACCGTCACATACAGGCAGCTGGACAGGCCCTTCGCGGCGCCCATGCGATGCTCCGCAATTGCAGCGGCGTTTACATCGGTGTCAAACCCACAGGGGACGTTCAGCGCCGCGCGCAGCTCGGGAAGGAAGGGATAATCCATCCAGCCGGGCTTGGGCGTGCTGGTGATGTAGCCGTAGGTTTTCGAACCCTTGTGCAGATCGACGGGGCCGAAGCTGGCCACGCCGAGCGCTTCGATCCCTTCGTTCTGGAAGAAGGAGATCAGATGCGGCATGGTCTCCGCAGGGGTGAGCGTGGGGTAGCTGACGCGGGAAAAAACATGCCCCGCTTCATCGCCGATGGAGCAGACCATCTTGGTTCCGCCGGCTTCGAGAGCGCCTAAACGCATGGTAAAAGAACCTCCTGGTTATTTGATGATGGTAACGCGGTCAGGCTGGACGACGTGCGCGTCCTTTTCCGCTGCGGGATAGCCTACCGCAAGCGCGAGCATGAAATCGTAGCCCTCAGGGAAGTGCAGCGCCTTGCGGAATTCATCGGCGTTTTCGCCTTCGAAGGCGGCGCGCGGCATGCCGAGCACTACGCTGCCCAGCTCCAGGCCGATGGCGGCCAGCGCCATGTTCTCAATGGCGATGCCTGTGTCCGTCTGCGCGTATTTCATTTCAGAAACGGGCGGGCAGGAAATGAAAATCACCGTCGGCGCATGATAGAACACGCTCCAATCGGGATTGGAAAACGTTCTGCGGGCCGCGTCGTCCTCGGCGGTTTCCATGAGCCTGCGGCGGACGGCCTCGTTGATGCGGCCGATCAGCGCCTGATCCTGTACGGCGGTGAAGTGCCACGGCTGCGTGTTGCGCGCGCTGGGCGCGGCCAGACCCGCTTCCAGAATGGCCTGCAGCTGGCCGTCGGTCAGCTGGTCGGGACGATAGGCGCGGATGCTACGCCGCTGATGAATCGCGTCCATAACGGAAAACAACATCAAGAATCATCCTTTCTATGGAATCGTTCGGAAATAGTATAACACAGATTTCGCGCGGCGGCAGATGTTTTTTTCGCGCAGGGCGCGGATTATTTCTGCGCTCCCTGCAAATAGGTCTGCGCGAACTTGGCGATGCGCTCGCCGCTGAGCGTGTTGACGGCGCTTGCGCCGGTTTTTTTGCGCAGATCGCCGGAGATGAGGTTCATCATGAACCTGTCCAGCCCGCGCAGTCTGTCGAATTCCACTACGCCGCCCAGCACGCCCAGAACGCAGGCGTGCTCGCGCAGCGCGCGCGGGAAGGACACGTCGACCTGTTCGGCCACGCTGCGGTTTACATCCTGAATGCAGCACAGAAACAGTCCGAGCGGCTGCTTTTGCAGCGCCGCGGCGTGCGTTTTCAGGAAGCGCTTCATTTCCTTTCGCGGCTGGCCCATATAGATGGATGTGCCGCAGATAACGCCGTCGAACTCCTCCGGCGCGGGACATTCGCCTTCGCCGAGGCGGTGCAGCACGGTTTCGCCGGGCAGAAGCGCCGCGATGCGCTTTGCGCATTCGGCTGTCGCGCCGTATTTGCTGGCGAAGACGATCAGCGTTTTCATTGAAAAAAGCCTCCTTGCATCAAATCCGCGCGCGGCGGGCATGCTGTGCGCGGAGGGTGAAGATATGATCGGCGTATTTACGGCCATCGCTGCAGGCGCGGCGATGAGCCTTCAGGGCGTTTTTAACGCCCGGCTGTCGGAAAAAGCGGGGCTGTTTGTTTCGGGTGCGTTCGTGCAGGTTGTAGCGGCGGTACTGGCCGCTGCGGCCGCGCTCATTGCGCGGGACGGCGCGCTGCGCCAGCTTGGCGAAACGAATAAGGTCTACTGGCTCGGCGGCGTGCTGGGCCTTGCCATTACGCTCACGGTAATGCTGGCCACGCGCAGCCTCGGTCCCGGCGCGGCTGTTTCGATTATTCTCGTGGCGCAGCTGCTGACGGCCGCCTCGTTCGACGCGTTCGGCTGGTTCGGCACGGAAAAAGTGCCGTTCACCTGGCGGCAATGGACCGGCCTTGCGGTGATGATCGGCGGCGTGCTGCTGTTTCAGCGGAAATGACAGCGTTCGGAGACAATCGCCGCGAAGGCCTCGAGCGTCTCCGCGTCGCGTGAAGAGAAGCGGTCCGGTTCCGGACTGTCGATATCCATTACGCCAAAAGGCGCGCCGTCCGCGTTTCGCAGCGGGATTACGATTTCCGAGCGCGAAGCGCTGTCGCAGGCGATGTGACCGGGAAACGCATGCACGTCCGGCACAACGAGCGTTTCGTTCTGTTCAAACGCCGTGCCGCATACACCGCGGCCCGGAGCGATGCGCACGCAGGCAGGGCTGCCCTGAAAAGGCCCCAGCCACAGCGCACCCTTTTCGAAAAGATAAAACCCCGCCCAGTTGACATGTTCCAGCGCGCCGTATAAAAGCGCGGAGGCGTTGGCCAGCGTGGTCATGACGGGATGCGCGGCGTCCAGCAGCGCGCGGGCGGATTCGAGAAGTTCGTTCATGGCGTGTTCTCCCCGGATTTCTTTACATTCTGGAACTATTTTACAGGCATTCCCGCGAAAAGTAAAGGGAGGTTTTTCATGCTGACGGTGCTTCTGCGGGCGACGATTCTGTTCCTTTCGGCGGTGTTTGTGGTGCGGCTGATGGGTAAGCGGCAGGTAGGGCAGCTGCAGCCCTATGAGCTGGTGATCGCCATTATGATCGCGGAGCTTGCCGCCACGCCGATGGAGGACGTGGGCGTACCGCTTCTGTACGGCATTGTGCCGATGCTTACGCTGCTGATCCTGCACAGCGCGTTCTCAGTGGCGTGCGTGAAAAACCAGCGGCTGCGCGAGTTCCTCAACGGCATGCCCAGCGTGCTGATCCGCCGCGGGGTTATTCAGAAGGCCGAGCTGCTGCGCAGCTGTTATAACCTCAACGATCTGCTCGAAGAGCTGCGCGCGTGCGGCGTGCTGAACCCGGCCGAGGTGGGCACGGCCGTCCTTGAGACGAGCGGAAAGATGAGCGTGTTCCCAAAGAGTGCGTACCGGCCCGTTACGCCCATGGATTTGCAGCTGGAAACGGGCTACGAGGGGATTCCGCTCATTCTCGTGCAGGACGGCGACGTCGACCGGCGCAACCTGCGGCGCGGCGGGCTTGACGAAGCATGGCTGCAAAAGACGCTCGCCGCGCAGGGGTTTCCGGATGCGCGGCAGGTGCTGCTGGCCAGCCTTGACACGGGCGGCATGCTGTTCGTGCAGGGAAAGGGAGAGAAGCCGCGGCTGAAGATTTTCCGGGCGCTTGCGCCCGAAAAGGCGGTGTGGTGAATGCGGCAGAAGGTGCTGTCGATCGCTGTCGCGCTGCCGCTCGTGGTTGTAATGGGGCTGTGGACGATGAGCGCGGCGCAGCGGGTTTCCGAGCAGGGGCAGGCGATGGTGGACGAAATCGAGGCGGCGATGCGCGCGGGCGAGCCGGAGAGCGCCTGCGCCGCGGCGCGGGCGCTGGAGGAAACCTGGGAGAAATGGGAGGCGGCTCTGCAGCTGTGGGTTTGCCACGAGGATACCGATCAGGTGCGCGAAAAACTGCTTCTGGTGCTTTGCGGGCTGGAAAACGACGATCGCGGCATGGTAATGGAAAACGCGGCGCTGCTGCGCGAAGCGCTTACGCATCTGCATCACAGGGACGATGTGACATGGAGCAACGTTTTTTAGCTGCGGAAGCCGTTTTTGCCCGAAAAATAAAGAATTTTTTGATTTTTTTCCTGAAACATGCAGGAAAAATCAAAATGGGGACGAATCACTGAATACTGCGTAAATATCCAGGAAAATCAAGGAGGAAATGAAACCATGAACAAATCTGAACTTTGCGCTGCAATCGCCGCCAAGACCGGCCTGACGAAGAAAGACGCAGAGAAATTTACCGGCGCTTTTGTCGAAACCGTGATTGAAAGCATGAAGAAGGGCGAGCGCGTTCAGGTTGTCGGATTCGGTACCTTTGAAGTCCGCGAGCGTCCGGCTCGTAACGCGCGCAATCCCCGCACGGGCGAAACCATCGCCATCGAAGCCAGCAAGGCCCCTGTTTTCAAGGCCGGCAAGACGCTGCGCGAAAGCCTCAACTGATTGCGGCTGTAATTCATGCCCGTGCCTGCGCACGGGCTTTTTTATGCAAAACAAGGAGCGTCCCATGAGACTTGACAAATATCTGAAGGTTTCCCGCATCATCAAGCGCCGCACCGTCGCCAACGATGCGTGCGACGGCGGACACGTCTGCATCAACGGTAAGCCGGCCAAGCCCGGCGCGGAAGTAAAAATCGGCGATGTGATCGAAATTCGCTTCGGCGAGCGCGTAAGCCGGTATGAGGTGCTGTCCATCAGCGAACACGCGCCTAAGGCGGAGGCGGCGGACATGTACCGCACGCTGAACGCATGAGCGTCTGGGCGGTGATCGTGGCCGGCGGCTCCGGAACGCGCATGGGCATGCCGGTCAACAAGGCGCTTGCGCCGCTGGCGGGCAAAACCGTGCTGGAGCGCTCGCTGGAAGCGTTCGACGGTCTGGTCGACGGCGCGGTGGTCGTCTATCGCGCGCAGGACGAGGACGCCGTGCGCGCGCTGAACCTGCGCGCGAGGCTCGTTCCCGGCGGAGAGACGCGGCAGGCTTCCGTGCTCAGCGGCCTTTACGCGCTGCCGCAGGATGCGGAAATCGCGCTCATCCACGACGCGGCAAGGCCGTTCGTGCGCGCGGAGACGATACGGGCATGCATTGAATCGGCAAAGAAATACGGCAGCGGCGTGGCGGCCGTGCCGGTGACGGATACGATCAAGCGTGCGGGGCAGGACGGCGTTGTGCGCGAAACGCTGCCGCGCGAGCAGCTTTGGGCCATGCAGACCCCGCAGGCGTTCCGCCCGCAGGAGCTGCGGCGCGCCATTGAAACGCTGACGGCTCAGGGCGAGGCGGCGACGGACGACGCGCGCGCCATGGAGGCGTGCGGTCATTCGGTGCGGCTTGTCGAAGGCAACAGCGGAAACATCAAGCTCACCCGGCCTGAGGATATGGAACTGGCGCGTTTGCGCCTTGGAGAAAGCGAGGGGAGAGCGATGCAGCGCGTCGGCCACGGATACGACGCGCACCGGCTCGTCGAAGGGCGAAAGCTGGTGCTGTGCGGCGTGGAGATTCCTTACGAAAAGGGCCTGCTGGGCCACAGCGACGCGGACGTGGCGCTGCACGCGCTGATGGACGCGCTGCTGGGCGCGCTTGCGCTGGGTGATATCGGCGGCCATTTCCCGGACAGCGACGAGAAATACCGCGGCATTTCCTCCATGCTGCTGCTCAAGGAGACGGCGCGGATTCTGGCCGCGCAGGGCGCGGCTGTCGTTAACGCCGACGTTACCATCATCGCGCAGCGGCCGAAGCTGAAGCCGTTCATCGAGCAGATGCGTGCGAACGTTGCGGCGGCGCTGGAGGTGCCGCAGGAGCGCGTCAGCGTCAAGGCTACGACGACCGAGGGCATGGGCTTCGAGGGTGAAGGGCTGGGCATTTCAGCGCACGCCGTGGCGCTTGTCGAGAAGAAGGAGCGATAAGGCGGCGCAGGGCGGGCGCTGCATGGAAAAGAACCGAATGAACGCGGAGCGGCGGCGCTTCGCGTTTTTGCATGCAAAGGCGCGCATCTTTGCAATTCGTTCAAAACATGCTCATTTTTGCGTCGTATGGTCGGGCATGAACTCTGGAAAATGGGAAAGGGAGGACTGAACGATGAAAAAATGCATTGCGTGGCTGTTGACTGTCAGCCTGATTTTCTGTTTTTCTATAGCGTTTGCTGAAAACGGGGGCGCAGGCGCGCCGCCGGAGGGCATGCCCGGCGGGGCTCCTCAGGGCGAACCGCCCGCAAAGTCCGACGGTCAGCCGGGACAGCCGCCCGAAGGCGGAAACGGAGGCCCTGGCGGCGGCAAGCCGGAAAGCTATAGCGCAGTGAGGACGGTATCTGAGGACACGGACATTTCCGGCGAAACGATCGAATCGACCGGAGACGACGAGAACGCGCTGCTCGTAACCGGCGGCAGCGTGACCCTGACCGACAGCACAATCACCCGCGAATCTTCCGGATCGACCGGCGGCGACAGCGCCAGCTTTTACGGCGTGGGCGCGGCGGTGCTGGCGACCGGCGGCACGCTGACGGTTTCCGGCGGCGAAATCGCTGCCAATGCCAAAGGCGGTGCGGGCGTGTTTGCGTATGGTGACGGCGTGATTGATATCAGCGATACGGTCATTTCTACCGAACAGGATATGTCGGGCGGCATCCATGTGGCGGGCGGCGGCACGCTGCATGCTTCCAACCTGACGGTGACCACGCAGGGCGAATCCTCCGCGGCGATTCGTTCCGACCGCGGCGGCGGAACCATGACTGTGGACGGCGGCAGCTATACCTCGAACGGTACGGGTTCCCCGGCGGTTTATGTGACGGCCGATATTTCCATCGAGAACGCGGCGCTGACTGCCAACGGCTCCGAGGCGCTCTGCCTGGAGGGCCTCAACAGCGTCAGCCTCAAAAACTGCTTCCTTTCCGGCAACATGCGCGATCTGAGCCAGAACGACAACACCTGGACGGTCATCCTCTATCAGAGCATGTCCGGCGATTCCGAGGTGGGTAAGGGGACGTTCGCCATGGAGGGCGGCACGCTGAAATCGGAAAACGGCGGCCTGTTCTACACCACGAACACGGAAAGCGAGTTCACGCTGAACCATGTAACCATCGAAGCGGCGGATGATTGCGAATACTTCCTTCGCTGCACCGGCAACGCCAATCAGCGCGGCTGGGGGCGGACGGGCGCGAACGGCGCCGACTGCGCGTTCATCGCGATCAATCAGGAGATGAACGGCCTCGTTATCTGGGACAGCATCTCTACGCTGGAGCTTTCGCTGACGGACGGCACCGTGTTTACCGGTGCGGTTATTGATGATGAATCGTGCGCCGGAAACGGCGGCGACGGTTCCTGTGCGTTGAACATCGACGCGGGCTCGAAGTGGATCGTTACGGGCGACAGCACGGTGACGGCGCTCCATTGCGAGGGCGAAATCGTTGACGCGCAGGGGCGCAGCGTTTCCGTGATCGACGCGCAGGGCAACGTCCTTTCCGCAGGCGAGAGCGAATATACGATCACGGCGGACGCGATTGTGTAAACGGTTGGCGATTGGCACGGGCAGAAAAAGGCGATCCTTTAACGGGAACGCCTTTTTCCTGCATACGGAACAGATCATTCCGCTTGGGGAGTGCGCTTTATTCCGCGCTTTGCGCGGAAAGATCATGATTGCAGCTTTCAGGAAAGGATGGAAGCCGTGCGCCATTGGTCATGCTATCGAATCGGCGATTCGCTGAGACGAAACCGAAAAGCGGAGAAGCCCGGGATCATCCGATCCCGGACTTCTTTGCATGAAACTTGTTTTTTACACCCTGATTTTATCGATCAGCGCTTCGACCTTCGTGGCGAGCGTGGCCAGCGCGCCTGGCACGAACGGCGGCACGAAGCCGGCTTCATCAAGCAGGTCGGTCCAGACCTTTTCGCCGCCCTGGCGGCTCAGACGCATATAGCGGGCGAACGCGTCGTCATAGTTTTCCTGCGAGGCGAGCAGGAAGTTGAACGCGGCCGTCTGCGCCAGGCAGTAGTCGATGTAGTAGAAGGGCGATTCGTAGATGTGCATCTGGTACTGCCAGCGCGTGCCCTTTTCGAGATACGGCATGCCCTCGAACGAGATGTGCGGGCGGAATTTGCCTTCCAGTTCGAGCCAGGCCGCGTTGCGTTCAGCGGGGGTCATGTCCGGGTTCTCGTAGACGATATGCTGGAACGCGTCCACCATCGTGCCGTAGGGGATGAACGACAGCGAATCGAGCGCATGCATGAAGCGGTATTTTCCGGCGTTTTCGCCGAAGAATTTCTCCATGTGCGGCCAGCAGAAGAATTCCATGCTCATCGAGTGCGTTTCGGCCGTTTCCATGCCGCCGCAGCCAAGCTCCAGCGCGAAGCGGTTATCGGCGATGAGGTAGGCGTTCAGCGCGTGTCCGGCCTCGTGGGTCATCACGTCGACGTCGCCGGCGGTGCCGTTGAAGTTGGCGAGAATGAAGGGCTGCTTGAACTTTGGGAACTCCGTGCAGTAGCCGCCGCCCCATTTGTTCTTGCGGGAATCGACGTCGAAAGCTTCGTTGTCGATCATCATATCGATGAAGTTGCCCGGATCCTTGCCCATGGAATGATACATTTCGCGCGCGGCCGCGAAGATTCCCTCCTTGCCGCAGGGCTTCGGGTCGCCGCCGGGGACGATCACGCCGTCGTCATAGAACATGTATTTTTCGATGCCCATGCGCTTGGCGTTTTCAGTGCGCATGCGCGCAACGACGGGCACGACGTCGCGCAGCACGTTTTCGCGGAAGGTTTTCACGCTGTTCTGATCGTAGCACAGACGGCCCATGCGGTAATAGCCCAGCTCGACGAAATTCTTGTAACCCATCTTTTTCGCCATGCGGTCGCGCACATGCACGAGCTTGTCGTAGATGGAGTCGAGCGCTTCAGCGTGCTCGGCAAGACCTTTGCCGAGGGCCTCATAGGCTTCGCGGCGGGTGTTGCGGTCGTCGTCTTTATAATATTTGGCCAGCAGCGTGCGGGGCATTTTTTCGCCGCGGAATTCGAATTCCATTCCGGCCATCAGCTGGGAATATTCGCTTACGAGCTTGTTTTCTTCCACCATGTCCTCGATGATTTCCGGGGACATCGACTTGCGCTCAACCTCCAGAGACTTGAACAGCACGGGAGAGAGCGCCTTTTCCAGCTCGGCGCGGAACGGAGAATCGAGCAGCGCGGACGCGTATTCGATCATGTAATTCTGCGCGGAAGGGCCGACTTCGTCGTAGTATTCCTTTTCGGCGACATAGAATTCATCGACGGTGTTGATGGAATAGCGCATATACGACAGCGAGGCGGCGGTCTGATATTCGAGCCGCAGGGCGTTGCAGTCCTCGCGCGCGACGAGAATTTCATCTGCGCTCTTGGCGCTGCGGATGCGGGCGATAACGTCTTTCATCACGGCTTCGACTTCTTCCAGCGTTACGCGCTTATAGGGCAGATCGCAAACTTTCATTTCTGTTTCAGTCCTTTCATTTCCGTGGATTTATTATGGATTTATGCGCGCAGGAGCGCGCATGGGGGACGCGAAAGCATGCGGCGCGGCGGGAAAACGAAGGCATGCCGCCGCAGCGCGGTATTGCTTTTTCCGTTTTGTCTGTTGCTTTATAAACATCCAAAAAGCCAGTCTCAGTATACAGGATTTGTGAAGCAGGGGCAAGGCAACGAGTGTTAAGAAAGTGTTAAAAATCGGGTTTTGAAAGCAAAAGAAGAAGGCCGGGTGGAAAATCCATCCGGCCTTTGAAAAACGGCGGGGGTTACTTGAACGTGTATCCGCCGAAGAGCTTTTTATGAGACAAGATTTGTCAAGGGTAGTTTCTGCTAAAATGATTTTTTCCAAAAACAGTAAATGTGATTTTGTCACAGAGAGCGCCTCTGAAACAGGCTATACTACAAATACAAAACACAAGGAGGCATTCTTATGAGACTGAAAGATAAAGTTGCAATCATCACCGGAGGGAGCCGCGGCATTGGCTACGCTACTGCAGATAAATTTTTG
>SFFS01000055.1 GCA_004557805.1 Clostridiales bacterium | reverse complement strand
TTTCCGTGCGCAACTTCGCCGTCGGCATCCTCGGCAACCTGTTCGCGCGGCTGGGCAACGGCGCCATGCCGTTTCTGACGCCGCTTCTGTTGCAGGTCGGACTGGGATACTCGCCCATGCATGCCGGGCTGTCCATGATTCCCATGACCGTGGGCGCACTCATCGCCAAAAGCGTCGCCACCCCGCTGGTCAGACGCTTCGGATACCGCACGATCCTCGCGGTCAACACCCTGTCGCTGGGCGCGATGATCTGTATGATTACCGGCGGTATCGACCTGTCGTCGGTGGGCATTGCGAACCTGGCCAGCATCCTGATGGGCATGTTCATGAAGGCGCAGATGGATGAAGCCGGCGAAATCGCCGGATGGGTCATCCCTGCGGCGTTCCTGATGGCGGTTGCCCTCGGCGCGGCGGCGGGCGTGTTCAGCGGCGTGCTCATTTCCAAGATCAAGATCCCGCCGATTCTGGCGACGATGGGCGTGAACCAGCTGCTGACGGGCATTTCGATGGTCGTTACCGGCGGCAACGCCGTGAGCAAGCTGCCGCGCGCGTATTCCGCGATGATCAACAACAAGATTCTCAAGGTGCTTCCGGGCAAGCGCGGTACGATGATGGGGCTGATCCCGGTACAGCTGATCTTCTTCGTTGTGGCGGCGGTGCTGGTGTGGTTTCTGCTGAACCGCACGGCCTACGGCAAAAAGCTCTACATGATGGGCACGAGCGAAAACGTGGCGCGCTTCTCGGGCGTGAAAGTGGACAGCGTGCTCATCAAGACCTACGCGCTTTCCGGCGTGCTGGCGGCGCTGGGCGGCATGATTATGCTCGCCAACTACAACTCCGCGCGTTCTGACTACGGCAGCGTTTATACGCTGCAATGCATCCTGATCGTGGTGCTGGGCGGCGTAAGCCCGACGGGCGGCTGCGGTAAGATTTCCGGCGTACTGCTGGCCATCGTGCTGCTGCGCCTGCTGGAAACGGGCATCAACCGCTTCCCGCAGATTTCCAGCTATTACATCACGCTCATCTGGGGTGCGGTGCTGATTCTGGTCATGGTGCTGAACTACTTCGTGGAGCATCCGATTGTGAAGCGGAAAAAGGCATAACAGGCGGATTTTTGAGGGGCGCGTCCGAGGAGGATGCGCTTCTTTTTTGCCGCGCAGGGCGCGGCTTATGAGCGCGCAGCCCGGCGGGGCGAAGCGGGTGCGGAGAGGAACGAAGCGGCTTTGCGTGAACACTGAAAAAAGCGAAAATTGCTGTGAGTATGCATTTGCAGCGCAGCGCGAGGTTTGAGCCGCGGCGGAGAAACGGAAGCCAATGTGCGGGAACAGAGCGTCTGCTTACAGTGTTGCCAGCAGCCGATACGCTCCATATGCTGCGGCGGCGTGGACGAGCTTTGACGCAAATTGCAGGCGCAGGTCGACGTCCGCTTCGCGCAGATAGCGCGCGTTCTGCCAGAAAACCGACAGCCCGCCGAACGATACCGCCGCGCAGAGCAGCGCCTTTGCCGTTTCGTCTGGCAGGCCGAGCGCACGGATGCGCGCACATCCGCCCGCCATTTCGAGAAACGCGGCCAGCGCGGCGCGAACGGCAGGGGAAAACGGAACGAAGGACTCCGCGAGCGCCAGCAGCACAGAAAAAAACACCATGCATCCGCAGACGGAGAGCATGGCCAGCGCGCTGTCCGCGATGATTTCAGAGAGTGTGGCCTGCTCGGCGGGAACGGAGGGGGCGGTCTGTTTTGCATGCGGCGCAAGCAAGGTGGCAAAGCCGCACGCAGCCAGCGCGCCAAGCCAGTGCGCGGCGACCATTTTCGCACCGCCTTCCAGCGTGCCGAGCAGAAAAAGCGGACTGGCTGTAGCGCAGAGGGCCGCTTTGCGCTGCGCGTCTGCGCCGCGTTCGGAAAGCGCGAGCAGCCGCGCGCCTGCGGGGGAGCCTGCCAGCATTGCGACGGGAACGGCGAGCACGCCGCCGCTCGCAGTCTGAGCGAGCAGGCGACTGAGCACAAGATATGGAAAAAGCGCCGGCAGCACAGCCGCCGCCCACATGCCGCAGGAAGCGCGGGCCGCCGACATGGCTTCCTGGGGGCGCAGCGCCAGAAGGGCGAGCAGCGCGCCCGTGAGCGCGGCTTTCAGGCGCGAAAGGAAGACGTTCCAATGTTCTGTTTTCATGGGGATAGCTATGCGAACGAGCGAAAAAACATGTCGCAGGAAGCGCGGGCCGCCGACATGGCTTCCTGCGGGCGCAGCGCCAGAAGGGCGGGCAGCGCGCCCATGAGCGCGGCTTTCAGCCGCGAAAAAATATGCCCCGCGTTCGCTTTACAGCCGGGTATGTTTATGGTATCATCACTGGCAACGCTTGGAAAAGAAAGGAGACCCTTCTGATGCCAATTACAGCGGTGTTGGAGGAAAACTGCAGGCGCTTTGGAAACGACGCAGCGCTCGTTGAAATCAACCCTGAACAGCAGGAAAAACGGCGCATGACCTGGAAAGAATTTGAACTGATCGAGTCGACGCAGCCGTATTATTATCGCCGTGAGATTTCCTGGAACGTTTTCAACGAAAAGGCGAACCGCTTTGCAAACCTGCTTCTCAGCCGGGGCGTGGGCAAAGGCAAGAAGGTCGCCATCCTGATGATGAACTGCCTGGAATGGCTGCCGATTTATTTCGGCGTGCTCAAGACGGGCGCGGTGGTGGTGCCGCTGAACTTCCGCTACGCGGCCTCGGAAATTGAATATTGTCTCGGTCTGGCCGAGGTGGACGTGTTGGTGTTTGGCGCGGAGTTCATCGGCCGCGTGGAGGAAATTGCCGAAAAAATCTGCGAACGGAGACTGCTTCTGTATGCCGGAAGCGGCCTGTGCCCGACTTTCGCCGACGACTACACCGAACTGACGGCGAATTGCTCGAGCGCCTCGCCCGATGTGCTGCTCACCGACGACGACGATGCGGCGATTTATTTTTCGTCGGGCACGACGGGATTCCCAAAGGCCATTCTGCATAAGCACAGGAGCCTGATGCACGCCTGTATCGTTGAACAGAAGCATCACGGGCAGACGAGGGACGACGTGTTCCTCTGCATTCCGCCGCTGTATCATACCGGCGCGAAAATGCATTGGTTCGGCAGCTTTCTTGTGGGCGGAAAAGCCGTCATTTTGAAGGGCACAAAGCCTGAATATATTTTCGAAACCGTATCGAAGGAGCGCTGCACGATCGTCTGGCTGCTGGTGCCGTGGGCGCAGGATATTCTCAACGCGCTGGACAGCGGCAGAATGCGGCTGGAGGATTATCAGCTTTCGCAGTGGCGGCTGATGCACATCGGCGCGCAGCCGGTGCCGCGCAGTCTGATCCGCCGCTGGCTGGAATATTTCCCGCACCATCAGTATGATACGAACTACGGCCTGAGTGAGTCGATCGGGCCGGGCGCGGTGCATCTGGGCGTGGAGAACATTGATAAAGTCGGCGCAATCGGCAAGGCCGGATACGGCTGGCAGACGCGGATTGTGGACGAGACAGGCAAGCCCGTCGAACCGGGCGCCGTGGGCGAACTGTGCCTGAAGGGCCCGGGCGTGATGAGCTGCTACTATAACGACCCGAAGGCGACGGCGGAGGTGCTGCGCGACGGGTGGCTGTTTACCGGCGATATGGCCATGGAGGACGGCGACGGCTTTATCTATCTTGTTGACCGCAAAAAGGACGTTATCATTATGGGCGGCGAGAACATTTACCCGGTGCAGATCGAGGATTTCCTCAGCGCACATCCGGCCGTCAAGGACGTGGCTGTGATTGGCCTGCCCGACGCGCGTCTGGGCGAGATTTCCGCCGCGATCATCCAGCTCAAGCCGGACCATGAATGCACAGCGGAGCAGATTAACGAATTCTGCATGCAGCTGCCGCGCTACAAGCGTCCGCGCCGCATCATTTTTGCCGACGTGCCGCGGAACCCCACCGGCAAAATCGAAAAGCCGAAGCTGCGCGAAATGTACGGCGGAGAGCACCTAGTGGAGAAGCAGAATCTGTCGTGATATTTTTCAATCCCGGTTCGGCGGCGCCGTGCCGGGATTGTGCTTTTGAAGGGACGGCGGTGAAACGGGAAGATACGGCGCGATTCAGCGCGCAGATGCGCGCGAAAAGGGCGTGGATTGAATCGCGGCTGAGAATGAATATGCGCTGCGCAAGGCAGTACGGCGCTGCGCGCATTTGGGAGAACGTGCAGGCGCACATAGAAAAAAGGCGGGACTTGAAAATGCGCCGAAATGGGCTTTGGATGTTTCTGCGAATAAACAAGCGCCGCATAAGGCGGCTCGGCGTTGCGCGTAATCCAAAGTATGCGTCGTCGCGTGGAAAAAAGAGAAATCGGCGAAGAAAACGCCGTGCCGGGTTCTAAACATTCATCCGAACGAGCAGTGCTGCATACAAAAGTTCAGCGCTGCGTTATGACCAGAAGATCACATGCGCACGCAAAAAAGAAACGGAACCGCTGAAAATACGCCGAACCGAGTCAGGGATGTTTCTGCGGATAAACAAGCGCCACATGAGGCGGCCCGGCGCTGCGCGTAATCCAAAGTATGCGTCGTCGTGCAGAAAACAAGAGAAATCGGCGAGAAAACGCTGGGCTGGTTTTGAAAATTCATCCGAACGAGCAGTGCTGCGTACAAAAGTTCAGCGCTGCGTTATACCCTGAGGATCACATGCGCGCGAGGAAAGAAAGCAAGCAGAACCGCCGAAAACGCGCGAACCGAGCCTTAGCTGTTTCTGCGGATAAATCAACGCCACATGAGGCCGCTCGGCGCTGTTCGCAATCCAAAGCACGCATGCGCGCGGAAAAAACGAACGGAACCGCTGGAAGCGCGTCGAACCCAACCTTAGCGGCTTCTGCGGAAAAACAAGCGCCGCATAAGGCGGCTCGGCGTTGCGCGTAATCCAAAGTATGCGTCGTCGTGCAGAAAACAAGAGAAATCGGAGAGAAAACGCTGGGCTGGTTTTGAAAATTCATCCGAACGAGCAGTGCTGCATACAAAAGTTCAGCGCTGCATTACAACTCTAAGGATTACATGCGTGCAGAAAAACAAGCGGAACTGCGGGAAGCGCGCCGAATCCAACTTTAGCGGATTCTGCGGATAAACAAGCGCCGCATAAGGCAGACCGAAATTGCGCGTAATCCAAAGTATGCGTCGTCGCGCGGAAAAAACGTTGGTGAGGGTTTTGAAAATTCATCCGAACGAGCAGTGCTGCATACAAAAGTTCAGCGCGACATTACAACTCTAAGGATTACATGCGTGCAGAAAAAACAAACGGAACCGCAGGAAGCGCGCCGAATCCAACCTTAGCGGCTTCTGCGGATAAACAAGCGCCACATGAGGCGGCCCGGCGCTGCGCGTAATCCAAAGTACGCGTCTGCATGCGGAAAAACAAGCAGAATTTCTGGAAACGTGCCGAATTGGTTCTGGGCTGTTTCCGTGGATAAACAAGCGCTGCACAAGGCGGCTCGGCGCTGTTCGCAATCCAAAGCGCGCATGCGCGCGGAAAGAACAAGCAGAATCGCCGAAAGCGCGCGAACCGGGCCTTAACTGTTTTTGCGGATAAACAACCGCCGCACAAGGCAGCCCGCCACCGCGTAGCCCAAAGCGCGCGTATGCGCGCGAAAAATATCCGTACTTTCCGGCGGCATTTGCACCAAATTATCACCGTTTTTTTCTGCGTTTTGTTTGACTTTTAGCTGATAAAGCGTTAAAATGAACCTAATATCAAACAGTACGCATGAATGGATGGTCGAAACAATGAAACACAGGAAAAATACCAGGAGCTTTGCGAGCCGCTGGGGCTTTATCATGGCCTCGGTGGGGTCGGCCGTGGGCATGGCGAACGTATGGGGCTTCCCGAACAAGATGGGCAGCAATGGCGGCGGAGCGTTTTTGCTCGTCTATTTGCTGTTCGTTTTTATTTTCAGCTATGTCGGGCTTCCGGCGGAATTCGCCATCGGACGCCGCGCGGGAACCGGAACGCTGGGAGCGTATGAAAACGCCTGGGCGACCCGCGGCAAAGCGGCGGGCAAGGCGGGCGGAATCCTCGGCTGGCTGCCGCTGGCGGGTTCGCTGTGCATCGCCATCGGCTATGCAGTCATTGTGACGTATATTCTCAAGGCGCTGGTCGATTCGCTCTTCGGAACGCTAATGACTTCGGACGCGGGCGCGTGGTTCGGCGCGTTTTCGAGCACGTCGTTTTCGGTGGTGCCGTTTCATGTGGTGGTTGTTCTGGGCACGCTCCTGACGCTGTTTTTCGGCGCGCACAGCATCGAAAAAAGCAACAAGGTGATGATGCCGCTGTTTTTCCTGATCTTCGTGGTGCTGGCGGTGCGGGTGGCGCTGCTGCCCGGCGCGGCGGAAGGCTATCGGTTCATGTTTACGCCCCGCTGGGAAGCGCTGAAAAATCCGATGATCTGGATTTGGGCGATGGGCCAGGCGTTCTTTTCTCTCTCCGTCACCGGGAGCGGCATGATCGTCTATGGAGCGTATCTTTCCAAGGATGAGGACGTTGTGGGCGTTGCGCAGAATACGGCGCTGTTTGATACCATCGCCGCCGTCGTGGCCGCGCTGGTGATTATTCCCGCCTGCTTTTCCTATGGGCTGGACGTTGGCGCGGGGCCGAGCCTGCTGTTCGTGACGCTGCCCACCATTTTGCAGGATATTCCCATGGGCCGCCTTTTCGCCGTCATTCTCTATGTGGCGATGATTTTTGCGGGCGTCAGTTCGCTGCAAAATATGTTCGAGGCGGTTGCGGAATCGCTTCTGCATCGGTTCCCGAAGCTCAGCCGCGCAGCGGTGCTGGCCATTCTGTGCGTGCTGTGCCTGGGCTGCGGTCTGGGGATGGAGCCCATTTCCAAGTGGGGGCCGTGGATGGATCTCGTCTCCATCTATATCATTCCCATTGGCGCGACGCTGGGGGCGATTTCGTGGTTCTACGTCATGAAAAAAGATATGCTGCTCGCTGCGGTCAATTCCGGCAGCAAGCGCAGACGCGGGGAACTGTGGTATTCGGTGGGCCGCTATGTGTATGTTCCGTTCGCAGTGATCCTCTGCTGCGTGGCGCTGTTTATGCACGTGGCGTTCTGAAGCGGGGAGACGATTTTTAAGCGGCGCAAGCGCCGCTTTTTTTATATTCCGCCCCGCACTGCATCCGAAAGAGTCCGGTTGGCAACCGCCGCGCAATATGTTATAATCGCCTCATCAATCGACGGGGGAGAGTGCTTTCACAAATGAGGACGCAGCTGGAATACTATTTTTTGCTCTTTTTCATCAGCGCCGTGCTCGGATGGATGATGGAAGTGACGTGCAAGCTGTTTGAGTTCAAGCGGTTCATCAACCGCGGAATGCTCATCGGGCCGTACTGCCCGATCTACGGCTTCGGTTCGGTGCTGATTACGGCTGTGCTTTCGCCGATTTCCGAGCAGCCCGCGCTTGTGTTTATCATGGCGATGGTGCTGTGCGGCACGTTGGAATACGTGACGAGCTATGTGATGGAGAAGCTGTTTCACGCCCGCTGGTGGGATTACAGCAAGCGTCGCTTCAACATCAACGGCCGCGTCTGCGCGAACACGCTGATTCCGTTCGGATTGCTGGGGCTGGTGATGATCTATCTGGTCAAGCCGTTTCTGTTCGGGCTGTTTGAAGGCATTCCGCAGCTGGCGCTGGATATTGTCAGCGGCGTGCTGTTCGCGCTGATCGTCAGCGACGCCGTTATATCCACGACCATTCTGGGCAAGATTCGCAAAACGGCTGAAGACACGGCGGGCGACAGCACCGAGGCCATTACGCGCGGCGTGCGCGAAAAGCTGGCCGAGCAGGGCGCGCTTGTGCGCCGCATGCTGTCGGCGTTCCCGTATGCGCGCATCTATAACCGCAGGCTGATTCAGCAGCTGCGCGAGCGCAGCGAGGCTGTGCGCGCGGAGATTCGCCGCAAGGAGCAGGCGATTCGCGAAGAAAGCGAGCAGCGCGAGGCGCGCATCCGAATGGAAATGAAAAAGCTCAGGGTGGAGCATAAGGCCGGAAAACGCTGAGCCAACGGAAACGGGCGGGGCGTTCCGACGGCGTATGTGTCGGGAGAAGCAGAAACATCCGTGCGAACGGTCGTGCGGGCGGCAGGGGCTTGCTCTTTCCGTCCGCCGGCCCGGTAAAAACTTTCCAGAGAAGCAAAAACCATCCGCATGATTGCTCATGCGGATGGTTTTCATTTTGAACACGCGCGCCCTTATTTTTCCAGCCGGAACGCGTCGCCGTAGCGATAGCCGGTTTCGGCGCGCTCGGCAATGGCGGTCAGCACCGCTTCGTCGCTGCGCACGGATAGGCCGCACAGCCTGTCTACGCCGCAATCGAGCAGCGCGGGGCACAGCGGCGTGGAGGGACCCACGACGATCACCTTTGCGCCGCCGCACAGCGAGAGCAGATGCGGCATGGTCTTGTTTGAAAACGCGCTGCCGGTGATGAGCGCCACGTCGCACCGGGGCAGCAGAAAATCGCAGGCAGGATCGGGATAATCGCCAGGCTGCGGCTTGCGTTCGAGGATATAAACCTGCTTCGCGTGCGCCAGCACGTCGTCGCCCAGCCGCAGATGACCTACCAGCCCGATCGTCTTGCCGCACGTGTCGAAACCGGCCGTGCAGGCGTCGGTATAGGGGTATTTCTGCGCGCGGACGGGAACGCGGGAAGGCGCGTTGTACCAGGCGTTGATGACGGCCATGGCCTCGCTCGATTCCTCCTGGTTCCACGAGAGCACCGCTTCGGCAGCCTCGCGCGCGGAAAGGCCGACGAGCGTGTCGTTGTGCATGCGTGGAATGGTCTCGGAGGGGTAGCGCATGGCGATTCCCATGCTGCCGTCGGAAAGCTCGGCGGCCGTCCATTGCAGGCCGCGCACGATGCGCTTAACGGTCAGTTTGTCGGAAACGCCGCCGGACAGCAGCGTATAAATGTAACTCAAGTCCATCAAATTCCCCTTACGGATACGGTATTTGGCCGCGCGCTGCGCGGCGAAAAAATTCAGCCCTGCCGCTTTTTCATATCGGCCAGCAGGAAATCGGCCATGCTGCGTGCGTCGCCCAGCGCGAACGTAGGCACAGCGGCCTCCACCGGGGTATCGGATATGACGGCCAGGCATTCCTCCGCCGGGAAGCGGAAATCTTTGCCTGTAGCGGCGCGGCGGATGCCGATTTTCGGCCACGGGCCGGGCGTGTATCCCTCGGTGAGAATAACGTCGACGTCGTGAATGCGCGCGATCATTGCGTCGAGCGATACCGGCCGGTTTTCCATCATGGCGCTGTGCGTGTCGGACATGATGACGGCGATATCCGCGCCCGCCTGTGTCATGCGCCAGCTGTCTTTTCCGGGTTTGTCCACCTCAAAGCAGTCGTGCGCGTCGTGTTTGATCGTCGCCACGCGCAGGCCGCGCGCTTTCAGCTCGGCCACCAGCTTTTCCAGGAACGTCGTCTTGCCCGTGCCGGACCATGCGACGAACGTATAAACGGGAATGCTGCTCATTGCGCCTTCCCCGTCAGGCGTAGGCGTGCAGGCCGGGCAGGAGCGTGTTTACGCCCGCGAAGGTGAACAGCACGCAGATGAAAGCGATGATGGCGAACCACGCCATGCGCTTGCCGCGCCAGCTCTTGCGCAGCCGCTGATGGAGGAAAATGGCGTAGATGATCCACGTGATCAGCGCCCAGGTTTCCTTCGGATCCCAGCTCCAGAAGGTGCTCCACGCCTGCTCCGCCCAGACGCAGCCGGACAGGATGACGATGGTCAGCATGAGGAAGCCGAACGCGATGAGCTTGTAGGCGAGGCGGTCGAGCTGATCGAGATGCTCGGAAGCGGCGGTTTCGCCGCCCTTTTTCGCGGAGACGAGATACTTCACGCCGATGCAGCCCGCCAGCGCGAACGACGCATAGGAAAACACGGCCGTGCCGATATGCAGCGCGAACCACGCGCTGCGCAGCGCGGGCATCAGTTCGTTGATATCGCGCGGCTGAAGCGCGGCGTAGGATTGCACGATGAACGCGATGGGGACGGCGATGGAGAGGATCCAGTCGGCCTTCAGGCGCACGCGCAGGATCACGCCCAGCAGCACGCAGCCCCAGGCCATCATCGTTGCAAATTCGAACTGATTGCTCATCGGGATGCGGCCGGCGACGACGCCGCGCATCACCGCGTACGCCGTATGTACGGCGAAGCCGGTCAGCGTGCCGATCCAGGCGAGCTTGAGCAGCGTCTGCTTTTTAAACACGGAGCCGGAGAAAAGCAGCACGGAGGAAACGAAATACAGCACGATGGAAGCGAAGAAAACGATGTTCATGAGCGTATTCAACGAAACATACCTCCCTGTAAATATCATATCCATTATACAGGTTAGCGGAGTGAATCTCAAGCGAATTGATATTTTTTTGCGCGGATTTGTGGAATTGTGTAAGTTGCCGGACAAATTAAAGATGGTTTTCTTTGCCGGAACATGATAGAATATGAACAAACGATGAACGGATACGGAAGGAAAAGCGAGAGCATGGTAAACCTGCACGATCTGGGCGGACTGAAAACGGCGAATGGAAGACGGATTGTTTCGGGCGCGCTGCTGCGCGCATGCCAGTGGGATGATACGCCCGAGACGGCGGAGCGGTATCATGTTGCGCGCAGGCTCGATCTGCGCTCGCCCATGGAGCGCGGCCGCATGCCCGCGCCGGTAATTGCGGGCACGGAATATCTGGCGCTGTGCGGCGAGGTCGCTTCGATGCGCCGCCTTTCGCCGATGCTGCCCGGGCTGATCCTGCGCCGCGGCATGCCCGGCGACGAGATGACCGCGCGCTATGCGGGCTTTCCCGAGACGCACCGCGAGCCGATGCGCCGCTTTTTCGAGATGCTGCTGGAGGAAAAAAAGCCGACGCTGTATTTCTGCTGTCAGGGCAAGGACAGGACGGGCGTATACACCGCCGTGATTCTGCAGGCGCTGGGCGTTCCGAAGGAGGCGATTCGCCGCGATTATCTGCTGGCGAACGGGCGGCTCGAGGAGATGAACCGCTGCGATTACGCGCGCATGGGCGAGGGGATGACGGCGCTCGAGCGCGAGATTCTCTGGTCGTATATGATCGCCGACGAAAGATACCTCGACGCGTTCCTGCGCGCGCAGGGCGGGTTTGAAACGTTCTGGAGCGAACGGCTGGGGTTCGGACGAAGCGAGCGCGAAGCGCTGCAAAAAATGTACACGGAATAACGGAACCATACGGATAAAAATCCTCCGCAGGGCAGAGAATACACGGAAAAGCCTTGCGGGGGATTTTGGTTTATGACGGCGAAAAGCGAAACCGTTTTCTGGCACGAATGGGGCGGCGAAGCCTTCGAACTGGCGCGCCGCGAAAACCGGCCGGTCTTTCTGACGGCCGGCTTTTCCGCGTGCCGCTGGTGCGAGCGGCAGTGGCGCGAAATCCGCAGCAGTCCGCAGCTGACGGAGCTGCTGAGCCGGCGGTTCATCTGCGTTGCGGTCGACCGAGATCTGCGCCCGGACGTCGATGCGGCGTATTTTGCCGCGCAGAGCGCGGAAAAGGCGAGCGCCGGCTGGCCGCTGACGGCGCTGCTGACGCCCGGCCGGATGCCGTTCTGGACGTTGGGCTATCTTCCGGCGGAGCAGCTGCTGGAAGCGCTGCGCGAAGCCGCCGACATGTGGGAGCATTCCCGCGAAAAGCTGGACGCGCTTGCACGCAGAAACGTTGAAACGGCGCGGGCGCGGTTTCGTTTTGCGCAGACGGGGGCGGCGGGGAAGGAGCTGTATCCGCTCTTCCGGCAGCGCATGGAGGAGCGGTTTGACGCGCGTTTCGGCGGATTCGGCGCGCCGCCGAAGTTTCCCATGCCGCTGAGCGTGAAGCTGCTGGCGCGCTGCGGCGCGGTCGGAGGCGACGAGGCGGCGCTTGGAATGGCGCTGGAAACGCTGCGCGGCCAGTGCGGCGGCGCGATTTTCGATCATGTGGGCGGCGGCGTGCTGCGCTACGCGCTTGATCCCGCGTGGCGCGTGCCGGAAAAGGAAAAGATGCTTGGCGACAACGCGCTGTTCGCGGATGCGTGCATCGAGGTATGGCTCGTTTCGCACGAGCCGACGTTTCTGGTTGCGGCGGAACGGACGCTTGCGTGGATGCTGCGCGAAATGCGCGCCCCCTGCGGCGCGTTTTACGCCGCGCAGTGGGAGCCGGAAGGCGCGGACGCGTTCGAACTGGCGCGCGCCGATATGCTGCGCCTGCTGGGCGACGCGGACGGCGACGCGTTCTGCATCTATTACGGCATCACCGAAAAGACCATGCCTTCACGTCAGGGACACGACGGCATTGAAACGCCGCGCATGCTGGCGCTGTGCGAAAGAGTCTGGAGGTGGCGGAAAGAAAAAAACGCGCTTTTGCGCGATGAAAAAATCCTCGCCGCGCAAAACGCGCTGGCCGTGCAGGCGCTGTGCCGCGCATGGGACGCGACCGGCCGCGCGCTTTACCGGGACGCGGCGATTGCCGCGGGCGCGTTCCTGCGCGAAAGAATGACGCTCCCTGACGAAACGATTTCCGTGTGCGCAGGCGAGAACTACGGCTTTCTCGACGATACTGCGCAGACCGTAAACGCCGCGCTGGCGCTGTATCAGAGCACGCTCGACGGCGCGTGGCTCGACTGGGCCGTGACGCTTGCCCGCACGATGCTGACGCGCTTTTCGGCGCGGCAGGAGCCTGGCTTTCGCATGACGCCGGGCGGCGCGGAAAAGCTGTTCGTGCGGCCCGTCGAGACGTACGACGGCGCGCTGCCTTCCGGAAACGCCGCCGCGCTGGAGGCGCTTGCGGCGCTCGCGGCTCTCGACGTAGGCGGAGGCTGGCGCGACGCAGCGCAAAAGCAGCTGGCCTTTCTTGCGCCAATGCTGGCCGAAGCGCCGCAGGAACACGCGGCTGCGCTGCTGGCCGCCATGCCGCTGCTGTATTCAGCCCGTTTGCTAGAATGCCGCGCAAGCGCGGCGGAAAACGAAGCGCTGCTGGCGGCGCTGCATGGGCGTTATACGCCGCTGCTGTTCAGAAAGGCGGCGCAGCCGGGGCCGTTCGGGAGCCGCTGGATCTATGCGGACGGGGAGGGCGCGCGCCAGCATTTGCGCGAGATGGAAAACGCGCTGGGAAAAATATAGATGGAAAGAGAAAAAACTCACTGTACACGTTCCGCGCAGCGGTGTAAAATAGGGATCGGCTATCCCGCGCAGCGATACGAAGGAGAGGACGCGACGAATGAAAGAAAACCGGAAATTGCTTCGAGAAGTGCTGAAGGATATTCGGCACGATATGACGGATGAAGAGGTGCTGGCGCTGCTGGCGGACAGCCGGGTTTCCGTGAACCCTGCGGAAGAAAAGGAAAAATATACGCTTGGACAGCGGGCGGCGGACGCTATCGCCAGATTTGCAGGCAGCTGGGCGTTCATCTTCTCGTTTACGGGCGTGCTGATCCTGTGGATGATCGTTAACGCGGCGCTTGCCGCCAGGGCGTTCGACCCGTATCCGTTCATTCTGCTGAATCTGGTGTTGTCCTGCGTTGCGGCCATTCAGGCGCCGCTCATCATGATGAGCCAGAACCGGCAGGAGGAAAAGGACCGCCGCCGCGCCGAAAACGATTACAAGGTCAACCTGAAAACCGAAATCATGATCGAAGACCTTTACGACAAGGTAAACGCCATTCTGGCCAAGCAGGCGGCGATGGAAAAAAGGATGGCGGAGCAAAGCGAAGAAAAGCATGCGCAGGAGCAGCCCTGAAACGGCGGAAGCACACAAAAACGGCGCGAGTTATCGCGCCGTTCAGGCCATCGAAAAACTAACGTTTTTCAATGGAGAGGACCCGCCTTCTGAAATTCTGCGGAATTTCCGGAGGGAGGAGCGAAGCGACGACTAGCCCTTGAGGACAGCACGAAGTGCTCCGCAAAGGG
>SFFS01000297.1 GCA_004557805.1 Clostridiales bacterium | reverse complement strand
ATATGAAAGAGTGCGCCGAACTGGGAAAATCGCTCAATCGTCTTTCTCAGCCTACGATTTTGACCATCCTTGCCGAATCCGAAAAGCCCCTGCATGGCTACGTTATTGTGCAGGAAGCCGCAAAGTCGCCCATGTTCGGCGGTAAAAAGCCCGATGCCACCGGAGTATACCGCACGCTGAAACGCCTAGAGGAATCGGGGCTCGTGACGTCGCGCTGGGACATTCCCGAAGAAGGTTCGGCAAAGCGCCTGTTCACGCTCACGGACAAGGGCCGCAGCTGCCTGCGCCGCTGGATTGACGCGCTGGCGTGCTACACGCTGACCATTGAGGAACTGCGCAACGAGGCATCGCACGCGCTGGGTATTGAAACACCCGATACACCCACCTGCTCGCACTAAGTCGCCGCATTGTTCACTGCCGTTGAAATACAGTGGCGATATCAATAGATAGCACCAGATAGACCCCCGAAAATGGGGGTCTCTTTTTTCACGGAAAAGGACGTTGCGAAGGGCTGCGCACGGAAGACGCGCCCTAGAAACGCGCCCGAAAGCACGCCCGAAGATGCGCCCGTCCGTAGCAAAATCTTCCGAGCGGCTTCCCCTTGCGAAGTGCCGCTCACGGGAGGAAATTTGCTCCCACAACCCGCAGCAACCTTAACGCCCTACAGCAAAACCGAACGAACCCAAGCGGCATACTGCCCCGACCACATGCCCTCGAGCTGGTCAAACACCTGATTCCAATCGAACCGCCCCGGAAAGATGAGCTCCAGATAATTGCACGGAACAGCTTTGCTCACCGCACGCCCCGCCTTTATATCGGCACGACGCTTCTGCGCCGCCGTATACGTGCACGTAGGACAATTCGAAACTAGCAGCTCAGCGCCTGTTTGCGCCGCCTCGTCTTTAAGCAGGTAATCGATGCGCTGCTCTTTAATGGCCGGATCTACCAGACTTACCGCACCGGCACCTCCGCAGCACAACGCATTCGCGCCATGATGCAGCATTTCAACCACTCGAACGTCTTGCGCCTGAAGAAGCATGCGAAGCGGGCCGCCGAAAACACCTTCGCGATCGTGGCACGAATCAAACGGCGCAATACACACCTCAACTGCGGTTTCGCTTGCAGTTTTACTTGCGGAAGCCGCGGCGCACACATCCGCGACTTCGCTCGCATCGGGCTGTACGCCCGCAGATTCGCCCACGTGGGACAGCGCGTTTGAGGCTACAGCTTCGCCCGCTTCCGTCGCGCCGGACGCCTCTCGCACTTCCGCCGCCGCTTGCGCGACAAGCTCACGTGCGCGTTTGGCGCTCACGCGCACGCCGGCATCCGCCAGAAGCTGCGGCAACGCGACCATCTCCAACGCAGCACCTTGCGCCGCTGCGGCCGCTGCAAGCTCTTCCGCACAACCGGGACACACGCACACAACACGATGGATTCCCGCCGCGATCATTCGTTCCACCAGGGATTTCTTGTACGCATCAGCGCGATCGCCGTAGCCTGCCGTCTTCAGCGGGCTACCGCAGCAGGCATCGGTATACACCACGGGGCCCGCGTTTTCCTGCAACCACGCGAACGCCTGACGCGTCAAATCGGGAGAATAGCTTGCCAGCGGGCAGCCCGGGAAGAACAGCGTATCGGCACCCAGCGCAGGCGCATCCTCTATCTGGGGCAAATCTACGTACCAAATGCCGTACACCGCGCGATACGCCGAAAAGCAATGCCATTCCTTATCGACTTGCGTCATGGTGAAGCCGCTGTCATCGACCACACCACCCAGGGAAAACAGCTCACGCAGCGCCGTAAACATGCCGCGCGCGTCAACGTTTGTGGGGCACTTCAATGTGCAGTAACCGCACATAAAACAGCGGCGCGCTGCGAAAACGACCGCCGGGTGCGCAGAAGCCACAGCAGCAACGTCTTCCGCGTTTTCTACCAGGGAAAACAGCGATGCCAAGCTACCAACCGTCATGCCTGCGCCGGCTTCGTCAGCCGACATCGGCGCGCACGTTGTCGGCGCATCCTCGCCAACCGTCGCCGCACGCACACACGCGCGTTGACCGCCCACCAGCGCCTTCCCTGCGCCGCCCTCCCGCACGGGAAGTAACGCGCCCGAAGCATCGCGCTCTTCCAAAACAGCG
>SFFS01000054.1 GCA_004557805.1 Clostridiales bacterium | reverse complement strand
CACGCTCCCGCGTACAAGTTCCCGGATTTCCCCCTTGATTACTTCCTCGTTCAGTGTTACAATTTTCTCGGACATGGTCTGCGTCTCCTTTCGAATGTTGGTTGTGCAACTTCATTCTACCAGATGACGCTGACCTTGTCCCTTGTTTTGGGGACTGTTTTCAATCCTCCTGTTCTGGAATTTGCGCAACTTATTGTACCTTATCTTTATTCTATCACAGAAAGCCCTTCTTTACAGAAAATTCTGAGCAGGCTCTTTTGCAGTATCCTTGCACTTTCCCATTCAAATTTCATTTCCTATCTGCTGTCCTAAAAAAGCGCCCGGCTGTTTCGGAGGAAGCAGCCGGGCGCTTGCGGTTTCAGCGGTTATTCTTCTTCGCCGGAGAGGTTTTCCGTGGCGAACAGGTTGATTGCGCCAAGGATTTCTTCCTCGGTGTAATCCTCGGCGATGGCGCCGACGTTCCAGTAGGCGTAGCTGCCTTCAAACCAGCTCTGCAGGTCGTCGAGATCTTCGGCGTAGCGGAATTCGAGGTGGAAGGTTTCTTCCATGGTGTCGGGCGAGAAGGCGAAATAGGTGAACTGACCCGCGTCCGCATCGGCGCTCTGATAGAACAGGAAACCGTTTTCGTTTTCCAGATCGACGGGGGAATAGCTGTGGCTGAACACCACGTTGCCGTCCGCGTCCACGCCGGTGATCGTGTTGCCTTCGACGGTCATCATCGCGACGCCGCCGATATAGTAGCAGTTGAACTGCATGCTCTCGGGATCGGCTTCATATTTGGCAATGGCTTCTTCGCCATACAGGCTGCCCATGCAGACGTTGAGCAGATACGCGATCGTATCCTCGGCCGCATCTTCGCCCACCAGCGGCTCGACGGCCTCGACCCACGCGTCATGGTATTCTTCTTTGGAAAGCTCCGGGAAAAGCTCGATGAAGGAGCCCTGGATTTCGCTGAGGAATTCATCCTGCGCTTCTTCGGCTGTGCCGCAGGCGCAGAAGGCGAACAGGCAGACGATGCTGAGAATGACGGAAAGAAGTTTCTTCATTTTTGAGTGTTCCTCCTTTGGTTAGTATTCTTTAACCGACGTGGAGTATAACACATCTAACCGCGAAGGGCTATTCCGTTTTGGTAATATTATTCCGTTTTTTCGCCGCGATTGCGGCGGTGCGGAACGCGCTGGGCGTGACGTGATAGCGCTTTTTGAACGCCTCGGAGAACTTGCTGGCGCTGTCGTAGCCTGCGTTCAGCGCGATTTCAACGACGCGCCTGTCGCTGCTGGAAAGCTCGACGGCGGCCTGCTCGAGCCGGTATTCCCGGACGTAGTGGTACATCGGCATGCCGTACACCTGACGGAAGAGCTTTTGCAGCTGGGTGACGGAAATATGGTGTTCTTTCGCCAGATGGGCGAGAGAGACGTAGCTGCTGCGGTTGTCGAGCAGATGATCGCGCAGATGGCGGATGAGCCGCAGCTGTTCGGCGGAGCAATATTCCTGCGCCGCTTCCACGCGCGGCACGTTTTCCAGCAGCATGAACAGCTCCAGCGTCTTCAGCCGAAGGAACTCGCGCCCCGCGTAGGGCAGGTTTTCAAAAAACTCGCGGAACACATGCTCGCAGCGCGGGCCGGCGCTTCCGGCAAAATACCATCGTCCACCCAGCAGATTCTCGTCAAGGCGCGCGAAATCGGTGGCAAGCGGCGGCACGTTTTCCGCCATCCAGCGGGCGGCGGAAGCGCAGTTCACGTCCAGGCATACGCCTTCATAATAACCCAGCGGAAAGCGCGATTCCGACAGCGCGCCGTGCACGCCGTCGAAGCGGTTCACCGACATGTCGCCCGGCGTGAGCGCGGCCTGGTCGCGCGGGGAAAAGCTGCTTTCAAACCGGCCGCTGACGCAGAAGTTGATCTCCAGCCCGTCGCGCGGGGAGCGCCGCTCTTCAAAGCCGTGCGTTTCCAGCCGGATGAGCATCGCCGTCACGCCGTCGAAAAGAGAATAACAGTCCATGCGCCCGCCGCCGTCGAAGCAGGGGTTGGAAGCGATGCGCTTGCCGGTGAAGCCGTCGAACACCTGAATTTCCGTCATAACTCCTCCGTTACGCCTTCGTGCGGCGCGCGCCCGGCGCGAGCGCGTTCAGACGCGGCTGCATCGCCTTCAAAAGCAGGAAAAGAAGCAGCCCTTCCGGCAGGAACAGCGCCGCGTTTTTCACCGCGCGCCCGGCCATATAGACCGTCACGGCCTTGCCGTACATCATGGAAAGGAACAGCGAGGTCAGCAGCACGTTGCAGATGAGGTTGAGAAGCCCCTTGCACAGCGCGCAGCGCGGAAAGGAAATCTTTTTTTCATACAGAAACAGCCCGTACAGGAAGGAAGAAAGCATTTCCAGCAGCGTAAACAGCGGAAAAAACGGCCCCTTTGAAGGAATATACAGATAGCTTTCCAGCACGATGCGCAGCGCGCAGAGCATCCCCGCCAGCGCGAGCATGCGCACGTCTTTGATCTGGCGCAAAGCTTTGCGCCAATATTCGCGTCCCTTCATTTTCAACCCCACCTCCGGTTCGCAGGGAAGTATACCATATCCGCAGGAATCAATCAATCGCTTGCAATTTTTTCCGGATTCGGATATGATATCTGTAAAATTGGGATTTTGTGGCCGGAGGGAAAACATGTCCGAACGGATGGATCATATTCGCAATTTCTGCATCATCGCGCACATCGATCACGGCAAGAGCACGCTGGCTGACCGTCTGCTGGAGCGCACCGGCGTTTTTCAGAAGCGCGAAATGGTGGATCAGATTCTTGACTCGATGGAACTGGAGCGCGAGCGCGGCATCACCATCAAGTCAAAGGCCGTGCGCATGGAATACACGGCGAAGGATGGAGAGACGTATATCCTCAACCTGATCGACACGCCCGGCCACGTCGACTTCGCCTACGAGGTCTCACGCGCGCTGGCCGCGTGCGAGGGCGCGCTGCTGGTGGTCGATTCCACGCAGGGCGTGGAGGCGCAGACGCTGGCGAACGTCTATATGGCGCTCGATCACGATCTGGAGATCATTCCGGTCATCAACAAGATCGATCTGCCCAGCGCGCAGCCGGAAGAGACGCGCAGGGAAATCGAAGACGTGATCGGCCTTGACGCGAGCTACGCGCCGCTCATCAGCGCGAAAAACGGCATCAATATCGACGAGGTGCTGGAGGATATCGTCAAATATATCCCCGCGCCCAAGGGAGACGCGGACAAACCGCTCAAGGCGCTGGTGTTCGATTCGTTCTACGACAATTATCGCGGCGCGATGTGCTATGTGCGCGTAATGCAGGGCGTCGTGCGCGCGGGCACGCGAATCCGCATGATGGCTTCCGGCGCGGTGTTCGACACCGTCGAGGTCGGCTGTTTCAGGCCGGGCTATGTGGCCATGGACGAACTGCGCCCCGGCGACGTGGGCTACATCGGCGCGTCGATCAAGGACATCGTAGACACCCGCGTGGGCGATACGATCACCGACGACAACAATCCCGCCGACGAGCCGCTGCCGGGCTACCGCAAGGTCAGCCCCATGGTCTATTGCGGCATCTATCCCGCCGACGGCGCAGACTACGAGCCGCTGCACGAGGCGCTGGACAAGCTGCGCCTGAACGATGCGTCGCTCGTTTTCGAGCCGGAAACGTCGGCGGCGCTGGGCTACGGCTTCCGCTGCGGGTTCCTGGGGCTTCTGCACATGGAAGTGATCCAGATGCGGCTGGAGCGCGAGTTCGATCTGAACCTCATCACCACCGCGCCCAACGTTGTGTATGAGCTGACGAAAACCGACGGCACCGAGATCCGCCTGGATAACCCCACCAATATGCCCGATCCGGCGAGCATCGCGGAAATGCGCGAGCCGTATGTGCTGGCGCACATTCACACGCCGGAGGCGTATGTGGGGCCGCTGATGGATCTGTGCCAGCAGAAGCGCGGCGAATTCCGCGACATGCAGTACGAGGGCAGCCGCGTGGTGCTGCGCTACGAGATGCCGCTGAACGAGATCATTTTCGATTTTTTCGATACGCTCAAGAGCCGTTCGCGCGGCTATGCGTCGCTCGACTATGAGCTTTCGGGCTATCGCAAGAGCGATCTGGTCAAGCTGGACATGCTTCTCAACGGCGACGTCTGCGACGCGCTTTCCATGATCGTCCATCGCGACCGCGCCTATACGCGCGGCAGGATGATGGCCGAGCGGCTCAAGGACGTGATCCCGCGGCAGCAGTTTGAAATCCCGATTCAGGCCGCCATCGGCGGGAAGATTATCGCGCGCGAGACGGTCAAGGCCGTGCGCAAGGACGTTCTGGCCAAGTGCTACGGCGGCGACATTTCGCGCAAAAAGAAGCTGCTGGAAAAACAGAAAGAGGGCAAAAAGCGCATGCGCCAGTTCGGCACGGTAGAAATTCCGAGCGAGGCGTTCATGCAGGTGCTGAAAATGGAGGATTCCTGATGGGCGTTGGGCTGTATCTGCACATTCCGTTCTGCAAGCGGAAATGCGCCTATTGCGATTTCGTTTCGTTCGCCAACAAAGAGGCGTTCTGGCTGCCGGTCGTGGCCGGGATGAAGAAAGAGCTTCAGTTCGCGCACGGGCTGGACGTGGAGACGATCTATTTCGGCGGCGGCACGCCTACCGTGCTTCCGCCCGCGCTTCTGCGCGAACTGATGCGCGAAATTTATAAAAACATGAACGTGGCCCGGGATGCGGAAACCAGCATCGAGGTCAACCCCGGCACGGTGGATGCGGATACGTTTTCGGCGCTGCGCGCTATGGGATTCAACCGCCTCTCCATCGGCGCGCAGGCTGCGCAGGATTCGCTGCTGGAAACGCTGGGGCGCATCCATCGCTGGCCCGACGTGGAAAAGGCTGTGCGCGACGCGCAGGCCGCCGGGTTTGAAAATATCAACCTCGATCTGATGTACGGACTGCCCGGGCAGAAGCCCGCCGATTTCCGGCAGTCGCTGGAAAAGGCGCTGGCGCTGGGCGTGAAGCATCTGTCGCTCTACAGCCTCATCGTTGAGGAGGGAACGCCCTTCTATGACCGCTATCACGATCATCCCGAACTGCTCCCGAACGAGGACGAGCTGGCCGAGATGGACGACGACGCGCACTGGATGACGGAGGACGCAGGCCTGGAGCGCTACGAAATTTCCAACTACGCCGTGCCCGGCTTCGAGTGCAAGCATAACCTCATCTACTGGACGCGGCGCGATTATCTGGGCGTGGGCTGCGCGGCGGCGTCCCTGATGCACAACTGCCGCTGGACGAACGCGACGACCCTCGAGGGCTACATGCACGGCGAAAAGAGCAACCTGCAGAAGATCGGCCCCGACGAGCAGCGCTTCGAGCGTCTGATGCTCGGTCTGCGCCTTGTCGACGGCGTGGAGTGGGGCGACCAGGAAACCTTTAACATCTATGAGGAAAAGCTCCGCAAGCTGCGCAACGAAGGCCTGTGCGAATGGGACGACGAGCACCTCTGGCTGACCCCGCGCGGACTCGACCTGCAAAACCGCGTGCTGACGGAGCTGATGGAGTAGAGGGGACGAGGGGATGAGGGGACGTTTTTGGGGAAACTTCCTTTAGAAAAAGGAAGTTTCCCCAAACCCCTTCAAGGAAACCATTTTATCCTGCTTTTTCAGGAGAGTTTTTTTGCGGCGCAGCCGTTCCGATGAATTCGAAAATTCGTATAATCCCTCATAAGCGCGGCCCCGCCCTTCACTCCCATTGAGCGAAGGGCGCGAATTTATCCATGCGGCTTTCTTTGGGGAGAGCGCGAGAGGACCTTTCTTTCTCCAGAAAGAAAGGTCCTCTCGCAAAAAAGGCAACTCCCTTATTTCCCGTACTTTGCCTTGAGCCTGTTTTGCAGATCGAGCGCGTTGGAGATCCAGTGGAAGATTTCGTCGGAACGGCGCTCATGAGGCGGGTATTTTCCGGCGCGGTAATTTTCGATGACGGCGCCGTAGCGGTCATAGGCGCGGGCGACGGCGTCGTCCCAGGAGAGGTAGATTTCCTGCTGAGCGTATTGGCCGATGCGGCGCATCGCGGCCCTGTCCGCGCAGAGCGCGGAAAGAACGGCGGCCATTGATTCGGCGTTTTCCTCGATGAGCAGACCTGTGCGGCCGTCCGTGATATCTTCGGCGGCGCAGCTGCCGCGTATGAGCACGCTGCCCAGTCCGCATGCGGCGGCTTCGCGCACGACCAGGCCGTTCGTATCGAACGTCGAAGGGAAGAGGAACAGGTCGGCGCGGCAATACCAGGCGCGGATGTGTTCGCGGTTTTGCAGCGGCGGCGAGAAGAACACGCGATCGGTCAGCGCGAGCGATTCGGCATAGCGGACGATTTCGTCCTTGTCGGTGCCGCCGCCGACGAACACCATGCGGAAATCGTGTCCCGCGCTGCGCAGACGTTTGAGCGCGTCGAGCGTGATGCGCACGCCCTTATACCACATCATGCGGCCCACGAACAGGAACACCGGCACGCCGGAGGGCAGATCGTAGTCCGCCGTGATCTCGGCGATAAGCTCGTCCGGCACGCGGCCGACGGGAAAATCAACGCCATTGGGCATGACGGTATAATGACCGTCGTAGCCAAGCGAGCAGAGGTTTTCGCCCGCGCCGCGGCTGACCGTCCAGACCTCGTCGCAGGCGGAGACGTTCTGCACGAGCAGGCGCACGGCTTCTTCCTGAAGCATGCGTCCCCGGAGCGATTTTGCAATATCCACATCGAACTTGGTGTGATAGGTGAACACGACGGGCAGGTTCAGCTGCGCGCGCAGCATGCGCGCGAGCATCGTGGAGGTGACGGGGCAGTGGCTGTGGATGATGTCGAAGTGCGCGTCCTCCGTCTTTTTCAGAAGCTCCGCCGAAAAGGGGATGCCTGCGCGGTAGCCGACCAGCTTCTGCGTATCGATGCTCGGATAGCGCAGCACGGGGAAGGGATAGCGCGAATCGTCCGTGTCGGGATAATACGGCGTGAGCACGGCGGCGCTGCCGTGCTTTTCAGTGATTACGCGCGCGTAATTCACAACGGCGTTAGCGACGCCGTCAATGGTGGGAGGGAAAGAATCGTTGATGAGGCAGACATGCAGGTTTTCCATGACATGCTCCTTTCAGACGGTTTTTCAGGCGCTTCGCGCCGGGAGAACGCGCGTCAGCCTTTTTCGGCCCTGCGCATTTTGCGATAGCACAGCAGATACAGCGCGATGCCGTAAATGGTGGCGATTGGTGCGGCCAGGCCGATGCGAGCGAGGGTCGCGCCCTTTGTAATGGAGAGCAGATACGATGCGGGCACGCGCACCAGGAACGAAGAGGTGATGCCCTGCGCCATGACGTAAACCGTGCGGCCGCAGCCGTTGAAGTAGCCCGTGAACGCGAAAAGCACGCAGGTGAGCAGGCAGTCGGCCGAGAAGCCGCGCAGATAATCCGCCGCCTGCGCTACGACGCCCGGATCCTTCGAAAAAATTGAAGAAAGCGGCCCGCCGAAGAAGAACCCTGCGCAGAACAGCAGCGCGCCGGCCGCAGTGCCCGCGCCCATCGAAGTGAAGAGCACCTGCTGCGCGCGATCGGGGCGGTTTGCACCGATATTCTGCGCGACCAGTGTCGACGCGCCCGCCATTACCGCGGAGGGGACAAGAAAAATGAAGCCCGTCACGCGCTCGGCGACGCCGTAGCCCGCCGATTGCAGCAGCCCCATGCGGTTGATGATCGCGTTGAGCAAAAGGAAGGAAAGATGCACCAGCGCGTCCTGAAGCGCGATGGGCGCGCCGATGCGCAGCGTGTCGCTGATTTCGGCGCGGTCAAAGGCGATCAGGCGGCGCGTGAACCGGAACGGCAGCTCCTGACGGCTGATGATGACCAGCGAGAGCACTACGATTACCGCCTGCGCCGCCACCGTGGCGACAGCCGCGCCCGCAGCATCCATGTGCAGAACGCCCACGCAGAAAAGGTCGCCGAAGATGTTCGTCACGCATGCAATCGCAACGAAAATCATCGGCCGCCGCGAATCGCCCAGCCCGCGGAAAATGCCGCTGAGGACATTGTAGGCGGTAATGAAAACAATACCCCACGAGCAGATGCGCACGTATTCCACGGCCTTATCGACGGCCTCCGCGGGGGTCTGCATCAGAAGCACCAGCGGGCGCGTGAAAACGACCATCAGCGCCGTCAGCGCCGCTGCGACGACGGCGAACAGCGCAACCGCCGCGCCGACTGTGCGGCCTGCCGCGTCCGGACGCTTTTCGCCGATGTGCCGGCCGATTACAACCGTCGCGCCGGTGGTCAGCCCGGAAAGGATCATCGTTACCAGCTGCATCACCGCGCTGCCCGTGCCCACGCCGGAAACGCTCGCCGCATCGCCGAAGCGTCCTACGACCATCAGATCGACCGCGCCGTAGAGCGATTGCAGAAACAGCGCCACCAGCACCGGCCAGCAGAATTTCAAAAGCGCCGGGAGGATCGGCCCCTCGGTCAGTTCATTCCGCTGCATCGTCTGCAAAAGAATACACCTCTCAATATTGCAGTGTATTTTTCTATTTTAACAAATGAGCGGGGAAAATGCAAATAGACGCTTCAAACTCTGCGGCGCGGAGCGCCGGAAAACCTGATGTCGCATGGACGACGGAAAATTTGTCGCGCAGCGGACATTGACGCGGATTGTCAGCAAGTTTACAATATGGCGTGTAAGGCAAAAATGCCGAAAAATGAAAGGGAGGTTGCAAATATGAAAAATCCAGGACGAGCGCTGGCCGCGCTGCTGGCTGCGCTGGCGATGATGCTGTGCGCCTTTGCAGCAACGGCAGAAAGTACGGATTATGATCCGTATCACGTCGAGCAGGATCTGGCCGCGCAGATGGCGGAGGTTCAGCTGAAAAATGAACCGAAAGTTCGCGAACTTGCAAATGGCGTAAAAATCCAGCGTACGCCGCAGGACGACGGCATTTACAATATGTATGTTCTCAAGGCCGATGAACGTGGCTGCTACGCCTGCCACACCAGCCTCCAGGACACGCTGAACAATCTGCCCATGGGACACATGGACATTAACTTTGCCGGCGATATCGACGTGACGGTCGATCACTGCATCAGCTGCCACACCTATTCGCCCGGCTATGTGCCCGAGTATTACAGCTTCGGTTCCGTTGTGCACGGCCTGCATAAGAGCGCGGCGTTTACCAATATGGGCGGCGACTGCATGAGCTGCCACGACGCGAACGAATCCAACGGCAAGATGATGCTCTGGGACGACGTGAAATACGACCGCCTGCGCGGCATCCTCGACGTTGACAGCGAGAGCGCCGAAGCGGAATTCACCTGGGATCAGACGACAACGACCGACCCGGACGACATGTTCACGCTGAACTGGCTGGCCGGCTTCTCAGACTATATGATCTATGACGATTATGTCAACGATCTCGACGAGAGCCGGTTCCCCTTCGACGATTGGGAAGTGACTGTGGACGGGCTGGTCGACAACCCCTTCACCATCACGCTGGGCGAGATGATCGAGAAGTATCCTTCCGTCACCCGTATAATGACCATGCACTGCACGCTTGACCCGGTGACCGGCGGCCTGATTACCACCAACGAAGTGACCGGTATCCCGATCAAATATCTGCTCGATGAAGCCGGCGTGCAGGAAGGCGCGATTGAAGTCTATACCATCCCCGCCGACGAGATGTGCGCCTACCCCGTGACGCTCGAACATCTGAGCCATTATGAGGATGAGGACGCGCTGCTCGTTTACGCCATCGACGGCAAGCCCCTGCAGATGTATCAGGGCTATCCGCTCCAGTCGTGGATCGCCGGCATGGGCGCGCCGAACTATGCCAAGCAGTGCAACCATCTGCTCGTTTCCGACGAGCCGGTGGAGGATCTGTACCTGTATCAGGGCTGGGTCCGTGAGGAGGACGGCCGTTACTTCAACAAGCCTAACGCCGCCATCTTCTACACCAAGGAAGGGCAGATCATCGACGTGGGCGAGCCCTTCACCTTTGAAGGCTATGCCGACGGCTATGACGATCCGATCGTCGCCGTGGAATTCTCGCTCGATCGCGGCCAGACCTGGCAGCGGTTCGACACCGAGGGCGCAAAGTGCGGCGTCTGGGTCTACTGGCATTACACCTTTACGCCTTCGGAGCCGGGCGCGTATGTGCTCAAGGTACGCTCCGTCACCGAAAGCGGACTCGTGACCGAAACGCCCGCGACCATGATGGTCAACGCGCAGTGACAGGGAGGGGAAAGCAATGAAGAAAGATATGAAACGGATTCTTTCCGGGGCGGCTGGCGCCGCGATGCTGGCCTCCGGCGCTGTGCAGACCGCTGCGGCCGAAACCGGCTGCGATGTGACCGTAAATGAAACGGGCGCGGAATACAGCAAAGTCGCCAACGTGCAGGGCACGTTCTCCTTCGATCAGGATGTTCTCACGCCGCCGGACGAGGTGTTCAACCTCTTCGGCACGGCCGTGACCGGCGTGTGCGCGAAGCCCGATTTCATTTTCGGCACGCAGAAGGCGGATTATTACATCAACGTCGGCGGCAAGATCACGAAGGCGTATACCGTCGATCTGCGCGAGCTGCCGTCGAAAACCAGCACCATGCTCTGTTCCTGCGCCACTGCGGCCGCGACCGTCAATGCGAAAATCACCGGCGTGCGCCTGGCCGACGTGCTGGAGCTGGCCGAGATGAGCGAGGACGTGAACACCGTCGCCGTTCGCGGTTCCGACGGCTATGATACCAAGCTGCCGCTGCAATATGCGCTCGATCATGACGCAATGCTCGTCTATAAGGTGGGCGACGCCGATCTGCCCAGCGGCACGCAGCTGTGGGTTCCGCGCACCGTGGCGAAATACTTCACCCGCGACGTGGTGGATATTGAGCTGTTGGCCGAGGAGGAAACGCCTGCGGTTGAAGGGCGCGAAAAAGCGCTCCGCGCGGAAATCGCCATTATGAACACCGTCAAGAAGGCGTTCACGCTCGGCAGCGAGGTGACCTTCGAGGGCTATGCCGACGATTTGGGCACGCCGATTGCAGCGGTTGAATTCTCGCTCGACGGCGGCGAAACCTGGACCAGCTATGAAACTACGAACGCCACGGCTGAAAAGTGGGTCTACTGGCATTTCGGCTTCGTGCCGGAAGCGGCGGGAACGTATCAGTTGTCCGTGCGCGCGCGCACGGCGGACGGCAGCGTCTCCCCGCTGGCGGCGAACGTCGTGTTTGAAGTGATGTAAAAGAATTAGGGCGTATCCGAAAAATCCCGGCGCTTTGGAAGCTCGAAGCGCCGGGATTTTTTTCAGACACGCGCGGCTCCTGCCGGCGTTCGTCCGCATCCGCCCGTCCGCGAACTGTAATGGCGGCTGTCTTTCAGCGGAAAAAAGACGCAGAGATCGGAAATTTACCCGCATTGACAGCAATATTCGGTTGTGAAATAATACAGAAAAAACATGATTGTTTCAGGAGGAAAATTATGCCGCAGCTGATGACGGTGGGGGAGATCCTTGTTGAAATGATGGCGGATCAGGTTGGACAGACGTTCCTTTCGCCGGGATGCATTCATGGGCCGTATCCGAGCGGCGCGCCGGCGATTATGATCGATCAGGCCGCGCGGATGGGCGCGGACTGCGGTATCGTAGCGTGCGTTGGCGCGGATGATTTCGGCAGAATGAACATCCAGCGCCTGGAAGCGGACGGCGTGGTTACGCGCGGAATCGTTACAAAGGCGGATGAAACGACGGGCGTGGCGTTTGTAGGCTATGCGGCGGATGGAAGCCGCGGATTCATCTTCCATTTCGCGCATGCGGCGGCAGGGTCGCTCAAGCCGGAAGAAGTGGATGAAACGCTGCTGGACGATGTGAAGATTTTTCATGTGATGGGCTGCTCTCTGTCGGCAAGCCAATCCCTGCGGGAAGCGGTTTTGCGGGCGGCGCGTCTGGCAAAAGAAAAGGGAGCACTCGTCAGCTTTGATCCAAACATCCGGCCGGAGCTTTTGAAGCTGGAAGCGGTACGCAGGGTGTTTGCGCAGATGCTGGAGGAATGCGATATTCTTCTGACCGGCCGGAAGGAACTGATCGATATTACCGGCATGGAGGCGGACGCGGCGATTGAAAAATATGCCGGAAAGAATAAGTACGCGCTCGTCATCAAGGATGGCAGCCATGGCGCGCGCATTCTTGCAGGCGGGAAGGATGAACGGATTCCGTCCTACTCTGTGGCGGAAGTGGATCCGACCGGCGCGGGAGACTGCTTTGACGGCGCGTTTCTGGCTTCGCTGCTGGAGGGAAAAACGCTGAGGGAGGCGGCGCGCATCGGCAATGCCGCAGGCGCGCTGAGCGTGACGCGCAGAGGCCCTATGGAGGGAGCGCACTATCGCGAGGAAGTATTGGAATTTATGGGGAACAACGAAAAAATACAGTAATAATAGAAAAAACTTAGCACTTTTGCATTTGAAGAACCGATGCTACAATCGAAACAAATCAAACAAGGAGGTACTCAAACCCATGAAACATCTCAACAGGTTTCTGGCGATGCTCATGGCGGCCCTGATGCTCGTGAGCGTCGCGAACGCCGTTGCGTTCGCGGATGACGACCCGCACTATGTATTCAAGGTCGTCACCGAACAGTCGCCGGAAAAGAACGAAAGCGAAGCGCACATGATTAAGGTTGCGCTGGACGCTTACATCGCTGACGGTCATCCGAATTTCAGCTATGAATTCGAAATCTGCGAGCAGAATGACCTCGCCTCCCGCCTGGCCATTCTCATTGCCTCCAACGATGTGCCCGACATGTTCAACTACGAGGACGGCACCGCGCTGGATGCGATTGTGAACCTGGGCGCCGTGGTCAACATCAGCCAGGATTTCTCCAAGCTGGGCATTGAACTGACCGACGTGATGCCGCAGAGCGTTATCGACGCCAAGCATGTTCTGAGCAACTATGACGATCTGTATTCCATGCCCTCGCAGCTCTGCTCCAACGGCATGTTCTACAACAAGGCCATTTTTGCCGAGCTGGGACTGGAAGTTCCCACCACATGGGCGGAGCTTGAGGCTGTCTGCGATAAGCTGAAGGAAGCGGGCTACACGCCTATCGCTTCCAATGGCGCCGACGGCTGGGGCATCACCCGCTGGATCATGATGTATGCGAATCGTCTGGCTGGCGCTGAGTGCCATCAGCTGGCTTCCCGCAACCTGGACGGCTGGTCTTTCCGTGACGACGTTTTCGTTCAGGCTGCCGCGAAGTGCCAGGAAATGTATCAGAAGGGCTACATGGGCGATGCGTACAACGCCATGAGCACCACTGAACAGTATTCCCTCTTCCTCAACGGCGACGCCGCGATGATCTACACCGGTTCATGGTTCGCCGTGTATATCCTCGATCCGTCCTCCAACCCCATGGGCCAGGAGAACATCGGTTACTTCACGCCTCCGGGAATCGAAGGTAGCGAAATCAGCCTCGAATATGCGCTCGGTCTGGACGATCTGTCCGGCGGCAACGCCATCTGCCTTGGCAAGGCCAAGTTCGATGAAGGCACCAACAATGAATTCCTTCGCTTCTTCTTCGAGAATATCGGCACGTATCAGCGTGAAGTCGGCCTGCTTTCGCCGTACTTCTCCGATATGGAAGAGCACTACGAGCCCATCCAGCAGACGCTGATGGATCACCTCGAGAATCAGTCCAAGTATCCGACGCTGTGGTTTGAAGCCAAGATGGATGCGGGTACGCAGGATATTGCGCAGTACAACGCGCAGCTGCTGGCGGAAGGCAGCATGACTCCGGAAGAATACTGCGAAGAACTCGCAGCTTCCGTGGACGAGAACTTTCCGGTAGAATAATCGCAGCCCTGTACCCGGCGGTGCGGATACGCCGTACCGCCGGGTATTTCAGTTTCAAGGCACATTGGACCACCGGTAAATCGGAAGCATTGCGGGTTCCCTCGCATGCATGAGGAGAATTGCTATGGATCGCGTTTTGAGAAATAAAAAGGCCATTGCCTTCTTTGTGCTGCCGGGACTTCTGGCGTATACGATATTCGTTTTCTATCCCATGATAGAATCTGTCTGGTTTACATTCTTTGAGGGAACGCCTCATGTAAAGTTTGAATTTGTCGGCCTGCGCAATTATGCCAAGCTGTTCACTGATAAAAACTTCATCAACAGTTTCAAAGTCACCATGCAGTACCTGCTCGTGACCGGCACCGGCTGGATTCTTCTCGGCTTCTTTGCCGCGCTGCTGCTGCGATACGGCACGACGAAGCGGTTTGTCAACACCGCGCGCACGATCGTTTATCTGCCTGTCGTAATTCCTGGCGTGGCCGCCGCGGCGCTTTGGGCGAAAATCTATGAGATTTCGCCGCAATACGGCCTGCTCAACAGCATCCTCGCTGCGATTGGTCTGGAAAGTAAGGTGATGCCGTGGATCGGCCATTCTTCCACGGCGATGTGGGCGGTTTGCGCCGCCGAGCTGTGGAAGGGCATCGGTTACTATGCGATCATCTTCTATGCGGGCCTGATCGACGTTCCGTCCGAACTGGAAGAGGCGGCGCGCATCGACGGCGCGAATGCGCTTCAGGTCATCCGGCACATTGTCATCCCGATCATACGTCCGGTTATCATTATGTGCATCGTGCTTGCGATTATGCATTCGCTGCGCGTATACGACATGCCGAAAATCCTTACCAAAGGCGGGCCGGGCTATGCGACCACAACGCTTTCCATTTACATGTATAAGGTCGCGTTCAAGCAGTGGAAGTATGGTTACGGAAGTACGGTTGCGATTGTTGCGCTGCTGCTGACGCTTGTGTTCACTTCGATTGTCAATCTTTTTGATAAGAAGGAGGCGAACTGAGATGGCCGAAAGAAAACGCGTGCATCCGGTGCGGATCCTGCTGGGGTTTTTGCTGTGTCTGCTGCTTATCAGCAATGTGTATCCGTTTGTGTGGATGCTTATCAGCTCCTTCAAAACGAACGCCGAGTTTGGTCAGTCGATGTTCGCGCTGCCCAAATCGCTTTACTTTGAAAACTACATTAAGGCGTATCAGATGGCCGATATTGGCGTTCTGTTCCGCAATACCGTAGTGGTTACGTTCACCTCGATTCTGATCCTTTGGGCGTTCAGCGCGATGCTGGGGTTTGCCATTACAAAGATGCGCTGGCGGCTCAGCGGGGCCGTGCTGTTCTATGTGCGGCTGGGAATGTTCATTCCGTCGTTCGTGCTGCTGCTGCCGCAGTTCCTGATGTTCCAGCAGCTGCGGTTGCTCAACAGCCTCTGGGCGTTGATTATCGTGTTCAGCACGAATATTTCCATGTCGGTGTATTTGCTGACCGGGTTCTATCGTTATCTTCCGGATGAAGTGCTGGAAGCCTCGGTTATTGACGGATGCAGCATATATAGGACGTTTGTGTATATCGTTCTTCCGATGTCCGTCAATGGTTATGTTACGATTATCATGCTCGCGTTCGTCAATATCTGGAACGACCTGCTGATTTCGCAGACATTTGTTTCCTCGGCAACGCGCCGGATGCTGCAGGTCGGGCTTTCTACGTTCCTGGATGCGAAGGGCGCGCGCGAGTGGGGCCCCTCGTTTGCGGCGATTTGCATGTCGGTGTTCCCGACGCTGCTTTTGTATCTTGTGCTGAACAAGAAAATCATCGCGGGCCTGAGCAGCGGCGCTGTTAAAGGCTGACAATCGGTTGAAACAAACGGCGAAGGCATGGTATAATGCTTTCGCTTTTTCTCGTTTCTTTGTGCAGGAGGGGATGAAAATGCAGAGAATCCGCGAGCGGTTTCGCACACAGCATATCAGAACACGTTTTCTTCGTGCGTGCCTGTTGATCGGGATCATTCCCCTGATTGTAATGACGCTGGTATCCGTTTTCAGCACTTACAGAATGACGATGGCGCGTTCGGCTGAGGTGATTGCGACTAACCTGGACATGGCCAGCAGCACGATTGATATTCAAACGAAGAATATTGAGAATCTTGCGCGATGGATTCTTTCTGATCAGACGATTCAGCAGATGCTGACAAAAAAGAGAAACGCCCGTTCTCCTTATCTCGACGCGGGGGATACCTATCGCATAACCGAGGCGCTGCGGCTTCTGTGTATCAATAATACGGACGCGTCGATTTACCTGTTTAACTGGGACGGATTTAAATACCGTTACCGCAACATGAGCGGCACGCAGTCCCTCGCACTGGAACTGTCGGATTATGAGAAAGAGGAATGGTATCAGCGCACAATAGATGCGCGCGGAAAAGAGTGTTATTTTCTCTTTGACGTGCTGCAGGGGCGGGATGCGGAGGATGCGGGGCGAAGGCTCGTATCGGTGACCAAACAGCTGCGCGACCTGAAAACGAACGAGCCGTACGGACTGCTGGTCATCAATGTCAGCCAGAGCTTTTACGCATCCGTTTTTCCGGCGATCAATACCG
>SFFS01000296.1 GCA_004557805.1 Clostridiales bacterium | reverse complement strand
TCTGGTGGGTCTGCGTGTGATTGGCCACCAGCGAGCCCTGCGCCGCAATGGCCTGAATGCGCTCGGGATGGCTCTGCGCGTTCTCGCCGATCACAAAGAACGTCGCCACAACGCCCTTGTCCTCCAGCACCTTGAGGATCGCCTCGGTGTTCTTCGACGGACCGTCGTCAAACGTCAGGTAGCAAATCTTGCCCTCCACCGCGGGGATCTGCTCCGCCGGGTTGGACGGGCCCACCGCTTCGGGCGCTTCCAGCAGATACGCGTAAACGACCGCCTGCGCCCGATGCGCGGGCAGCGGCGCTTCGCGCTCCACGCCCGAAAACAGCTTGATTTCCTCCACCACTGGCAGCCCGCCGCGCTCATACAGCGCGTCGATGCGGCCGGACAGGCTCAGTTCGCAGTTCTCCGTCTCGATCAGCGCGCGCACGGGCCGTTCAGTTTCAGCCGCCTCCAGCGCGCTCTGGCGCGCCAGATGCGCCGCCGTTCCCTCGCGCATTTTTCGCAGCGATCCCGCCGCCGACAGGTCGCCGCCCATCAGCGCATATTCCACCACGGCGCGCACCGACGCCGAAAACTTTCGCTTCATTCTTCCTTCAACATTGCGGCGAACTCGTCCTCGCCGATCACCGGCACGCCGAGCGTCCGCGCCTTCTCGAGCTTGCTGCCCGCGTTCTCGCCCGCCACGACCAGCGCCGTCTTTTTGCTCACGCTGCCCGCCGCCTTGCCGCCGCGCTTTTCAATTTCCGCCTCCGCCTGCTGGCGGGTAAACCCGGAAAGCGTGCCCGTCACCACGACGGTTTTGCCGCTGAACACGCCGCCCGCAGCCGTTTCGACCGGCGCGGGGTTCACGCCTGCGGCCAGCATCCGCTCGATGCTCGCAATCTGCTCCCCGTCGCGGAAAAACTCGACGATGTTCTGCGCGATCACGTCGCCCACATCGGGGATTTCGGCCAGCGCCGTCTCGTCGGCCTCGCGGATTTTATCGAGCGTGCCGAACCTTCGCGCCACGTCGCGCGCCGTCTTGCGCCCCACGCCGGGCACGCCCAGCGCGAACAGGAACGCGTCGAGCGGGCGCGTCTTGCTCTTTTCAACGGCGGCCAGCAGGTTATTCGCCTTCTTATCGCCCATGCCAGGCAGCAGAATCAGCCGCCCATGCTCGAGAGAAAACAGATCGGCCGGATCGCGCACGCCCAGCTCGTCATGGAACAGCTCCGCCGTTTTTTCCGAAAACGTCTCGATGTCCATCGCGTCGCGCGAGGCGAAATGCGCCAGCTCCGCCACAATGCGCGGCTTACAGTCCCTGCCGGTGCAGTAGAGGTTTGCGCCGCGGAACTCGGTAGGCGCGCCGCAGGCCGGGCACACGGTAGGATACGTCACGTCGCGCTCGTCCGGCTCGGGCTCGTCTACGCGGCCGAGAATTTCCGGAATCACGTCGTTGGAGCGCCGCAGGAACACGCGGCAGCCGACGCGCACGCGCTTTTTCTGCACGTCGCCCCAGTTGTTGAGCGTCGCCTTGCGAATGGTCACGCCCGCAAGCTCCACCGGCTCCACGTGCGCCAGCGGCGTCAGCTTTCCCGTGCGGCCCAGTTCCCAGGTAACGTCCTCCAGCCTGGTGGTCGTCTCCTCCGCCTCGAACTTGAACGCAACCGCCCAGCGCGGGAACTTGTCGGTATATCCCAGCGCGCGGCGCGTAGCGAAATCGGCGATTTTAATCACCGCGCCGTCGATGAGGAAATCGAGCGAATCGCGCTGCTCCTCGATGCGGCGGATGTGCAGAATGGCTTCGTCGATATCTTTGGCGCTCTGCGCCATAGGACTGACCTGAAACCCGTTCTCGCGGAGGAAATCCAGCATCTGCTGATGGCAGGTCAGCTCCCTGCCCTCGATGACGGTAATGTTGTAGAAAAACGCGTCGAGTTTGCGGCGCGCGGTCACCTTCGGGTCAAGGTTCCGCAGCGCGCCGGCGGCGGCGTTGCGCGCGTTTTTGAGCGCCTCGCCGTATTTCTCGTTATATTCGCGCAGCACCGAAAGCCGCATGATCCCTTCGCCCTGCACGATCAGCTTCCCCTGGAACGGAATCGACAGCCGCACGGTGCGGATGGTCCGCGCCTGCTCGAGAATTTCCTCGCCCACCATGCCGTTG
>SFFS01000295.1 GCA_004557805.1 Clostridiales bacterium | reverse complement strand
CTAAGCATCTGATTTCAGTCCCCGTTCAGCTTTTCATAAGCCGGGCGGGGATTTTTCGCTCAATGCAAAAGAAAGGAGCCGCGCCATGGCCTTCATTCCGATCATCATCCCGCGCAAAAACGAGAAACTCCGTCTGATTGCGGGCGTTCTGCTGATCATTCTGGGCCTGTTCTTCGCCGTCACCGGCCTGACGATTTCCTCCGAAGCGCTCGACACGGCCGCAATCGGCACAGACGCGCTGTCGACCGGAAAGAACTACTATATCGAAGACGCCGTCATACTCGATCAGTTCGGCTACACCGAAAAGGACGGGCAAACCGTCTCCTATGAATGCGCCGTCGGCTTCGGTCTGGCAAACGACGAATGGGTCGTCACGGCGATCGAGGTGCCGCTCAAAAGCGCGCTGTTTTCCACCGTGCAGGATTATCTGAACGACTCGTCGCAGAACATCGGCGATCTGCGCATGCCGATGTACGTCAGCGCGGGGACTCTGGACGCTGAATTCTGCCGCTTCCTCGATTCCTATTTCGAGGATGTGTTTGGCGCGGACAACGCGGACTACACCGTCGTGAATCTCCAGCTGAAATACCGCGGCGCGGACGAGGCGGCCTTCAAAAAGTCAATCGATTCGGATCGGTTCACGCTGATGGGGCTGGGCGCGGCGATTGCCGTGATCGGCGCGCTGCTGTTCGGGCTGGGGCTCGGCCAGCGCCGCAAGCGCCTTGACGCGCTCGAAAACGCCGCGCCGGCCGACAGCACCGCCGACAACGCCGCTGCCGACGAAAATGCCTGACGGGCGTGCTTTTGAAAAGGCCCCATGACGCAAAGAAACGGAAGAGGATGATCTCCCCTTCCGTTCTTTTTTATGCGCTCTTCGCGAAAGCCCGCTCCTGCCGCCCACCCCATGTAAGGCGACTGAAGCCTGCTCTGACGGGCGCGTTACTCGGCCTTATCGGAATCGGCGTTCCCGTCCGCAGGCGCTTCCTCGGCGCCGCAGGAGCACGCACAGCCGCAGGAGGCGCACTCGCCGTCCGCCTTCTCCTCAGGCTTCTCTTCGGGCTTTTCTTCGGCCTTGGGCCAGTTGATATAGACCTTGCTGTCCTCGGTCTTCGGCTCCTCGGCGGCCTCAGGCGCTTCCTCCTTGGGGGCTTCCTCGGCCCTGGGCGCTTCCTCGGCGGCCTTCGCGCCGCAGTTGGGGCAGAACTTCACGCTGCGATCGATCACCTTGCCGCAGGCGGCGCAGCGGCGCACGTTACGGATGCGATCAACCTCGGCGCGCAGATCCTCGATCTCCTGGCACAGCGCGGTGACGCGATCGCACAGCGCGCCGATGCTCTCGTCGGGCTGCACGCCGCGCTGACGGCAGCTGTAATAGATCTGGCCGATCTGATGATACAGCGCGTCAAACTCAGACTGCTTCTGACTGATCTGGTGCTGAATCTTCGCCACATTGGCGGTTTTCTGCGCGGACGCGGCGATGCTGCCCGCCTTCTTGCTCAGTTCATCAAAAAATGCCATAATATTCACTCCTTCTGTCATGGTCAAACCGGCTCACAGGAACTGTATGCCGGCGTTGCTTTCCTCATTCCATGGTCTTATTATACCCGCTCGGGGCCATAATATCAAGTTTTCTGGCGTTTTCACGCTGTTTTCTAGTATAATTCTAATCTTTTCCGGCCATAATGAGGAGCGATTACAGAGAGGAGGAATTTTCCTTGCTCACGCTCTTTATCCGCGCCTTGCTGCTCTACATCGCCCTGGTGGCCTTTACGCGCGCCATGGGCAAGCGCCAGATGGGCCAGCTCCAGCCCTACGAGTTCGTCATGACCATGCTCATCGCCAATCTGGTCGCCTCGCCGATGAGCAACGTCGCCACGCCGCTGCTGCACGGCCTGCTGCCGGTGGCCGCGCTGTTCATCGCGCACTCGGCCATTACGCTAATGAGCCTGCGCTCCGATCGGATGCGTTCGTTCTTCTCCGGCAAGCCCTCGCTCATCATTTCAAAGGGCGTATGGCAGCAGCAGGAGATGAAAAAGCTGTGCCTGACCATCGCCGACGTGCTGGAGGGACTGCGCACATCGGGCATCCTCGACCCGGCCGAGGTAGAAACCGCCATCGTCGAGGCCAACGGCGCGATCAACGCCTT
>SFFS01000294.1 GCA_004557805.1 Clostridiales bacterium | reverse complement strand
GGCGCGACCGGTCCTACTGGCCCTACGGGTGCAGCGGGCGAAACCGGCGCGACTGGACCGACCGGGCCTACCGGCGCGACCGGCCCTACTGGTGCTACGGGTGAGGCCGGCGCGACCGGACCTACTGGTCCTACCGGCGCGACCGGTCCTACTGGCGCAACGGGTGAAACTGGAGCAACCGGCCCCACTGGCCCGACTGGTGCTACGGGTGAAACTGGAGCAACCGGCCCCACTGGCCCGACAGGGGTTACGGGCGAAACTGGCGCGACCGGCCCTACTGGCCCTACTGGTCCAACCGGTCCCACCGGCCCTGCCGCGGAAACAAACGCCGCGCTCTATTCGGAGCGCACCACAGGAACTTCCAGCATCAGTCAGAGCGAGGCGATTCCGTTTGGCGCTACGGCCACATCCGGTGATATCTCGTATAACAGCGCGACGCGCGCGTTTGTGCTCAACAGCGCGGGAACGTATCTGTTTATCTGGAACGTGCTCGTGGATGTGGACAGCGGGAGCGCGGACGTGGTGCTCACGCTGACGAACGCGCCTGGCGGAAGCCTTGCGCATTCGGGCGCGACCGCGCAGGCGAACGCAAATAATACGCTCATTTCCGGCGCGGCCGTCGTCACGGCCATTGAGGGCGAGGAGGTTACGCTGCGCAACACCTCCGGCCGCTCGATCGTGCTGGAAGTCGTCTCCGGCTCTACGACGGACGGCTTCGGCGCGGGCATGACCGTCGTGCGCCTGACGTAAGCGGCGCGCGCGTTCTTCGCCGCCTTGCGGCGAAAAAATATCCGGGCCCGTCTTGACACCGGCGGGCCGATGTGATAGCATAACTGCGACAACCGAAGATGCGTACCCTTTAACCAGGTCCCGTGAGGCCAGGAAGGTTGCGGAAATGTAGTTCGCTTTTGCACGCCTTATCCTGCCCGGATAAGGCGTTTTTTTGCGGACGGGGGCGCGCGGGGTTGATCCTTACCACACGGAGGGAATTCCATGAAGCTCGTCTACAACGTGAACGAAAAGCCCCCGATCAGGAAAAATCTTGTCTACGCGTTCCAGCAGCTGCTGGCCATTATCGCCGCGACGCTGCTCGTACCCACGCTCGTCAACCTCTATAACGCGGCGGAAATGCCCACCGTCATGAACCAGCCCGCCGCGCTGTTCGGCGCCGGCGCAGGCACGCTGTTCTATCTGGTCGCGACCCGGTTCCGCAGCCCTGCTTTCCTGGGCAGCTCGTTCGCGTTCATCACGCCCCTGTGCGGCGCGGCCGTGTTCGGCCATCTGGGCATTTTCCTGGGCGCGGTGTTCGCCGGCCTGGTGTATGTGGTCATTTCCATCATCGTGAAAAAGACCGGCTCCGGCTGGGTCAACAAGCTTCTGCCCCCCGTCGTCATCGGCCCCACCGTCGCGCTGATCGGCTTCTCCCTGTGCGGCAGCGCCGTCAATAACATCAACAACACCGCTTCCGGCAGCTACAACCTCGTGGCCATCCTTGTCGGCCTGGTCGCCTTCTTCGCCACGGTGTGGGTTTCCATCAAGGGCGGCAAGGGCGTTCGGATGATTCCGTTCATTATCGGCATCGGCGTGGCGTATGCGTTCGCCGCCGTGCTGACCGGCCTGGGCGCGGCGTTCAACTGCGAAGCGCTCAAGATCATCGACTTCACCCCCTTCAAGGGCATCGGCCTGTTCGCTGTGCCGGACTTCACCTTCCTCGATATCTTCCGCGGCACCACCGACGGCGGAAATACCTACACCGTCAAGTCCTTCGCCGATGTGGCGCAGATTTTCATCCTCTTCGCGCCGGTCGCCTTCGTGGTGCTGGCCGAGCATATCGCCGATCATAAGAACCTCGGCTCCATCATCGAGCGCGACCTCATCACCGATCCCGGCCTGCACCGCACGCTCATCGGCGACGGCGTCGGCTCCATCATCGGCGCGTTCTTCGGCGGCTGCCCGAACACGACCTACGGCGAGTCCGTCGCCTGCGTTGCGCTGACCGGCAACGCCTCCTGGTCCACGATCGCGCTGGCGGCCGTGTACTGCATCGTGCTGAGCTTCTTCGAGCCGTTCGTGGCCTTCGTCAACACCATTCCCACCTGCATCGTGGGCGGCATCTGCATCGCGCTCTACGGCTTCATCGCCGTCAGCGGCCTGAAGATGGTGCAGACCGTCGAC
>SFFS01000293.1 GCA_004557805.1 Clostridiales bacterium | reverse complement strand
GGAAGAGCGGATTGCCCTGAAAAATGAAAATTGTTTCTTTTGACTGTCTCATATGAGACAAGTATATGGATATTTTCCTGAAAGTCAACAGCAAAAAGTTACAAAAGCAAAAAAAACGTTAAATTTGTTTCTTGGGAAGGAAATAATGATTTTATGGAGAATTAAGGGAAACAGGGTAAGATTGGACTATGATAATTTATAGTGCAATCGCGCCTTATAGTCCTCATAATCGCCGGTTTATCCGGCGTTCGTATATTCTGTCACAAGGGCGAAAGCCCGCAAATTTATCACAAGGAGAGGTGTCGATCTTATGGTACTCGTCGGACTGAAAGTCGCGGTCGTCGGCATGCTCGTTGTGTTTTTCGGCCTGCTGATCCTGATCACGTGCATTTCTGTGCTGCACGCGCTTATGACCAGAAAAACCGAAAAACCCGCAGCCGCTCCCGCAGCAGCAGCTCCCGCGCCTGCGCCCGCCGCGCCCCGCACCTACGTGCCTGGCCCGGAACTGAAGCAGGGCAGCCCCGAACTGTACGCCGTTTTGACGGCGGCCGTTTCCGCGGAAATGCAGAAAAAGGGCGTCAACCCCGAAGGCGGTTTCAAAATCACTTCCGTCAAACCGATGTAAGCGCGCACAACAATACTTCAATCATTTTCAGGAGGGAAAACCATGAGCAAGTATCTGATCACCGTCAACGGCGGTTCTTATGAAGTTACTGTCGAGGAAATCGGCGGCGTCGCCCCCGTGGCCGTCGCGCCGAAGGCTGCTCCCGCTGCGGCTCCCGCCGCCGCCCCCGCCCCGAAGGCCGCTCCCGTGGCTGCCGGCGCTGAAACCGTTTCCGCTCCGATGCCCGGCAACATCCTGGGCGTGAACGTCGCCCCCGGCCAGTCCGTCAAGTCCGGCGACATTCTGCTGATTCTGGAAGCGATGAAGATGGAAAACGAAATCCTCGCTCCCCGCGACGGCGTTGTGGCGCAGGTTGCCGTGAGCAAGGGCGCGACCGTCAACACCGGCGATACCCTGGTTGTGCTGAACTGATCGCAGGGAGGGCGCAAAATGACTACAAATATCGGAGAGATGATCGTAACGATCGCGAAAAGCTCCGGCTTCGGCATGCTTTTCCAGGATCCGCGATACATCATCATGATCGTGATTGCCTGCGTACTGCTGTACCTGGGCATTGTCAAGGGCTTCGAGCCGCTGCTGATGGTTCCCATTGGCTTCGGCATGCTGCTGGCGAACCTGCCTCTGGCGGGCCTCAACGGCACGCCGGTTTATGAGTATCTCGCCGAAGCCACGCACAACGGCAAGGCCGGCGTGCAGGTGATTATGGAAGACGGCTCGATCATGTACCAGTACGTCAAGTCAAACGGCGGTCTGCTCTATTACCTCTATCAGGGCGTCAAGCTCGGCATCTACCCGCCGCTGATCTTCATGGGCGTTGGCGCGATGACCGACTTCGGCCCGCTGATCGCCAATCCAAGTCCATGCTGCTGGGCGCTGCTGCGCAGCTGGGCATCTTCCTGACCTTCATCGGCGCGCTTGCGCTGGGCTTCACCCCGCAGGAGGCCGGCTCCATCGGCATCATCGGCGGCGCGGACGGCCCGACGGCCATCTACGTCACCACCAAGCTCGCCCCGCATCTCCTTGGGCCGATCGCCGTTGCGGCTTACAGCTACATGGCGCTCGTTCCCGTCATCCAGCCCCCGATCATGAAGGCGCTGACCACCAAGGCGGAACGCCGGATCGTCATGGAGCAGCTGCGTCCGGTTTCCAAGACGGAGAAGATCATCTTCCCGATCATGGTGACCATCGTCGTCTCCCTGCTTCTGCCGTCGGCCGCTCCGCTGGTGGGCATGCTGATGCTGGGCAACCTCTTCCGCGTGTGCCTGGTTGCGGATCGTCTGAGCGACACCGCGCAGAACGCGCTGATGAACATCGTCACCATCTTCCTGGGCGTGACCGTCGGCGCGACGGCGACCGCCGAAGTGTTCCTTGCCTGGAGCACCATCAAGATCATGATTCTGGGCGTGATTGCCTTCAGCTTCGGCACCGCGGGCGGCGTGCTGTTTGGAAAGCTCATGTGCAAGCTGACCGGCGGCAAGGTCAATCCGCTGATCGGCTCCGCCGGCGTGAGCGCCGTTCCCATGGCCGCGCGCGTCAGCCAGGTTGTCGGCCAGAAGGAAA
>SFFS01000292.1 GCA_004557805.1 Clostridiales bacterium | reverse complement strand
CTGCGCGGCCATTGCGTTCATGTTCTGGGCGGGCGAGATGAGCCGTCTGCGCCCCCGCGCCGAGTATTACGACGGCTTTGAGCGCGCGCTGTATAACAACGTGCTCGCGGCGGTCGGGCCGGATTTCACGCATTTTTTCTATCAGAATCCGCTCGTCAGCCCGGGCGGCGTGAAGCGCTGGGCGTGGCACGGCTGTCCCTGCTGCCCGCCGATGCTGATCAAGCTGTTTTCGTCGCTGCAAAGCTATATTTACTCCTATCGGACGGGGGCGCTGAACGTCAATCTGCTGATCGGCAGTCGCTTTGAGACGGCGGATTTTTCAATCGAGCAGCACGACGGGCGCATCCGCGTTGACTCGCGCGGAAGGGCGCTGACGCTGCGGGTGCGTATGCCGCGCTTTGCGGATGGCTTTGGCCTGAGCATAGACGGCCGGCCGCTCGATTATGAAGCCGAAGACGGCTACGCGGCGGTCACGCGCGTGTGGGCGGACACGGTGAGCCTGGCGGGGATGGATCGGCTGACGCGCGTGTTTGCCAATCCACGCGTCGCGGCCGAGCGGGGAAACGTCGCCGTGATGGACGGCCCCTTCCTGTACTGCGCCGAGGGGATCGACAACGGCGGCGACGTGGATTTCACCATCGCGAAGGAGCCGCGGCTCACGCGGACGGCGGACGGCGTGACCGGCTGGCGGCAGGGCGGCGGGACGTTCAAGCTGATTCCCTATTACAAGTGGTACCGCCGCGCGACCGGTCGCAGCGAGGACGACCGCATGGCCGTGTGGTTCCGGCAGGAGGAGATGCGCGCGGAGGACGAGCTGGCGCGCGAAATCGGCGAAAATCTCTATGGCGATTACCGATGAGAAAGCGGCGATGAAACGCGGCTTGAAGAGGGAGCGCGTGCGGTTGATTTATCCCAAAGGGGACAACATGCCGCAGCCGGAAGCAATGGCCGCGTAAGGCGCGGGAAGTATGCGCCTCGCCGTGAAGACTATGGCGGCGATTGGGAGACGGCGGCGCGCTAAAACGCATATGCCGATGAAGCGGCTGATTTCGAAAACGCATTTAGAAATGCTCATGGCGGCTGTTCCGGCTTTCTGTAAAGGCAAAGCGCCCCGCTGCGAAACGAATCGCGGCGGGGCGCAGTTTATCGGGAATTACAGCGCGAGGATGCGCTCCAGAGCGCGCTGGGCATAGGGTTTCTGGGCGGGAGCGCAGCGCTCGACGGCCGCTTCGCAGGCGACGCGCGCGGCGGTCTTGTCGATAGGCCTGGGCTTTACGCCGACGAAGCCGTCGTGTGTGCGGCTCATGATCTGTTCCACAGCGTCGCCTGGGAGCTCAATGCCGCGCGCGGGCGTGCCGTGGATGACGGCTTCCTCATCGGTGGAAAGGAAGCGCATGATGTTGTCACGCATGGACGAATTGAACGTGAGGTTCGGCGCGTCACATTCTGTATCGGTGCCGTACTGGATGCGGTCGGCATAACGGATGAGGAAATTGCGGAAGAAAGCGCTTTCGGAAATGGCGGGATACATCTCCGTGCCGGGCGTCATGTCGAAATGCACGTTGGGATAGCGGGTCATCATGCGCTCGGCGTGCGCGGGATCGTCGGAAACGAAATAGAAATGCGCGAATGTGACGCGCAGCCGCGGATGCCGCTCGAGCACCGTCTCGACGATGCCGTAGAGCGCCTCAAGCGAGAGAAAGCTCGGGTCGAGATATGCCCAGCCGCGCGCGATCGCCGATTTTGGGCACTTCTCCGCGTCCCAGAACGGCGCGGGATCGCCGTTGTGCCAGAGGATCGGCACGCCGTGCTCCTCGAGATAGGCAAACATCGGATCGAAGCGCATATCGTCCAGACGAACGCCCAGGCGGCGCTGGCAGTTGGGCTTTGTCTCGATGAATTTCACGCCGTCGCAGCCCGCGTCGAGCCAGAGCCTGACCTGCTCGAGCGGATCGGGTACGGGACGGCCGGCCTTTTCGTGATCCAGGCTGCAAAAGGCGAAGAAGCGCGCGGGATCAAGCGCCTTGGCCAGCAGAACCTCGGTGTTCTGGGCGGGATCATCGCGCAGCTGAGACAGGGCGAGCAGTGTGTAGCGCGCGGCGTTTTCAGCGTCGGCGGCGCGTCGAACGTCGTCCGCAAAACCGGGGTTGAGATGGAGATGTCCGTCGCAGACGGTCATGGGGCAGGACTCCTTTCGGCG
>SFFS01000291.1 GCA_004557805.1 Clostridiales bacterium | reverse complement strand
GACGCGCTGCTTCTGGCCGCCGGAGAGCATATGCGGCGCGCTCTGGGCGTAATCGCTCATGCCCACCGCGTCCAGCGCCCAATCGACGCGCCGGCGAATCTCGGCCGGCTCTACGCCCAGATTTTCCAGCCCGAACGCCGCATCCTCCTCGACGATCGTGGCCACGATCTGGTTGTCGGGATTCTGGAATACCATGCCGCAGGCGGCGCGCACATCCCAGGTTTTCGTCTCGTCGCGCGTATCCATGCCGCACACGGTCACCGTGCCCTCGGAGGGGATAAACAGCGCGTTGATCAGCTTGGCCAGCGTCGATTTTCCCGAGCCGTTCGAGCCAAGCACGGCCACGAACTCGCCCTCCTCCACATCGAAGGACACATTCCGCACGGCCTGATCCCCGGCCTCGTGATACTGATAGGACACGTTCCTGACGCTGATGATGCTCACGGCTTCTTCCCTCCACGGCTTTTGCTTTCGATATATAATACCACATTCGCGTTAAGCGCGAAGCGGCTGCGCCAATTATTTACACTCGGCGGCAAATTTCCTCTCGACAAGCGGGATGAACTGTGCTAGAATAGCAGTTGTTGGGACACAATATGACAAGCGGGACGTACAGTGCCCGCATGAGGGGATTATGGATAACGAAACGCTTTCCTGCCTGTACCATCTCGCGCCCGATCTGATGGAGAGCCTCAGGCTGCGCGCCACGGTGCTGGAGAGGATCTCCGCGCTTCAGCCGGTCGGACGGCGCGCGCTGTCCCAGCGGCTGAAGGTTCCCGAACGCGAGGTGCGCTCGATCTGCGACGCCTTAAAGGACGACGGCTATCTGGCCATCGGCCAGTCGGGAATGTCGGTGTCCGAAAAGGGCGTAGCCTTTCTGCCCGCGCTGCGCGAGCTGACGCAGGCCATGAACGGCATCACCTCGCTGGAGCGCTCGCTCTCCCGCGCGCTGAACGTGGGGCGCGTGTGCATCGTGGCCGGGGACGCCGATTCCGATCCCGACGTGCTGCGCGAGGCCGGACGCGCCGCCGCCCGTCACCTCATCGCGCTGCTCAGGAACGGCATGACGCTCACCGTATCCGGCGGCACGAGCGTCGCGGCGGTGGCCGGAGCCATGCCGCGCGGGATTCATCCGCTCGATGTCCATGTGCTGCCCGCGCGCGGCGGTATGGGCATGGCGGTGGAAACGCAGGCCGGCACGCTGGCGGCTGAGATCGCCCACGCGCTGGTAGGTAAACTCAGCTTTATATTCCAGGTGCGGGCGACCAGAGATATCCAGCGCGCAGCGGGCAAGGCATTCGTCCATCGGCAGTACAAAACCAAAGCGGCAAATACCGCGTTTGTCGCCAAGGGCAATTTTTAACGCTTCACCCAGCGCCAGGCCGGTATCTTCGACGGTGTGGTGATCGTCGATATAGAGGTCGCCTTTGACGTTGATTTCCATGCGGAAACCGCCGTGGGTGGCGATCTGATCCAGCATGTGATCAAAGAAGCCAACGCCGGTATTAATCTTGCTGCCACCTTCACGATCCAGCCACACCTGGACGTCAATTTGCGTCTCTTTGGTGTTGCGCACTACATGGGCGTAACGGTCTCGTTTAGTGAGTTGCTCGCCAATCATCGGCCAGTTCAGGGTTTCGCGGTCGTAGCGTAAACCATTAATACCCATGTTTTCCGCCAGTTGAATATCGGTCGCGCGATCGCCAATCACATAACTGTTGGCACGATCCATCGCTTGCTCAGCCAGATAACGTTCCACCAGTTTTACTTTCGGCTTACGGCAGTCGCACTCATCGGCGGGCAGGTGCGGACAAATCAGCACTTCATCAAACTGTACGCCTTGCGAGGTGAAGATCTGCATCATCAGGTTGTGCGGGCCATCGAAATCCGCCTGCGGGAAATTTTGTGTTCCCAGACCATCCTGATTGGTGATCATCACCAGTTTGTAGCCCGCTTTTTGCAGCTTCAGCAGTTCCGGGATCACGCCCGGTTCAAAGGCGAGTTTGTCAAAACGGTCCACCTGAAAATCACTCGGCGGTTCGCTAATCAGGGTTCCATCGCGATCGATAAAAAGATACTTCTGACTCATCAAACTTGCTCCGCACGTAAGGCGTCAATGACGCGCTGGCTTTCTTCACGGGTTCCGACGGTAATTCGCAGGCAGCCGCTTAAAGAGGGTTGTTTATTCTGATCACGTAAGATAATGCCCTG
>SFFS01000290.1 GCA_004557805.1 Clostridiales bacterium | reverse complement strand
GAAAGGCAGGGGAATCTCATGGAGCAAAAGGGCGGTTCGACCCGCGCCATAAGAAAATCGATGGCAAGCATGCTGATTCTTTCGGCATGCTTCGCGGTGCTTGTGCTTTTGATGCTGCTGGCGCTTTCGCCCGAGCGGTACAGCCTGGAGGTGGGCGATATCGCCCCGAAGACGATCACCGCGACGAAAGACGTGATCGACGAGGCGACGACGGAACTCAAGCGCCAGGACGCGCGCGCGGCCGTGCAGTCGGTCTATCAGGAGGATGAGACTGCGCAGGAGCGCGTGCTTGCCAACATTAAAACCTACTTCGACGGCTACGAGACCGTCCGTGCATATGGCGAAAAGCTGCGCAGGGGGCAGGTTCCCTCCGCTTCAGGCGGGGAGTTTACCTACAACGGATCGTGGCCACCTACACGACGACGGTGAGCGCGGTAAAGAAGGCGATGGACGCCGGAATTCGCCAGACGGCCGTTGAAACCGCGATTTCCAATATTCAGCGCCAGATCATTCAGTATATTTCCTCCGACCTGTGCTGGAACATCGCCGTGCCGACGGTACGCGCGTGCCTGGAGCCGAACATGGTCGTCAATGAGGAAGCGACGGCCGCTAACCAGGAAGCCGCTGCGGCCGAGGTAGAGCCGGTCTATTACAAAAACGGCCAGAATATCGTCGTTGCCGGCGAACGCGTGACGAAGGCTGAAATTCAGGTGCTGGAGACGCTTGGGTTGCTGGAAGGCAACAAGTTCGATAAAATGCTGTTCCTCGGCGCGTGCATGGTGGGCGTGCTGTCGCTGATGGCGCTGTATTTTTACATGCTGCGCTTCGCGCCGGAAGTGCTGCGCCAGCCGCGCATTATGCTGATGCTTTCGGTGATCTTCTCTGCGACGGCGCTGATTACTTACTTCTCTTCAAAACTGAACCCGTATTTCGTGCCGATTGCGGTGGTTCCGCTGCTGGTGACGGCGTTGATTTCGCCTTCCTTTGCGCTGGCGGCGAACCTGATTGCGCTGGTGCTCATCGGCGTTGTCAGCGACAGCACGACGCTTTCGTCCTCGCAGCAGATTTTGAGCATCCTCTTCTCGGGCATCGTCAGCGCGCCGGCCGGCGTGTTTATCATGCGCAGAAACCAGCAGCGCGTGATCGTGTTCTTTGCCGGATTTGTCATGGCCGTCATTAACGTGGCGGGAATGCTGTGCGTTGGGCTGCTTACAAACAACAACATCTCCGGCGTACTGAACGGCGCGCTCTGGTGCGGCGGCGGCACGTTCCTTTCGGCGGTGCTGTGTATTGCCTTCCAGCCGCTGCTGGAGACGATGTTCAACCTCGTTACGCCCTATAAGCTGCTGGAGCTTGCAAACCCCAACCAGCCGCTTTTGCGGCGGCTGCTGGTGGAAACCCCCGGCACGTATCATCATTCCATCATGGTGGCTAATCTTGCGGAAGCCGCGGCGGAAGCGATCGGCGCAAACCCGCTGCTGGCGCGCGTGGCGGCGTATTATCACGATATCGGAAAGCTCAAGCGCCCGCTGTATTTCAAGGAAAACCAGGTGGGCGAAAACCCGCACGATCATACGGATCCACGCGTTTCGGCGGCGATTCTGATCGAGCATGTGCGCGACGGCGTGCAGCTGGCGCGACATTATCATCTGCCGCAGTCGGTGATCGACTGCATTGAACAGCACCACGGCGACAGCTGCGTGTCGTATTTCTATCACAAAATGCTCACTTCGGACAAAGCGGATGAAACGAACGCAGACGATTTCCGCTATCCCGGCCCGAAGCCCCAGACGCTGGAAGCGGGCATTCTGATGATGGCCGATACGGTTGAGGCCGCCGTGCGCGCGGGTACCGACCGCACGACGGAGGAAATTGCAAAGAAAATCCGCGAACTGGTCAAGGCGAAGATCGATTCCGGACAGCTGGACGAGACGCCGCTGCGCCTCAACGACGTGACGAAGATTATCGATACGTTTGCGCAGGTGATGAACGGCGTGTATCATCAGCGGATTGAATATCCGAAGATGGACGACGGAAGCGCGCGCCAGCCGGCCTCGCGGCCTTCGCTGCGCCCGGGAACAATCGCCGCCAGAGCGGCGGAAAAAGGAGGCGAAACCGCGAATGCTGTTGGAAATCACAGCGGAGAGAACGGAAACGCCTGAATGGCTGGAAGCGCTGCTTTCGCATACGGGCGACTGCGCCGTCGCCTGCGAGGGGCTGAATATCCGCTGCGCTGTCGGCTTCACGCTGACTGACGACGAGGGGATTTGGGAGATTAACCGCGCACAGCGCGGAATCGACCGCCCGACGGACGTGCTGTCTTTCCCAACGGTGGCGTACCCGAAGGGGAAAACGGCGCGCGACGTGCCGGCAAGGCTTCGGAGAGAGCTGGATCCGGAAGCTGGCGGGGTTTATCTGGGCGATATTATTATCTCTCTGCCGCGCGCGCGCGAACAGGCCGCGGAATACGGGCATTCGCTCCGGCGCGAGGTGGGATTTCTGTTCGCTCATGGTATGCTGCATCTGATGGGATACGACCACATGAAAGAAGATGAACGCGCAGTCATGCGCGGAATGGAGGAGAAAATTATGGAAAAAGCGAACCTGCCGCGCGAACTGACC
>SFFS01000289.1 GCA_004557805.1 Clostridiales bacterium | reverse complement strand
CGGAAGCTCCGACCTGCAGGCCCGTCTGATGCAGCCCTACGCCGAGAAGTATCTCGGCGCGCCGATGGTCGTTGAAAACCTCGGCGGCGCGGGCGGATGCACCGCTCTGACCGACTTCAACACCCGCGCGGCGAACGGCTACACCGTCTCCTCCTTCAACACCACGCCGCTGCTGAAGAACGTGCTGGGCCAGACCGACTTCGATTATTTCGAGGCGTTCGATTTCCTGGCCTGCGTCATCACCACGCCCATCGTTGTGGTCGTGACCGCCGAATCTCCCTACACCACCGTTGACGAGCTGATCGCCGCCGCGCAGGCCGATCCGGAAGGCCTCATGTACGCCTCCGCCGGCGCCGGCTCCATCACCCACCTTGCGGCCGAGCTCTGGCAGTACAAGAGCGGCCTGAAGTTCACCCACGTTCCGTTCAACGGCGGCACCGACGCGCTGACCGCGCTGCTCAACGGCTCTGTGGACTTCGAAGTGGCCAGCCTTTCCGAAGTGCTGAACAAGCATGAAGAAGGTTCCCTGCGCATTCTGGCTTCCTGCACCGACGCCGCCATCATGAGCACCAAGAGCGAAGACCTCGGCATCCCGGTGCTGGACGGCTGCAACGTGAAGGTTATCCAGGGCATCTGCGTGCAGAAGGCCGTTCCGGAAGAGATCAAGACGAAGCTGGCCGACGCGTTCGAAGGCATCTGCACCGACGAAGGCTACGTTGCCGACATGAAGGCCGCGGGCTACGACGTCGATTACATGAACGCCGAAAACTTCACCAAGTACCTGACCGACTCCGCGGCGGAATTCAAGACCATCGTGGAAGAAGCGGGCCTGATGGATGAAATTGGCGGCTGAGCCGCTTGAAAAAAGCATACGAGAAGCGCCGCTCTGTTTCCAGAGCGGCGCTTTTTCTTTCCCCAAAACGCAGCGTCGCCCATGGATCAGCATTTTCGCTTTTCCATGGGCGATCACCGCAAAACACATTTTTTGAAATTTCCAGGTAAACCCCGGTCAGCCCTCAAACACCTTTTCGCCGTTGATGAACACGGCCTTCACGCTCGTTTCAATTTCAAACGGGCAGCCGTCCGTCACCACGACGTCCGCGTCCTTCCCCGCTTCGAGCGAACCCACGCGGTCGCCCACGCCCGCATGCTCGGCGGCGTTGATGGTGATCGCGCGCAGCGCGTCGAAAGGATCCATGCCCGCCTTCACCGCAAGGCCCGCGCACAGCGGCAGATACTTCTGCGGAATGACCGGCGAATCGGTAATGATGGATACATGGCAGCCCGCCTTGGCCAGAATGCCCGGCGTTGTCCAGCTCTTGTTGCGCAGCTCGAACTTCGTCGCGTGTCCCAGCGACGGCCCGACGGCCAGCATCACGTTTTCTTCCTTCAGCTCATCGACGACCAGATGCCCCTCGGTCACGTGTTCGAGCGTGATCTTCACGCCGAATTCATGCGCAATGCGCAGCGCGGTAAAGATATCGTCGGCCTGGTGCGCGTGCGCCTTGAGCGGCATTTCTCCGCGGACGACGGGCAGCATGGCGTTGAGCTTCATATCGAAGGGCGGCATTTTGTCCGGGTCGCCGTTCGCACGGTCGATCTTCCGCATGTATTCGCGCGCCTTAAACAGCTCCTCGCGCAGGCGCGCGGCGGTGGTCATGCGGCTGGAGTTGCCCTTATCGCGATAGCAGCGCTTCGGGTTTTCGCCGAAGGCGCACTTCATGGCCACCTCGGGGCGGATGCACATCTTGTCCACGCGCACGCCCACGGGTTTGATCGCAGCAAACGTACCGCCGAGCACGTTCGCGCTTCCGGGGCCGACGCACAGCGTCGTCACGCCCGCCTCGCGCGCTTCCTTGAGCGCGTAGTCGCGCGGCTCAATCGCGTCGATGGCGCGCAGCTGCGGCGACATGATGTCGCCCATCTCGTTGTAATCCGCGCCCTCATAGCCGATGCCGTAACCGTCCAGGCCAGTGTGGCCGTGCGCCTCGACAAAGCCCGGGAATACGCTCAGTCCGGCCGCATCGAAAACCTCCGCGCCCTCCGCAGAAATTTCCGGCGCAATTTTGATGATTTTTCCGCCGTCGATCAGCACGTCGGCGGTATACGGTTCGCGGTTGACCGCGTCATGAACAAGGCCGTTTTGAATCAGCAGCATGATTTTTATCCTCCTGTAAGTAGAATAATTTCATTTTGCCCCGCTCCGCGCGCTTTGTCAAGCCCAAGCAAAGGGCGGAGGCGTAA
>SFFS01000288.1 GCA_004557805.1 Clostridiales bacterium | reverse complement strand
TATACGCCGCGCAACGCGGGCAACAGCTATCACGGCAACGTCACGCTTCGCCGCGCGCTTGCGCTTTCAATGAACGTGGCCACGGTGCGGCTGATGAGCGAAATCGGCGTAAAGCGCTCGACGGAATTTCTCCAGAAAGCGGGCGTTCCGCTGACCGATACGGACGCGAATCTTTCTCTCGCGCTGGGCGCGATGACGACGGGCGTAACCCCCGCCGAGCTGGCCGCGTCGTATGCGCTGTTTGGGAACGGCGGCGTATATAACGCTCCCTACACCGTCCGCGCCATCTACGCGCCCACGGGCGAGCTGCTCTACGAGCATAAATCCGAGCCGCGCACGGTGCTTTCCCGCCAGGACGCCTATCTGATGACGAGCATGATGCGCTCCGTCACCGGCTGGGGTACGGGCGCGAAGCTGTCGGCCACGGGGCTTTCCGTCGCAGGCAAGACGGGCACGGTATCGCTGGTGGGCATGAGCGGCAACCGCGACATCTGGATGGCCGCCTATACGAGCGACTACTCGCTCGCCTGCTGGATGGGCTTCGACGTGACCGACGCGAACCATCGCCTGCCCTCGCGCCAGTCGGGTGGCGACGCGACGGCGGCAATGGCCGCGGCGTTCCTCAAAAAAGCATACGCAAACAAGACGAAGCCGTCGTTCTCCGAGCCGGACGGCCTCGTCTGGCTGACCATCGACACCGCCGCCGGGCAGGTGACGGGCTACCCGATGCTGGCTTCGTCGGCTACGCCGCAGGATTATAAGCTCTCCGAGGTTTTTCTCACCTCAAACCGCCCGTGGAGCACCTCAAACGTCTGGCAGTCGCCGAGCGCATGCTCGTATTTCTACGTCGAATTCAACGACTCCGGGCTGCCGCGCCTTCGCTTCGGCTGCACAGACGCGGCCTCCTACCGCATTGCGCGCGCGCAGAACGGACAGACGACCGTGCTGACCGAGCTGGAATGCTCCGCCGGGCAGGACGTGAGCTACGTCGATTGGAGCGCCGCGCCGGGCGAATGGTACACCTACAGTGTGACGCCGGTACAGAGCCGCCTGCTGGCCGAAGGCATCGTGTTCGAGGGGCCGACCTCGCGGCAGAGCGTGCAGGCGCGTCTCGCCTCTGCGGGAAACTCAATCGGCGATGCGATCAAACGGCTTGTTGGGAGATAAGCGGGCGCGTTTCAAATCGCGCGCTATAAAAAACGAGAGGAATTCCCTTTCCGCCAAAATGGGTCCTCTCGCTTTTTTATTCCGCTGATTCAGAAAGAGCGCTCGATACCCACGCCTCGCCCTGCATCACAATTTTCACCCGACCGCGAATCTCCACGCGCTCCGCATCCGCTTTCACGGTAATGACGCCGCCCGGCTGCCGCACCGGAATTTCCACCGCTTTGCCCGTCATCCAGGCCGCTGCCGCGCCATAGGCGGCGCTGCCGCTGCCGCAGCCGCGCTCCCAGACGGCGCTGCCGGTAGGCTTTACATAAACGAGCGGCCTGATCTCGTTCCGCGCGAAATCACACAGCACAAGGCCGACGGCTTCCTCCTCGAACAGCGCTGCCCACCGGCGGAGAAGAACGCCGGGATCCGCCTCTTTCAGCCGGGAAGCTTCGAGCAGAAGATGCGTGATGCCGTCCATCCGCACGCAGATCACAGCGCCGGAAAAGCCTTCGCAGGAAAGCACGCGCCGCTCGATCGACAGCGGGCGCGGCATTGCGACGGCGCCTTCATATTCGCATTCGGAAATGCGGCGGATATGGCAGAAAAGCGTGTTTTCCGCGCCGGATACCTCCAGCGGCACGTCGGTTTCCGTCCCGTCGGGCATACCTTCCCGGAAGCCCAGAAGCGCCGCGAGCGACATGGCCGCGTTTCCGCAGAACTCTCCGCCCATCATCTGCAGGCGCGCGCGCGCCGCTCGATCCTGCGCCGGCTCGATATAGCCGACCTGCTCGCAATTCACGCCGCCGCATGCCATCAGCTCTGCGGCGATTTCCGCATGCCGCGCGCGCGGCACGGGCGTTTCCACCAGCACGGTCATGTTTTCCGTCGGGCTCAGCTTGACGATTTTCAGCCGTTCCATTACCCCTGCAGCCTCCGCAAAAACTGAATGGTGCGTTCCTGCGCCGGATGGTCGATCACCTCACGCGGGTCGCCCTGCTCGACGATCACGCCGCCGTCCATGAACACCACGGAATCGGATACGTCGCGCGCGAACATCATCTCGTGCGTCACGATCACCATCGTCATCTTCT
>SFFS01000287.1 GCA_004557805.1 Clostridiales bacterium | reverse complement strand
CAGAACGAGCGCGGCCCCAGGAACAGATACGTCAGCGGCAGGATCATACAGTAAATCCCCACCGTCTGCACGACGGGCTGATTGCCGAAGCGGTCCATCTGCCGCCCCCACCAGCCGATAATCAGGATGGTGGCGACATTGGGAACAATCTGATTATAAATCGCAACTTCCGCATAGCTCATGCGGATTTCTTCCAGCAGGAACACGTTCAGGAACGGCCCCATGATGTTCACGGCAAAAAACCAGAGCGTAAAATATCCCACTACGCGCATGAACGCGCCGTTGGACAACACCTCGCGCAGCATGCGCAGGAAGCCTTCGCCCGTCTTTTCGCGCGGCTGCATCGGCGGCCACTTCATAAAGAGATAGCTTAAAATATCCAGGCACCCGCACACGCCGGCGGCCGCCAGGGCCACAATGTAGCCGCGCATTCCCTCCGCGCTGTCCACGATCAGGCCAACGGCAAGCCCGGCAAGGATGCCGGTGACCGTCAGAAACGTCTGCCGCACGGAAAAATACGATCCGCGGATGCGCATCGGCACCACGTCGCCCACAAGGGAATAATAGCTCACGTTCAGAAACGCCGCCCCCAGCGAAGCGGCCGCCAGCAGCGCCATTACCACATACAGCCTCGCGCCGCCCATCGCCTCGGGCAGAAACAGCGGCGTCAGGCCGATCATCAGCCAGCCCACGCGATGCAGCAGGCCGAAAACGAGCAGCAGCGTGCGCCGGTTCATATGCTTTTCCAGCACGAAACTGGCGAAAATCTGGATCACAGAAGCCGCCACGGGAATGGCGGAAAGGATGCCCATCTGCATGGAATCCGCGCCCAGCGCGCGCTGAAAGCCCGTCCAGGCGGCGCTGGTCGTAATGATGGTAAACGCGTTGCCGAACATCGCCGCGACAATCACCATCCGCAGCGCGCGCTTTGTATCGGCGGAAAGCCCGTGCGTGTTGTACAGCTCAATCGACGGCATTTTCAGTCGCTTCATTCAGGCCATACGCTCCCTCCGTCGCAGTAAAACCATCATAATCCATCCGGCGCGGGAACACAAGCAAATTTTCTGTCTTTCACAAAAAAATCAGGGCAATACCGGATCGTTCGCGTGAAGGATGGCGGACGCCTTTGCGCGGCGTTGTGCGGCATCGCCTGAACGCGGCGGCGCAAAAAAAGCGCCGGTTTCCCGACGCTTTCGTTTTTTTGTTTTTCGGCGCTCTGCGCCGGAAAGAACGTCCGCAGCCCGTTTCAGATTTCAAACACGTAGCGCGTGTCGGCGTTGACGATTTTCGTTTTGCCGTACATCCGCTCGCGCACGAAATCGGACGAATATTCGCGGTGCACGTGGCCGTGGATCATGTATTTCGGCTCGTATTTATCCATCAGGTCGCGGAAGCCGCTGAATCCCTGATGCGACACATGCGCCGTATCGCCCAGGCGGTATGCGGGCGCGTGCGTGAGCAGAATATCAAAGCCCTTAGACCGCCAGAGCTTCATGCGCATTCTGGCAATGCGCAGGTTCATTTCCCGCTCGGTATACATGCAGGGCCCCGGCTTGTAGCGCATCGACCCGCCCAGGCCCAGAATGCGCACGCCGCCGAACTTATAGATCTGATCCTCGATGCAGACGCAGCCCTCGGGCGGTTTTTCGGCGTAGCGCTCGTCATGGTTTCCATGCACGTAGAGCACCGGCGCATGCGTAAAGCAGGTCAGGAACGAGAGATACTCCGCCGGCAGGTCGCCGCAGGAGAGAATCAGATCCACCCCTTCCAGCAGCCGCTTATCGAGATGATCCCACAGCATTTTGTCCGGCTTATCCGCCAGCGCCATAATTTTCATCTTATGCTTCTCCGCTCCCCGTACTCCAGCTGAATTCTTCCACGTCCGGGCTTCTGCGCTCGCGCAGCCCCTGCAGCTCCACCAGCGCGCGCGCCTCGGGGCGCAGCCTGTCGGTGTGGGGCACATGGCCGACCACGTTATCGAGCAGGTAGTTCATCGCAAGAATCTGCGCAGGAGAAAGCGCCTCGTCCTTTTCGCAGCGCACCACGCCCTTCTGATCGACCAGCAGCCCTTCGAACGGGCGCACCGTGCCGTCGCGCAGGCCGTCGCGCATCATGTCGATCAGCCGCGCAAGCGCAGGATCGAGACGCTGCGTTACGGCGATATCGATCGCTCCGGCCGACATGCCCCACCAGTAGTCCAGCGCGCGCGCGCCGCTCATATCGGCGCCCCATTTGCCGTTGAGGATGCTCCGG
>SFFS01000286.1 GCA_004557805.1 Clostridiales bacterium | reverse complement strand
CCTTTCCTCCGTGAAGGAATAAACGTCCCGCCAGCCGCCCTTGTAGGCCTCCTCGAGCACCCAGCCGAGGAAATCGTCGCGGCGCAGGCGATAGGTATCCCGCCCGTCGATCAGCGCTTTTCCCTCGATCAGCGGCACGGGGCGGGTGGGCGAGCCGTTGCCCACGCCCACATCGCACAGGAAGCGTTCGCCGTTTTCGCAGGAAACCAGCAGCACATGATGCCGCCGCATGGGGATTTCCGTCTCGCCGCGCAGGAAGCGGCCAAAGCTGTCGGTCACATTGTAGCCCAGCGCGCGCAGGAGATGCCCGAACAGCTCGTTCAGCTCAAAGCAGTAGCCGCCGCGCCGGCGCGTTACAATCTTCTCATACAGCGCTTCCCGTTCAAGCGCGATCGGCTTGCCGGCGAGTATGTCCAGATTTTCGTAGGGCACGGCGTAAAGATGCGCCCTTTGCAGCGTTTCGAGCGTCTGGGCCGTGGGCGGCAGGCTCGATTCCTTCAGGCCGATGCGGCTTAAATAGCGTTCAGCGTTCATGCGTCTTTTCTCCTGACAGATTGTTGCGGATTGTGTTTATTCGCTATATTCGATGCCGCGCCGCCAAACCCTGCCGCAGCGCGCGTAAAAGTTTTTGCCGAGAAGTCCATACGGCCGCCCGCGCGGCGATTGACGGGTTGAAAAAAACGTCGAAATGGTGTATGATAAGAAGCAGTTCTAAAGCTGAGATGGGAGCACGCACATGATTATCCAGAACGTCACCTCGGGCAAGACGCCGCTCGAAAATTCCTTTGTCGCCCTTGACCGGCAGGCCAACAGCCTGGGCCGCTGCGACGTTGAGCCGCTCATGAACGAGCATCTGATGCCCGGCCGTCCCTACGAGCTTAAATTGAGCGTGCAGGGCCGTCCCGAGGCACGGCTCCAGCTGTATGCCGCCGGTATTGCCCGCGCCATGGCGCTCGCGCGCGCTCAGTCCGGCGTGAACGCCCGCATTTATACGGAGTGTCCCGTGCAGAACGGCGCGCTGATGGAGCAGCTGCGCTCGCTGGGCTTCATTGACGACGACGCGCGCATCCGTATGCGCCGCCGCATCGTACCCGGCTCGAGCACGGCGCCGCTGCCCGCGGGCTGCACGTTCGTCAACGACCGGCTGGGCGATCCCGTCGAGCGCGCCTTCTTCCTCAAGCGCGCCGAAAAGCTCTTCAAGCTGCCCGAGCCTGAGGCGTGGCTGGACGCGGCCGTGCAGCGCCCCTGCTTCCGGCGCTTCCTGCTGACCACGCGGGATGGCCTGGCCGGCGAGCTGCTTTGCTGGGCCAGGACGCAGCAGACCGGCGTGATCGGCCTGGCGTATACCACGCCCGCCTGGCGCAGGAGGGGCGTCGGCGGCTATCTGATGGAGGTTGCGCGCGATTATTTCTATCAGTCCCGCATTGCCGAGGCGATCTGCGACGTGCGCTGGCAGATGAGCGACGCGGTGAATCTGGCCGCGCGCGCGGGCTATCGTCGCAGCGAGACGCTGATGCGCCTGCCCGGCATCAACGTTGACGCGCTGGGCGCGGAGAAGCGCTGAAATGGAAAATCGCGGCCTTGAAAACGCATAATATGAAATCAGCGGAGCCGAACGAATCGGCTCCGCTGATTTTGCGTTTTGGAGAATTACTTCTCGATGGTGCAGTGCATGAAGTACTTGTAGCCCAGGGGGTTGGAATAGAAGCCCTTCACGCTGTCGTCGATCATGTAGATGTCGGTATAGAAGTACAGGGGCGTGATGCAGCCGGTCTGCATGAGCAGATCCTCGGCGATGTGCATCATGGCGTAGCGCGCTTCGTTGTCCGTGCAGGACTTGATCTTGGAGATCAGCACGTCGTAGGTTTCGGCCCAGGTACCGTTCTCAACCTTCACATCGTAGCCGTAGGGGGTCAGATCCAGGCTGTACATCGCCAGATCAGCGTGGTTGCCCTTGCCGAACTGCACGTCGTTGTTGCCGGACGCGGTCACCCACATATCCAGGAAGCAGATCGGGTCGTTGTAGTCGGCCAGCCAGCCGTTGCGGGCGATCGTGTAATCGCCGGCCTTACGGGTGTTCAGGAAGGTGTTCCACTCCTGATTGACCAGCGTCATGTTGATGCCCACGCCCGCCAGAGCGCTCTGCAGATACTCGCCGATGGCCTTGTGGCCCTCAGAGGTGTTGTACAGGTAGGTCATGGACGGGAAGTCGGTGAACATGCCGGTGGACTCATCGTAGGTGTAGTACTTCTTGAG
>SFFS01000285.1 GCA_004557805.1 Clostridiales bacterium | reverse complement strand
CGCGTGACGAGCGTGGAGGTGCCGATGCGGTCGAGCTCCGTGTAGCCGAGCCTTCCGATGTGCTCCATGAGCGCGTGGCGCAGGCGCGCGGAGAAGCCGATGGCCGCCCTGGCGGCGAAATACTGCGCCGTCACGGCGCTGAGCAGGCCGACGCCGCCCAGCACGACCAGCCAGAGGCACATGCGCACGATGTACCCGCGATCGAGCGCGGGGATGCCCTTGTCGATGATCGCCGCGACGATCAGCGGCACGATCAGCTCAAAGGACGCCTCGAGCAGCTTGAACAGCGGCCCCAGCACGCATTCGCGGCCGAAGCCCTTCATATACACCAAAAGCTTTTTCAAAATCATCCGCCTTCCCTGCCGCGCGTTTCCTTCCTTCGTATCCGCGGCAATTCCCCGCTGCTGCGAGGCACGCTTATTATACCGGGTTTGCGCGCGTTTTTCAACATCAGCGCAAAGGGCAGAGATAAATAAATAACAATGAAGGATTTATGCCTGCGGCGGAGAAATACAGAAAGGTTACGGATTCCCGCGTTTGCCCCGGTTCCCGGGGACATACGGGCCAACCCACAAAAGAACAGGGGTTGAAGGATGAGGAGGAACATGTATGGCATATCAGTATGACATTCCCTTTCATGTCGACCTGAGCGGGCGCGTCGCGCTGGTCACGGGCGGCAACGGCGGCATCGGCGGCATGTTTTGCCGCGCGCTGGCGGCCTGCGGCGCGACAGTCATCGTGCTGGGGCGCAACCTGGAGCGCTGCCAGAAGGTCGTCGACGAGATCGTCGCGGGCGGCGGCGAGGCGGACGCGATCAGCGCGGATGTGACGGACGAGGCCGCGATGCTGCGCGTCAAGGAGGAGGTCGAACGCAAGTACGGCAAGCTCAACATCCTCATCAATGCCGCGGGCGGCAACGTGCGCAGCGCGACCGTCCCACAGGAGCAGATGGCCGACGGCGGGGAGACGACGTTCTTTGACGTGCCGGCCAGCGAGATTCAGAAGGAGCTCGACCTCAACCTGCGCGGCACCTGGATGCCCAGCAAGATCCTGACCCCGCTGATGCTGGGGCAGCAGGGTGCCTGCGTGATCAACATCTCCTCGATGAGCGCGTTCGGCCCGCTGACGAAGATCCCGGGCTATTCCGCGGCGAAGGCCGGCGTTTCGAATTTCACGCAGTGGCTGGCGACCTACCTGGCGCGCTCCGGCGTGCGCGTCAACGCGATCGCGCCGGGCTTCTTTGCGACGGAGCAGAATCACGCGCTGCAGTTCAACCCGGACGGCACGCCCACCCCGCGCCGCCAGAAGATCATCAACGGCACGCCCATGGGCCGCTACGGCGAGCTCAATGAGCTCATCGGCGCGATGCTCTTCCTCGTCGACGAGCGCGCCGCGGGCTTCGTGACCGGCATCGTGCTGCCTGTGGACGGCGGCTACAGCGCGTATTCCGGCGTGTAATCTCCAGCCTGACAGAGCTACTTATACAGGCGCGAAGCGAAGAAGGGAGTCTGAGGGATGAAATCCCTCAGGCAGGCCATAGGGCGGCAGCCCTATTGTCTCTCCCATGCAAAAGCAGTCTCAGAGCAGGCTGCGCAGCAGCCTACGATTGAGACGGGCTGATTCCGCAAAGCAGTGCAATCCCTGGACAAGGCTTGAACAGAAAAGCGCATCCCCCTGCCCGAATCGGGCGGAAGGGATGCGCCTTTTCTTTTGCTGCGCAAGCGGCTTACGCCTTCTCGGCGGCGAGCCACTCGTCGGCCTTCGCGGCGGACATGCGCTTGATGGTCTCCGCGGTGAACGGGGACTCGGCGCCGCCGAAGGCGTAGAGGAAGAACTTGCCGTCCGGCGTCTTGTAGAGGGTCTCCTCGTAGCCGGCGGGATCGCCGAAGGCGCCATGCGCGCGCTTCTTGATCAGCTCGGCGGTCTCGGTGTCGTATTCGACCTTGCAAATCAGCTTTTTCATAATGATGATGATTCCTTTCAAGGGCAGAGCGATGCGCGATGCACACCGTCTGACGGGTTATTGTTGACCTTTTTTGAGGATTTACAAGGGAAAATCCCCTGCACAAAGGTATCATAGCATAAATCTTTTCAAAAGGCAACACCCGAAAGACAACCGTTTTTTATGCGCGGCGCCGGGGAAGGACGGGCCCTGACGCCCTGTCGTTCACAGCGCACAAAACCCGGAGCGAAAACTCGGACAGAAACGCCCGGCATACGCTCTGCGCCGCACAGAAGGGAAAAAAGATCAGACGTTTGATTGGATAAATTTGATAAAA
>SFFS01000284.1 GCA_004557805.1 Clostridiales bacterium | reverse complement strand
CCATGATCGCCGCCGCGGCCGTGACCGGCGACGTGGTTGAGATCGTGAAGGCCGGCCTGGGCGAAATTCCGGCAAAGAGCCGCCTGACCGAGGCCGTCAGCAACATCCTTTCCGAGTATCAGAGCGGCGTGAGCGAGGACGCGTGCTTCGCCGGAATCGCCTCCCGCTGGGACGAGTTCAAGGGCTACGACTGGGTACACACCATCTCCAACGCGGAGATCGTCGCCGCCTCGCTGCTCTACGGCCAGGGCGACTATACCCATTCCATCTGCCGCGCGGTGCAGACCGGCTTCGATACCGATTGCAACGGCGCGACCGTCGGCTCTATCGTGGGCATGATGCGCGGCTCCTCCGCCGTCGGCGAGGAATGGACGGCTCCGATCCACGGGGCGCTGGCCACCTCGATCTTCGGCATCGATCTGGTGACGATCGATCAGCTGGTGGACAAGACCATGGAGCATCTGGCGTAAAACATCTGCTTTTCAGACCCGGCGCGGTTCATCCCTGCCGGGTCGTTTTTCAGCATTGCAAACGGAGGGTCACGATATGTATCAGAAGCTCGATCTGCCTGAAAAGTGGCAGTGGTTCCAGCAGGCGCGCTACGGCATGTTTATCCACTGGGGGCCGTACGCAGCCATTGGCCGCGGCGAGCAGGTGCTCTTCCGCGATCACATGGATCCCGTTCAGTATGAAAAGGCCGCCTGCCTGTGGAATCCCCGCGAGTTCGACGCGAAAAGGCTGGCGCGCATCGCCCGCGAGGCCGGCATGAAATACGCCTGCCTGACCACCCGCCACCACGACGGCTACTGCCTGTGGGACAGCGATCTGACCGACTACACCAGCATGAAGCAGGCGCCGGGGCGCGATTTCGTGCGCGAATACGTCGATGCGTTCCGCGCCGAGGGACTGCGTATCGGCCTGTACTACAGCTGGCTGGACTGGCGCGTGCCCGCCTTCTTCGACGGCCCGGAGAAGAACCCCGAGGGCTTCAAGGCCATGAAGGCCTACATCCACGGCCAGATCGAGGAGCTGCTGACCCGCTACGGCCAGATCGACCATTTCTTTTTCGACGGCTCGTGGCCGCGCACCTATGAGGAGCTGGGCAGCGCCGAGCTGGTGGCCCAAATGCGCCGCTGGCAGCCGGGCATACTCATCAACAACCGGCTGGGCAAATCCGAGACGAAATCGGTCAACGAGGAGGACGTGGGCCTGAGCGCTGATCACGGCGATTTCGGCACGCCCGAGCTGAACGTCACCGCCGAAAAGCGGCTGTGGGAGGCCTGCCACGTCAGCACATGGCGGCTGTGGGGCTATGCGCCGGGCGAGCAGGTCAAGCCCAGCGAGCAGCTGCTCGACCTCTTGTGCGAGTGCGCCGAGAAGGGCGGCAACCTGCTGATGAACGTCGCGCCCGACGGCGACGGAAATATTCCGCCCGCGGTGGAGAAGAACCTCATAGAGGTCGGCCAGTGGCTGAAGGTGAACGGCGAGGCGGTCTACGGCACGGATAACGGCGACATCACCGAGTTCCTGACCCACGGCCGGCAGACGGCGCGCGGCAACACGCTCTATCTCATCATCCGCTTCTGGGAGGGGAAGGAGACGTTGCGCGTGAACGATCTTTTGAGCCGCGTTCAGCGCGTCACGCTGCTCTCAAACGGCATGGAATTGCCCTTCGAGCAGACCGAGAGCGACCTCGTCATTCACGGCCTGCCCGCCGAGAAGCCGAGCCCGCTGTTCCCGGTCATTCGCGTGGAGTGCGCCGAGCCGCTCAAAACGAACGAGTGGGGGCAGTACCGCAACTGGTGCGGCGATCCCGAGCGCATCGCGCGCTGGGCGGCGCAGCGGGGCGAGACGGTCATGGTCGGGCGATAAAAAATAAACGGGGCGACCCGCGCATAAGGTATTCCTATCCATCCATGAGGAGGTTCTTCTGCGATGAGAAAGCGGATGCCGGCGGCGCGGGCCGTCCTTTTTTGCGTTTCGGCGGGGAGGGGTGGAAAACTTGAACAGCTCTTTTATCAGGCCAGACCCCAAGACCGAGGATTGGGCGCGTCCAAATCAGAAAATCTGACGGCGGAAAGGGCGCTGGCGGGGCGGCCTGAGGAATTTTTGAAGCGCGCCTTGAAAAGGCTTTATGAGAAGCGGAATCCGGCAAAACGGCACGGACGGGACGCGCGGGGAAAGGGACGCGGGGCGACGCCCGTTCTGCGCCGGCTCTGCGCGCTGGCGGCGGTCTGTATGATGGCGGCTGTTTCGTTCCGCGCGGCGCGGGCGGAGGAAATCGACATTTCCG
>SFFS01000283.1 GCA_004557805.1 Clostridiales bacterium | reverse complement strand
GCCGATTTTGATCTTGCTCATACCAGGTTCCTCCCGGCGCTTTTTGGTGGCCTGATAATGTGTTTTTATCAGTATGGCTCCTGTGGAATTTGAAGTCAATAGAATTGCGCCCCGCACGCGAAACATGGCCGAAACGCGGCATTTTGGCCGAAAATCGGACTTTTTGGCTTGTCAGTCGTCCGGCCGGCTGATATAATGGAAAAAAAGCGGAACCGGAAGGGGCGCTTCAGCGTCTTTTTTCAATAAAGGAGCGTATGATATGAGCGAATATACGAGAGGACAGGAGCGCGAGGAAAAGCGGCGCATCGGCGCGGGCGTCCGCACGAGCGTGTTCGCCTGCCTGCTGTGCTGGGTGCCCTTCCTGGGCGTGATACTGGCCAGCGCGGGCGTGGTGAAGGTGTTCGGCACGATCACCAGGCGCTATCAGAAAAAATTCCGCGTCGGCGTGGCGGTGAGCCTGGCCGCGCTTGTTCTGACGCTGTTCATGACCGCGTTTGAGGCGTATCAGTATTTCCACAATCCGTGGCTGGTGGACGACGTGAAGAGCTGGTTTCTGGGCGCGGTGACCGGCGGCGAATACGGCGGCTATGATTACAGCGACCGCATGAACCCCAGCATGGGCATGAGCGACGATCTGTACAACGGCAACTATACCGCCGACGGCTATTACAACGATCAGGGCGAATTCGTGCCCTATGCCGAGGCCAGCATGGCCCCCGTGGGCAGCGACGAAACGGGCGGCTGACAGAAAAAAACCGACGTCCCGAAAGAGGGACGCCGGAATGAAGGCGTATGCCCGATTAGCGATTCATGGAGCGGGACGCGCTGCCGGCCATCTGCTGCTCCTGCGCCTCGATCATCTTCTTGACCATCATGCCGCCGATGGAGCCGGCGTCGCGGGAGGTCAGGTCGCCGTTATAGCCCTGCTTGAGGTTGATGCCCAGCTCGTTCGCCACTTCGTGCTTGAAGCTGTACATGGCGTTCTTGGATTCGGGGATATTGATCTGGTTATTGTTATTGGAAGGCATAGTCTGGTTCCTCCTTGAGAAAAATATGATATTGAGCGGCGGGTCTGTTTCAAAGCGCGGGGCGAAAGCCCCTCTTTGAGACAGTCCCGTTGGAACAGGAGACGAACGATCAGCCCTTCGTGGACTGGCGCTCGTAATCCTCGATCATCTTCTTGACCATATAGCCGCCGACGTAGCCGTTTTCACGGGCGGTCAGGTCGCCGTTGTAGCCCTGCTTGAGATTGACGCCCAGCTCGCGCGCGACTTCATACTTCATGTTGTCCAGCGCCGCGCCGGCCTCGGGAATGTTGATCCGACTCTTGCTTGCCATTTCTGCTTCACCTCCTTGTGAGTCCGCACCTAGTTTGACCCGCCGCATCGAATTTACGCATGGAAAAAACAGCCGTTTTTCTCATGAAATTCTCATGCGCTCATCAGAACGCTCTCAAGCAGGCATCGCGCGCGGCTGATATAATAAGAATGAAGCCGAATAGAAGCGGCAAGGCAGAGGACAAGAGCACGGCGTTTCGTGCGGAGGATAAAAAATGTTTGATTTTCAAGCCAGGGATATTGAGCGCGTGTGCAGGCTGGGTAGCGTGAGCCGCACAAAGGCGATCGAGCTGCTGCGCCGATACGGCGGAAAGCCCGAACGCGTGCTGACCGAGCATTTCGGGCGGGCGCGGCTGTATATCGAGCCGGTTTCCGTGCGCGATCCGGCCGAGGAACGCCGCGACGCGGTTCGGCGCGTCTGGAAGCGCGTGTCGGCGCGCCGCCTGACGCTGAGCAGCCGCGAGGGGCGGATTGTATTCAGCGTGCCTCTGTGGCCGGCCGTGGCCGCGGCGGCTGTGACCGCGCCCTTTTCGGCGGCGGCGGCGCTGGGCGCGATGGCGGCGGGCTATCGCTTCAGCACGCGCCCGGCCGGCGAGGATGCGGGCGGCTGCGCGGGCATGGCGTAAAATCTGAGAAGCAAAGACAGATAAGGACAGCTTGACGGGGAGGATAAACACCATGGACGAAAAGAAATATACGCTGGACGACATTGAAACGCTGCGCTCGAAAACCGGCGTGGGCTATGAGGAAGCGGTGGCGCTGCTCGAAAAGTACGACGGCGACATCGCCCGCGCGCTGGTGGAGCTGGAAAAGAGCGGAAAGCTCAACCGCGACGGTCTCTTTTCCAGCGCGAACCGCGGCAAGGCCGAGGATTTCCTGAGCAAGTGGTGGCGCGCGGGCTGCGAGACGCGCGTGATCGTCGAGCGCAAGGGCGAGACGCTGATCAACCTGTCGGCGCTGTTCATGATCCTG
>SFFS01000282.1 GCA_004557805.1 Clostridiales bacterium | reverse complement strand
TCTTTACACGCAAGTTTATCGTAATGATCTGCGTCTTTACGGCGTGCGTGTTTGTCTATCGCGCGTTCTGCCGCTTTCTGTGCCCGCTGGGAGCGATATACGGGCTGTTTGCGCGGCTGTCGGTGCTTGGCGTGAAGGTGGAAGCGCCCAAATGCACGAATTGCGGCCGATGCGTGGCGCGATGTAAAATGGACGTGCGGCGCGTGGGCGACCACGAGTGCATCCACTGCGGCGAATGCGCGGCGGAATGCCCGGCCGGCGCGATTTCGATGAAATGCGGAAAGCTGACGCTTTCGGAGAAAAAACGCGGCCGCGCGCGGAAAATCGCCGCATGGGCGGCGGCGCTGGCCGTGCTGGCAGGAGTGGGCTGGTATGCAAATTTCGGCACGGATTCCGCCGCGCCGCAGACGCCGCCCGTCGAGCAGGCAGACGACGATACGCCCGTCGGCTGTGAGGAAGGCATGCGCTGTCCGGATTTCACCGTGCCGCTTTACGGCGCGGAAGGCGGAAGCTTCACGCTTTCGCAGGCAAGGGGAAAACCTGTGGTCGTCAACTTCTGGGCGACCTGGTGCACGCCGTGCGTGAACGAGCTGCCATATTTTGAGGCCATTTATGAAAAATACGGCGACGCCATCGCGCTGGTTGCCGTTCATTCCGATCTGGTGACGGACGATGTGGACGAGTTCCTCGCCGGGGAAAATCTGGCTATGCCCTTCGCGCTGGATGAGACGGGCGAGGTGATCGCGTCGCTTGGCGGCTCGACAATGCTGCCGATGACGGTGATTCTCGACCGCGATGGGAAAATCGTCTACAACAAGGTGGGATCGGTGACGCAGGAACTGCTCGAAAGCCTGATCGAGCCGCTGCTGTAGCGCCGCGGGGCGGTGCCGGTTCCGCCTGAATTCCTGCGTTTATCCTGTTTTCCGAAAGAAGGCTGTTGATGCATTTTCACATTCATCACAGGGCGCTTGAGCCCATGACCGAGGGGAGCATTCCGCGCCATCTGATCCGTTACGCGGTGCCCTCTATTCTTGGCAATCTTTTCCAGGTTACGTATAACACCGTCGATTCGGTGATCGTGGGCAAATATGTCGGCGCGAATGCGCTTGCCGCCGTCGGCGTGGCCAACCCGCTGATGAACATCGTCATGTTCTTTATCATCGGCATTGGTATCGGCGCGTCCGTCATCATGAGCGAATTCTACGGCGCGCGCGATTATCGCCGCCTGCGGCGCGAATTTTCCACCGCAACCATCGCCGCGTTCGCTTTCAGCCTGTTCATTTCGGCGGCGTTTTTTGCGCTGGTCGATCCGCTGCTGCGCATGTGCAATACGCCTGCGGAGATTCTGCATGAAACGAGAGACTATCTGCGCATCGTTGCCTGCGGTATGGTGTTTACCTGCATTTATAACATGCTTTCGGCGGCGCTGCGCGCCATTGGGGATACCCGAACCCCGCTGATTTGCCTGATCATCGGTTCGCTGGTGAACGTTGCGCTCGATATCTGGACGGTTTCCGTGCTGAAGATGGGCGTTGCGGGCGCGGCGTATGCGACGGTCGTTTCTCAGGCAGTTTCTGCCGCGCTGTGCGCATGGCTTTTGTGGCGCGGTGCGGAGCCGCTGCGCGTGACGCGCGCGGACGTGTGCGTTGAAAAAGAACTGCTCAAAAAGACCGTGCATTACAGCTACGCCAGCGCGCTCCAGCAGGCGGGCGTTTACGTGGGACGGCTGCTGGTGCAGTCGATGGTCAATCCGCTCGGCGTGCATGCCATTGCGGCGTTTAACGCCGTCAATCGCGTCGACGATTATGCGCTCATCCCGGAGCGGGACGTCGCCAACGGAATTATGGTCATGACCGCGCAGAACCGCGGCGCAAAGAAGCCGGAGCGCATGATGAAGGGACTGCGCGTCGGGCTGTTGATCGAGGCAATCTACGGCTGCGTGGTGTCGGTGGCTGTGTTCGCGCTGGCCGGGCCGATGATGCGGCTGTTTGTCAGCGCAGAGGAGGCCGAAGTGCTCGCGCTGGGCACGCGCTATTTGCGGCTGATGGGCTTTTTCTACTTTCTGCCGGGAATTACCAACGGCCTGCAGGGCTATATGCGGGGGATTGGAAAGGTTAACATCACCATGTATGTCACCTATGGGCAGATGGCGCTGCGCGCCGTGTGCACCTGGCTGTTCATCGACATGCTGAAGCTGGACGCGGTGCCGCTGGCGTGTGCGGCGGGCTGGATGCTGATGGTCGTTTGGGAAGTGGGGCTGATCTGGCATTGGAAAAAGAAGAGCCGGCTGATTGTGATGGATTGAAGCGCCCGCCCATGAGAGATTTGACCGGCATGAACGTTT
>SFFS01000281.1 GCA_004557805.1 Clostridiales bacterium | reverse complement strand
GCCGTGTTCTCGCGCTGCGAAAACCCCTCGCGCGCCCGCACGAACAGCACGTTTATGATGCTTTTCGCCGTGAATAACGAGGCCGGCGCGCTGGCCAACGCCATCAACGTGATTGCGCGCCACGGGTTCAACATGACCACGCTACGCAGCCATCCGCTGAAAAACAAACCGTGGCAGTACTATTTTTACGTGGAAGCGGAGGGCGACGAGTCGTCCGAAACGGGTAAAAGCATGCTCTCTGAGCTGCAGGAACACTGCTCGCAGATTAAGATTATCGGCCATTACAACATGGAAGTTCCCCTGGAGGACAACGAATGATTCTCAACGTTGGTCTGGGCGAGCGCGCCTACGACATTGTAATTGAGCGCGGCTGCCTGGCAAAGGCGAGCGCGCTGTGCAATCTTGACCGCAAAGTGCTGGTTGTTACCGATAGCGGCGTGCCGCTGGAGTACGCTCACGCCGTGGCTGATCAATGCGCCGAAGCGCACCTGGCGATTGTGGCGCAAGGCGAGCAAAGCAAGAGCTTGGAAGTATTCGGCAGGCTGCTGCAAACCATGATTGAAGCGCAGTTCACGCGCGGCGACTGCGTGGTTGCCGTGGGTGGCGGCATTGTGGGCGATCTTGCGGGATTCGTTGCCGCAAGCTACATGCGCGGCGTTGATTTCTACAACATCCCCACCACGGTGCTTGCGCAGGTCGATAGCTCCATTGGCGGAAAAACCGCCATTAACCTGGGTGGATACAAAAATATGGTCGGCGCGTTCTATCAACCGAGAAAAGTGCTCATTGACTTGGATGTGCTGCATACGCTGCCACGTCGTCAGATTGCGAACGGGCTTGCGGAAGCCGTGAAAATGGCGCTGACCTCCGACGCGCAGCTGTTCGGGCTGTTCGAGGAAGCGGCTGCCGCGGGCGGCTTTACCGCCGGCACGTCGGGTACGAGCGCGGATGCGGAAGCGGCGGACGCGACCGGCGCAGGCGCGGGCGCGACAGGAGCGGCGAACGTGCTTGACGGTACTGCGGACGACGCTACGAACCCAAACGCAAGCAATGCCGCCAGCCGCACGGATGCCGTATACGCAGCGCTCGAACCGCACTTGGAAACCATCATCGAGCGGTCGCTTCGCGTGAAAAAACACGTTGTTGAGCAGGACGAACGCGAAGCGGGCTTGCGCAAGATCTTGAACTTTGGACATACCATTGGTCACGGCGTTGAATCCTACGAACAAGCGCTCTACGGCGAACCGAACACGGATGCTTCCGCATCTACCGGCAATGCCGCCTTCGCTGCCGACGCATGTGCCGCCCCCGCCTTCGCCGCCGACGCATCTGCCAGCGATACCACCTTCGCCCCCACCGACGGCCGCGAACAGGGCCTTTACCACGGTGAATGCGTTGCGTTGGGAATGATTCCGCTGTGCGCTGCCTCCGTGCGTGCGCGTCTTATCCCCGTCTTACGCGCTTTGGGGCTGCCCACAACGCGTGCGTTTGACGCCGCCGCGATAACGCAAGCAATCAAGCACGATAAAAAGAGCAGCCAATCAGGGGTAACAGTTATCACCGTCCCCGAAATCGGAACATATACCACAGAGCAAACAACCGCCGAAGCGCTGGGCAAGCTGCTGCCGCTCATCCAAAAGAAGAAGGTGTAAAGCCCCATGAAAAACACGTTTGGTAACAGCGTGTCCATCACGCTGTTTGGCGAAAGCCATGGTGCCGAGCTGGGCGCCGTACTGGATGGTTTGGCGCCTGGAATCCCTGTTGACCAGGCGTTTATCGCTCATCAGCTCAATTTGCGCCGACCCAGCGGCCGCATTTCCACGGCGCGGCAAGAGGCCGACCCCTTCCGCATTGTCAGCGGTGTTTTCCAGGGGAAAACCACCGGCACGCCGCTTACCATTCTGATTCCCAACACAAGCCAGCACAGCAAGGATTACGCGGCAACGCGCGCGCTGGCGCGTCCGGGGCACGCCGATTACACCGCGTTCGCGAAGTATCACGGCTTTGAAGATTACCGCGGGGGCGGGCATTTCAGCGGACGCGCGACTGCGCCGTTGGTGGCCGCCGGCGCCATTTGCTTGCAAGCGCTTCAGGCGCGCGGCATTTTCGTGGGCACGCATATCGCGCAATGCGGATTGGTGCGCGATGAAGCATTCGCGACCGATGCAGGCGCACTTAAGCAGCAGCTTCTTGACCTTGACCAGCGCGTTTTCGCTACCATCAGCGATGATGCGGCACAGCGGATGAAAGAAGAAATCGAAGCGGCAGCAGCCGCACACGACAGCGTGGGCGGTGTTTTGGAAACAGCCGTGGTTGGCATGCCGGCAGGCGTGGGCGAGCCGTGGTTCGACTCGCTTGAAAGC
>SFFS01000280.1 GCA_004557805.1 Clostridiales bacterium | reverse complement strand
GGCGGGCAGGCGGTCAAGGCCGTCGCCCAGCCAGGCCAGATCGATCCCCGCGACCGTACGCAGATAGTCCCCCAGCGCGGCGGAGAGTGTCGATAGATCGCGGGCGCGCAGGCTGATCTTCCCCGCGCGCGCGGAGATCTCAAAGCCGTCCAGCGACGGCTCGATCTCCCAGACAAATTCGCCCGACCGGCCGGGCATCAGCCGTTCAATAAGCTCCTTCATAGTCCAATCCTCCCGTGCGTATTTGGATATACGGATGCGAAGAGTTTCGCGCTCATTATAACCGCATAAGCCTTCCCTGTCAAGGCGGCGCGCCGTCTCACGGCATTGTTTATTGTCCGCGCCGCTCCTGCGCGGCATAGGCGCTGGGCGAAAGGCCCGTGTGCTTTTTGAAAAAGCGCGAAAACTCCAGCGGATCGTCATAGCCAGCGGCGCGCGCCGTCTCCGTCACGTTCTCGCCGGCGGCCAGCAGCTCCCGCGCGCGGCGCAGCCGACATTCGTTCAGAAATTGCCGGGGCGAGCAGCCGTAGGCCGCCATGAATATGCGGTAGAGATACGGCCCGCTCACGCCGATCTTGCGCGCCACATCGGCCACGGTCACGCGCGATGAGGCGTGATATTCGATATAGCTGCGCGCATATTCGGCGTATCCGGCGGCGGGGCTGGGCGCGGGCTTCTCGTGCGCGAGGTGCAGATCGAGCAGACGCATGAGCAGCGTCCAGTTCTTCAGCCCCTGCGGCCGCGCGTTCGAATGAAGGCCGACCCAGCGCTGCATATCGCGCACGTCGCTCACGAAATTGTAGTTGAATATGTGCGTTTCGGGATCCTCGTCGTAAAAGCGGAGGATCTGTTCGGGATCGGGCGCGGAAATGACCAGCCAGAAGAACGTCCAGGGATTTTTCTCATCGGGATGATATTCCTCCCAGTCGCCCGGCCGAATGATAAAGCCCTGCCCCGCGCGCACGCCATGGCCGTTGTAAAAGCCCGCGCCGGCGGTGCAATAGTGGATGATCGTGCTGTTTCGGCGCGCCGGGCCGAAGCGCGCCACGGCGGGATCGTCGCTCCAGCCCACCCAGTGAACGCAGATCGATAAGAACGTCTCGGATGAAAACATTTCGTGACGCATGGCTCTTTCCTCCCCTTCAGGTACGATTTTACCATATTGCCGCATGATTTTACAATAGCAATTCCGCTCAAATCGTTCTATGATAAAAACGCAATTCTACCGAAACGGAGCGCAACGCCATGACTGTATCCGAACGCTTTCTCAATATGGGCGAGCCGCTGCTCGCCGGCCTTTACGAAAACACCGACCGCGGCCTGTTCTATCGAAAGGCGCTGGGGCTGAGGCGCTATTACGAGGCCATGCCCGCGCCCGCCTATCAGCCGGGCCGGCTCTATCCCTCCGGCGCGCGGCCTTCCTCCGGCACGGTCGATCCCAACTACATGGGCGGCTACTGGTACGATATAAACGGGCTGCGCGAAAAGGATCGGGAAATGGCCGATCTGTTCGCCTCGTCCGAATTTTTCCGCTATCATTCCTCCGTGCCGAAGGAGCACACCGTAGCGGGCGATATGTGGACGCACTCCATGCCCGACACGCAGCGCATACTCGCCGAGGGCTTTGATTCCTACGACGCGCGCATCGAAAAAATCGAGGACGGCGATCTCAGGGACGGCCTTGCCCACCTGCTGGCCGGCATCCGCAATTATCACGCCCGCTGCCTTGAGTATCTTGAATCGGTTCACGCCGAGCCGCGGCTGATCGAGGCGCTCAAAGTTGTGCCCTTCAAGCCCTGCCGCACGCTGTATCAGGCCATCGTGGGCTGGAATTTCGTGCTCTATCTGGACGGCTGCGACTACCTGGGTTCGCTGGCGCAGGGACTCATGCCCTATGACCGCGGCGAGGACGTGGAGGCGCTCATCCGCAATCTCTACGAAAATCTCGATGAAAACGGCGGCTATTCCATGCAGCTGGGACTAGTCGAGACGCGCCTCACCGAGGTCTGTCTGCGCGCCGCGCACGGCCTGCGCCGCCCGATGATCGAGCTGTTCATCGACGAAAACACCTCCGATTCCGTCTGGCAGGCCGCGCTCGACTGCATCCGCTCGGGCGGCGGCTCGCCCGCGCTCTACAACAAAAAGCTCTATCTGGAGGGCTTCAAAAGGCGCTTCCCGCTCATCCGCGCGGAGGATCTCGAGAGAATGTGCGGCGGCGGCTGCACCGAGATGATGATCTCCGGCCTGTCCAACGTCGGTTCGCTCGACGCGGGCATCAATCTGGCGCTCATACTCGATCAGACCATGCCTTCTCTGCTCGAGCGCGCCGATACGTTCGACGCGTTTTACGAGGGCTATCTTTCCGCCGTTCA
>SFFS01000279.1 GCA_004557805.1 Clostridiales bacterium | reverse complement strand
CTTCCGACGGCGCGGGCGCCTATGGTTCGAGCGGCGCTCTTCCCCATTCGCGGGTGCATTCGCAGAAGCGCCCGCATCCGCATTCGCATGCGCGGAGCCGCCATTGCGGCTGCCCCGAGCGGCGTTGCTGCGATGCTCGCGCGCGCCTTCGGTTGGCGCGGCATCCGCGTGCTGGCGCAGGCTCGACGAGCGCCTACCAGGGCGCATTGCCTGGTTGTCCTGGCCTTCGCGCTGCTCAGAGCGTCCGTGTCCTTGTGGCGCGCCCTGCTGGTTGCGCTCGGCGCGCTCGCCATTTGCAGGACGCTCACCTGCCGCGGACTTTCCCGAACGGCGGCGACGACGGTGCTCGGAAGATCCCGCATCCGCATTCGCCTTAGAGTCGCCAGCTATGGCGCGCCGGGACTGCTCTTTCGCAGGGGCAAAAGCCTTAGCGCCCGCATGAGCGCTTGCGGCGTCAACGCCCTTTACGCGCGAAGAAGCCTGGCCGTCCTGAACAGTCGCAGACGCCTGGCCTTTATTGCGCCGTGAACGCGTGCGCCCACGCGAGCTCTGCGCGTCTTCCCTGCTTGCAGCGTTTTTCGCTCCAGAGTCCTGTGCGCTTTTACCTGCCGAGGACTTGATTTGCGTTGTTTCGACCGTCATCTCGGACAAATCGCCGCCCGAAAGTTTCGTGGAACGGCGGCGCGGTTTGCGTACAGGTATTGCCTGCTCGGTAGCAACTTTATTGCGCTCGCGCTCATTGCGGTCGCGGCGACTCGAACGGCCCGAAGACGTGTCCTTGCCGCGACGCTCGCGCTTCTCTTTCTTGCTGTTTGACGTTTCGCGATGGATAGCCTTTGCCTCGCCCAGCTTATCGGCGCTGGTAAACTGCGAGGTCACAAACGATGCCTCGCCGAAAACGGTCATCTCTTCCTTGTTCGATGCGCGCTCCCACGCTTCCGCATCAACGGTGTCGGGACGCGCTGCGTCTTGAGCGGATTTCGACATGTCGCTCAAGGGAACGCTTATCTTCTTGTCGGCTTCAACCTGAATGGTCACCATCTCTTTGGGAACATCCAGCGAAATGACTTTGCCCACGCCATCAGGGGTTTCAATCTTGGCACCCACCTTCGGCGCGCGACCCTTGAAATCCTTATACGCATCGTATTCATAGCGCAAGCAGCACATCAGGCGTCCGCAAATGCCCGAAATCTTCTGTGGATTCAGCGACAGGTCCTGCTCTTTTGCCATGCGAATGGAAACGGGGCAAAACTCACCGCCCAAACGCTTGCAGCACAGCTCCTGGCCGCAATGGCCAATGCCGCCCACCATGCGCGCTTCGTCACGCGGGCCAATCTGGCGCATGTCAACGCGCACTTTGAAGCGCGAAGCCAGCTTTCGCACCAGCTCGCGGAAGTCAACGCGATCTTCGGACTCAAAATAAAACACGGCTTTATCGCCGTCGAACAGAAACTCCACGGAAACGGGGCGCATATCCAGCCCCTCTTCCTCTACAAGCTCACGATACGCCGGCATAATGTCGCGCGCGCGTTGCTGCAGCTCAGCCAAGCGTTGCGCATCTTTCTCCGTTGCCAAGCGCACCACGGGCTTAAGCGACGACTTCAAGGAAGAAAGCTGCTCGGGCGTGGCGTCGAACGGCGACTCCGAAACAGTGCCGTACTCGGATCCACGCGCGGTTTGCACGATTACGGCGTTGCCCTTAACGGCATCAACGCCATTTGCATCAAACCAAAGAGTTTTCGAACTCGATGGCAGTTTAACGGGTGTTATGCGGGCCATAGAGGTCCTCTCTTATATCTAACAGTAACGTGTCTAAACAAAGTTGTAACGATACATTATAATCCATTGCCGCTTTTGCGCGCGAAACTGCTGCGCATGCGCACAATACGCCCGCCTCCGATGTTGCTTTTGCGGCCTGACGCAACCCTTCGGCGGCATCGGTATTCACCATGATGCTTGCGCAGCCCGTACGCAAAAGCAAGATATCGCGCAGCCACGACTCCATGATGCTGCAGCGCAAATGGAACAGCTGGCGCTTCTTGGCCGTAATGGCGCGCTTGTGAGCGTCTTCCAGCTGCTTGCGCGCACCCTTGGAAAGAAAGTCGTCGGCAACCGCAAGCTCTTCTTCTTGTTGGGCCTGCAACTCCTCTATCAGGCTTTCCCCGCCCGTTGCCAGGCCAGCAGAAAGCTTCAGGGTGCCCCAATCATCGCTTACCTGCAGCGCTTCCAGGGCGTCCAGCACGTTGCGGCGCATCTGCTGCAAGTCATCTGATGTGCAAAACGCCTCCGTAAGCTCAAACGAACCAGCACACACGTTCACCGCAACACGCGCGATGTCAGGCGTGCATTGCGTTTTCTGCACGACTTCCGCAATC
>SFFS01000053.1 GCA_004557805.1 Clostridiales bacterium | reverse complement strand
CGAGCAGATGGGCAAGCCGCCGTTCCATACGGTGCTCATTCACGGCCTCGTGCGCGACGCGCAGGGCCGCAAGATGTCCAAATCGCTCGGCAACGGCATCGACCCGCAGGAGGTCATCGACAAATACGGCGCGGACGCGCTGCGCTTCGCGCTGATGTTCGGCGTGGCCCCCGGCAACGATATGAACTTCTCCGACGAGAAAGTGGAATCGGCGCGCAACTTCGCCAACAAGGTCTACAACGCCAGCCGCTTCGTGCTGATGAACATGGACGAGGTCGTGCCGCTGGAAGACCGCGCGCTGGAGCTGAGCGACAAGTGGATTCTCACGCGCCTGAACGCATGCATACGCGATATGACGCAGAACCTCGACTCCTACGACCTGGGTCTGGCCGCGCAGCGCATCTACGATTTCGCGTGGAGCGAGTTCTGCGACTGGTACATCGAATGGGCCAAGCCGCGCCTGACCGGCGACGAGCCCGAGGCGAAAAAGACGGCGCAGGCCGTGCTGCTCCATACGCTCAAGGGCCTGCTGCGCCTGCTGCATCCGTATATGCCGTTCCTCACCGAAAGCATCTGGCAGCAGCTGCCCGGCGTAGAAGGCACCATCATGCTGGCCGACTGGCCCGTCGCGGACGAAGCGTTCGATTTCCCGCGCGAGGCCGCGCTGTGCGAGGGCGTGATCGAAGCCATCCGCGCCGTGCGCGCGCTGCGCAGCGAAATGAAGGTCGACATCGGGCGCAGGCTGCACCTGCTGCTCATCCCGAGCGACGAAAGCTGGAAAGCGCCGCTGCTCGATAACGAAGGCGCGTTCAAACGGCTTTGCGGCGCAAGCGCCGTCAGCCTCTTCGCCGAAGCCGCCGATCCCGGCAAAACCGTCTCGGCCGTGTGTCCGGCCGCGGAAATCCGCATTCCGCTGGGTGATCTGGTCGATATGGACAAGGAAATCGCCCGCCTGAACAAGGAAAAGGCGAACGTCGAAAATGAGATTCGCCGCGCCGAGGGGATGCTCAACAATCCCGGCTACCTCGCCAAGGCGCCTGCCGCGCTCATCGAGAGCACCCGTGAAAAGCTCGAAAACGCCAAGGGCATGCTCCGCAAGATCGAGGAACGAATCAAAGAGATGGAATAAGGGAAAACGCTCCGGGAGAAACCCGCCTTCAGCGAAGGAAGGTTTCTCCCGGTTTTTTTCGCGGCGGCGGCAGGTTCCCGGCATATCGCCCCGCGAAGCGTTCACCGGCGGCCGCGCGGCCCGGCGAATCCGTTTCAGGAGCGCAGCTCCCTTTATAAAAGCGCAAAAAAATCCCGCAAAATCGGGCTTTACCGGCGTTTTTGTGTTGACAGCAAGTCCCCGATTTGGTATCATACTACGGCAAGCCGCTCGGCGCGGGCTGTTGAAACGCCTTTCGGGGCTGCCTTGGAGCCGGCGAGTATTCAAGAGGGAGGAAATCGCGTGTACGCCATTTTCGAAACGGGCGGAAAGCAGTACCGTGTCCAGCAGGGCGACGTCGTGTACGTCGAAAAGCTTGATCTGGAAGCGGACGCCGCTGTTGAGTTCGATGCGCTCCTGATCGGGGACGAAGGTTCCGTCAAGGTCGGCAAGCCCACCGTGGAAGGCGCCAAGGTTCTCGCCAAGGTCGCCGGCCAGGTGAAGGGCGAGAAGATCATCGTCTTCAAGTACAAGAGCAAGAAGAACTATCGCCGCAAGCAGGGCCATCGTCAGCCCTACACGAAGCTTGAAATCACCGGCATCAACGCCTGATGACAAGCATCCGCTTCAGCCGCGATAAAAGCGGCAGGCTCTCCGGTTTCACGGTCGTCGGCCATACGGGCTATGCGCCCGAAGGCGAGGATATCGTCTGCGCGGGGGTTTCGGCTCTTTCCCAGACGGCGGTGAACGCGCTGGAGGCCGTCGCAGGCGTCGAGGCGAAGGTGATTATCCGGAGCGGTTTTCTTAGCGCACGGCTCCCCAGGGGCCTGCGCGCGAAGCAGCGGTACGAGGCGCAGATCATTCTGCGCAGCGTGCGGCAGGGGCTTGAGGATATTGCGAAAGCGTATCCCGGCCTGGTGAAGGTTAGTTGACAATGGGAGGTGCAAACATGCTTCAGATGAACTTGCAGCTCTTTGCCCACAAGAAAGGTGTCGGCAGCACCCGTAACGGCCGCGACAGCAATTCCAAGCGTCTTGGCCCGAAGCGCGCCGATGGGCAGTTCGTTCTGGCCGGTAACATCCTGTACCGTCAGCGCGGCACCCACATCCATCCCGGCCTGAACGTTGGCCTCGGTGGAGACGATACCCTCTATGCGAAGGCCTCCGGCATCTGCCGTTTCGAGCGCCTGGGCAAGGATAAAAAGCAGTGCTGCGTGTATCCTGTGGCGGAAGCCGCGGAATAACGCCCGCGTTGTGAAAACCCGCCTTCTCCCGTTTCGGGGGAGGGCGTTGTTTTATTTTACATTCCGGAGGAAACCACATGGTCGGCGTAATCATCAATGTGGCGGCCGTCCTTGCAGGTGGAACGCTTGGGCTTTTGCTGGGCGGACGCGTGCCGCAGCGCCTGCGCGAAACGATCATGCAGGGGCTGGCGCTGTGCATTCTGCTCATCGGCGCGCAGGGCGCGCTGGAAACGGCGAACGTACTCGCGGTGATCGTCTGCATGGTGGCAGGCGGCCTTCTGGGCGAAGCGCTCGATATTGAAAAGCGGTTGGAATCGCTGGGCGCGCTGGCGGAAAGAAAATTCGCGCACGGCGGGCAAAACGGCCGTTTTGCGCAGGGATTCATCACGGCGAGCCTGCTGTTCTGCGTGGGCGCGATGGCCGTCGTCGGCTCGCTGAACGCGGGGCTTACCGGCGATAACTCCACGCTGATCGCAAAGGCGGCGCTCGACCTTGTAACCGCGGTGTTCTTTGCTGCGGCGCTCGGCCCCGGCGTGCTGCTGGCTGCGGCGGCGGTGCTGGTCTATCAGGGCGCAATCGCCCTGATGGCAGGCTGGCTCGCGCCCGTGCTGACCGACGCGATCGTCACCGAAATGAGCGCCGTGGGCGGCCTGTTGATTATGGGGCTCAGCTTCAACATGCTGGGCATGGCGAAAATCCGCGTGGGCAACCTGCTGCCCGCCATTTTCCTGCCGATTCTGTATTTCCCCATTGCGAACTGGATTGGAGGCCTGCTATGAAACTCCGTTTCGCTGTGCCGGAGGATGCGAAAGCGCTGCTGGCCATTTACGCGCAGTATATCGGCACCAACATCACCTTTGAATATTCGCTGCCCTCCGAGGAAGAGTTCGCCGCGCGCATCCGCTCGTTTACGGGCATATATCCGTATCTCGTCTGCGAGGACGGCGGGCGCATCGTCGGCTACGCCTACGCGCACCGGCTTCAGGAGCGGGCGGCGTATCAGTGGAACGCCGAGCTTTCCATCTATCTGGATTCAGCCGTGCGCGCGCACGGGCTGGGCAGGCGGCTCTATACGGTGCTGATGAAGCTGCTGCGCATGCAGGGCGTGAAAACCGTTTACGGCATCGTAACCAGCCCGAACGAGCCCAGCGAACGGCTGCACGAGTCGATGGGGTTCGCGCGTATCGGCGTGATGCACAATACGGGCTACAAAAACGGCGCATGGCACGACGTGACGTATTTTGAAAAGGCGCTTGCGCCGTATGAAAACGATCCCAAGCCCGTCACTCCCATCGGCACGCTACCGGAGGACGCGGTGCTGGAGGCGCTGGCTTCGCTCTGACGCAGGCGGAATTTCCGCTTGACATTCGCGAAAAAATGGTGTAAAAAACAGAATATCGTGTGGCATACACCAAATGCGTAAATCCAGATCAGCTGGGTTTACGCATTTTTTATTGTCCGCGCGGAAGAAACAGGAGGTTTTTTCAAATGGAACAATCGGCTCAGGGCTTTCTGGCCCATGAAAAAATCGGCAGGCTGATGCGGCGCTATTCCGTGCCGTGCGTGATTTCGCTGCTGGTGGGCGCGCTGTATAACATCGTCGATCAGATTTTCATCGCCAACGCCAGCTACCTCGGCTCCTACGGCAACGCGGCCAACACCGTCGTTTTTCCGCTGACGGTGGTCGCTCTTGGCATCGCCGTATTTATCGGAGACGGCTGCTGCGCGTTTGTGAGTATCGCGCTGGGAAAAAATGCCGGCGAAGACGCGCATAAGTCCGTTGGCAATGCCGTGGTGCTTTGTGTGATAAGCAGCTTTATCCTGACGGCCATTTACCTGCTCTTCAGCGAGCCGATCCTCGCTCTGTTCGGCGGAACAGTCAATGAGGAAACGCACGTATTCGCGAAGGAATACTTTTTCTATATCGCATTGGGCGTCCCGTTCTATATGTTCGGGCAGGCCATGAATCCGGTAATCCGCAGCGACGGAAGTCCCAGATTTGCAATGATGGCCACTGTTTCCGGCGCGATCGCCAATGTGATCCTCGACCCCATTTTTATTTATGGATTCCGATGGGGCATGATGGGCGCGGCAGTGGCTACCGTAATCGGTCAGGTGCTGACGGCGGCGCTGTCTATCTGGTATCTGCAGCACATGAAAGTCGTTGCTCTCCAAAAGAGCAGCTTCCGGCTGGATTGGCCGCTGATCCCGAAGTTCCTCGTTCTGGGGCTCACCAGCTTTCTCGCGCAGCTCTCGCTGGTCATTTCCATGGCGGCCGTGCAGAATATGTGCATGAAATACGGCGCGAAAGACCCCATCTTCGGACAGCCGGAATATGCGCAGATTCCGCTTGCTGTCCTTGGCATCGTCATGAAGTTCTTCCAGATCGCTATTTCCATCGCTATCGGTATGGCAGCCGGATGCATCCCGATTGCAGGTTATAATATCGGCGCAAGAAAAACAGATCGTGCCAAGGCGCTGTTTTCCCGGTTGCTGCTGGCAGAGTTTATCGTCGGCGCTGTTGCGTTGGTGATCGTAGAGGCATTTCCGCTGCAAATCGCCATGCTGTTCGGTGCATCCAACGAAAGCGCCTACTATGCAGACTTCACCGTAAAGTGCTTCCGCACCTACCTGTGCCTGATGCCGCTGGCAACTTTGAACAAGGGTACTTTTATTTACTTGCAGGCGCTGGGCAAGGCCTTTGCATCTACCGCTGTTTCTATGACCCGCGAGATCATTTTCGGCGTGTCGCTGCCCATCATTCTGCCGGTTTTCTTCGGACTTGACGGCCTTTTGTGGTCGTTCCCGGCAGCGGATCTGCTGACCTTCATCATTGCAGTCTTCTTCATCCGGCAGACGTATCGTGAACTTTCCAGCGCCGGCGCGGACAGTTTGAAAGGCGAAAACTAAATAAAAAACACTGGTGAGGAAGAAGCGGGAGAGTACCTCCCGGCAGTTTCAGACATCCCGGCGCGCAGACTTGACATTCTCCAACCGCGCCGCTATAATACCACCATTGCCATGATGGGAAGAAGTACGCGAGGTTCTCCGTCTCAGAGAGGTTCCGGTCGCTGAGAGGGGCCGTCGGAGTTCGCCGAATACATCCCGGAGCTTGTGCGTGAAACCCGGAGTCCGGGCGCGTAGCGTATGCCGGTGCGCCGGATACAGCGCGTCATGAGGGCGTTCTCCCGCGCGGAGCGCGCCGAATGGAAGTGGTACAGCGTTAACAGGCGCCTTCCCGGAAACGGGCGGGCGCTTTTCTTTTTGAGGAAGGAGGAAAACCGAATGTACGAGCTGGGATTCGCGCGCCGGTTCGACGGCGTAAGCGGCAGCGCGATTCGCGATATTTTCAAGCTGCTTGGGAAGCCGGGCATGATCTCGTTCGCGGGCGGCAACCCCGCGTGGGGCGCGCTCGATAACGAGACGCTTTCCGGCATCGCGCGCGACGTGCTGGCCGGACCGGACGGCCGCGCCATTCTGCAATACGGCGCGACGGAGGGCTGGAAACCGCTGCGCGAGCAGACGGCGAAATTCCTGCGCGAGGAAATCGGACTCAGCGCGGACGAAAGCGAAATTCTCCCCACGACCGGTTCCACGCAGGCGATCGATCTGCTGCTCAAGGCGCTGGTCAACCCGGGCGACACGGTGCTGGTGGAGGGGCCGTCGTTCCTGGGAAGCCTGCAGGCGATGCGTATTTACGGCGCAAACCTCGTGGAAATCCCGATGGACGAGGAGGGCATGGATATGGCCGCGCTCAGGCGCGCCATAGAAAAGCACCGCCCCAAGATGCTCTATACCATCCCCAATTTTCAAAACCCCACCGGCGTAACGCTTTCTCTCGAGCGGCGCAGGGAAATCGCGCGGCTGGCGGCGGAGCACGGCTTCGTCGTCGCGGAGGACGATCCCTATCGCGCGCTGCGCTATGCGGGCAAGGCGCTGCCCGCCATCGCATCGTTCGATACCGAGGGCCTCGTGGTCTATCTGACCAGCTTCTCCAAGCTGATTTCGCCCGGCCTGCGCGTCGGCGCGGCCATGGTGAAAAACCCCGCGCTGATGCGCAAGCTGGTAGTGGGCAAGCAGAGCACCGACCTGCACACGCCCACGCTTTCGCAGGCGATCACCGCGGAGTATCTCTCCCGCGGGCTTCTGCCCGGCCACATGGCGAAAATCCTCGGCATGTACCGCGAGCAGCTGGCGCTGATGCTCAGGGAGCTTGCGAAGCTGCCGGTAAAGGCATATCCTACCGAGGGCGGCCTGTTCGTCTGGTGCGAAATGGACGAGCGCGTCGACGCGCTGAAGCTGCTGCAGGCAGCCGTGCAGAACAACGTAGCGTTCGTGCCAGGCACGCACTTTTACGCAAACGGCGGACACCTCAACACGCTGCGCCTCAACTTCTCCAACAGCACGCCGGAACAGATCGTTCAGGGCGTTCATCTGCTTGAAAAATCAATTCAGGAGGTACGGTAACCATGCACATTCTCGATGTACTCAAGGAGCGCGGATTCATTGCCCAGCTGACGTTTGAGGACGAGCTGTACGAGCAGCTCAAGGAGCCGACCACGTTCTACGTCGGCTTCGACCCCACCGCTGACAGCCTGCACATCGGCCACTATATCCCGATCATGGCCATGGCGCACATGCAGCGCGCGGGCCATCGCCCCATCGCGCTGATGGGCGGCGGCACCGGCATGATCGGCGATCCGAGCGGCAAGAGCGATATGCGCAAGATGATGACCACCGAAACCATCGACGCAAACGTGGCCTCAATCAAAAAGCAGATGAGCCGCTTCCTCGATTTCGGCGAGGGCGGAGCGATCATCGCCAACAACGCCGACTGGCTGCGCAGCCTGAACTACGTCGACTTCCTGCGCGAAATCGGCAAATACTTCTCCGTCAACCAGATGCTGACGGCCGAGTGTTACAAGCAGCGTCTGGAGCGCGGGCTGACGTTCCTGGAATTCAACTACATGCTCATGCAGGGCTACGACTTCCTCGAGCTGTTCCGCCGTTACGGCTGCCGTCTGGAGCTGGGCGGCGACGACCAGTGGAGCAACATGCTCGCCGGCGCCGACCTGATCCGCCGCAAGGAGCAGGAGCGTGCGTTCGCGATGACGTTCAAGCTCCTTCTGACGCATGAAGGCAAGAAGATGGGCAAAACCGAGAAGGGCGCGCTCTGGCTCGATCCGGAAAAGACCATGCCTTACGAGTTCTACCAGTACTGGCGCAACGTGGACGACGCGGACGTTGAAAAGTGCCTGGGCCTTCTGACCTTCCTGCCGATGGACGAAGTGCGCCGCCTGGGCGCGCTCGAAGGCAGCGAAATCAACGAAGCCAAAAAGGTGCTGGCCTTTGAGGTGACCAAACTCGTACACGGCAAAGAAGAGGCCACGAAGGCCGCTCATGCCGCCAGCGCCCTGTTCGGCGGCGGCGCGATGGGCGGCAGCGTGCCCACGACCGAATTCACGGCCGAGCAGCTGGCCGCCGACGGCCGTCTGACGACGATTCTGACGGCGGTGGGCATCGCCAAATCGAACAGCGCGGCGCGCAAGCTCGTCGAGCAGAACGCGGTTTCCATCAACGATGCGAAGGTAACGGACGTCAACTACGCGCTCCGCGCGGAAGACATCCCCGCCGACGGGCTGATGATCCGCAGCGGCAAAAAGAACTATCACCGCATCCTGCTGAAGGGCTGACCGATGCAGGACGGCTATAAGACGCTGGAAAGAGAAGCGTCCGACAGCTTCATCATCAAAAAATCCCGGTTCACGGGCTATGGAAGTCCGGCGCGCTCCGAGCAGGAGGCGCTGGACTTTCTGGCGCGCATTCGCGCCGAAACCAAGGACGCGAACCATCATTGCTATGCGTATATCATCGGGCGCAACGCCGGAATCATGCGCTATTCCGACGACGGCGAGCCCGGCGGCACCGCAGGCCTGCCGATCATCGAAACGATGAAGGCGCGCGGCGTGGTCGACTGCGCCGTCGTGGTGACGCGCTGGTTCGGCGGGATCCTGCTCGGCGCGGGCGGGCTGACGCGCGCTTACGTGCAGGGCGCAAAGTGCGCGCTCGACGCGGCGCGCGTGGTCACGATGGAGGACAGCGTCCGCTTCTGGGCCGAGGTGCCGTATTCGCTGTGGGACCGGCTCGACTATGCGCTGGGCGGCATGCCCGTCTGCCGTGAGGGCGCGGAGTTTTCGGCGCAGGTGACGGCGACGCTCGTCGTGCGCAAGCGCGATAAGGACGACGTGTTCGCGCGCATCACCGCCGCCACGGAAGGCCGCGCGGAAATGATGGAGCTGGAAGAACTGGTAAAGGGCTGGGAATAAGAGCGGAAGGTCCAGGGAACTCAGTTCCCCGGCGGGGCATTATCCGTTTCCGATGACGAGCCCATAAAAGTTGAAATTGCGAGAACCGCATTCCCTTCCGGCGTTTCTGAAGCCTTTTTGACAAATTGCAGGGGGAAAGTCTCTGCTTTTTGCAAAAAGGCTTGATTTTTGCTTTGGCATGTGATCTATTTCGCTCATATGATAGAAATACATCGCATGCAGGGAGGGCGTTTTATGTTGAAAACCGTGAACTTTCCTATTGCCGTCAGATTCTGTATCGTTATCTGCTGAGCGGTCTTCTCTGGTTTCTGTCCGGCGTCCTGTGGATATGGGACAGCATCCTGCCTGCCGACCTTCTTACGCTTATCTCCGTTGTAAATATCATCCCCTCGCTGAACTTTTTTCATCGAAAGCTCGAGAAAGACGATGAAATGGCGCGGGCGCGTCTTCAAAAGGCGCAGGCGACTACCTGCCAGCTGGCTCTGATCGCGCTGCCGGGCTGCGTCTGTCTGTTCTGCCTTTTTAATTTGCTCGATACGCTCGCCATTTTTTCGTTCTCCGCCTTCACAATCAACGCGCGCATTATGCTCTGCATCGTTAGCATGTTGAACGGCCTGCTTCATTTCTCAATCGGCTATTTTTTCCTCCTCTACGAAAAGGACGGCGACTGATGACGAAATTGGTAACGCGAATCCATGAGCTGCGAAAAGGCGCGAACATGCAGCAGGCCGATCTGGCGGCGCTCGTCGGCGTTCGGCGCGAAACGATCGGAAATCTTGAAAACGGAAAATATAATCTTTCCTTAAAACTCGCAATGGATATCGCGCGGGTTTTTAATAAACCGGTCGAAGAAGTCTTTTGCTTCGTAGAAGAAGACGATGACGGCGAATAATCCCGGAAGGTTCAGGAAACTCAGTTCCCTGGCGGGGCGCGGGGCGGAGTCCCGCACGTTCCCCGCGCTGCAAATCCCTTCCATGCCGCATGGAACAGACAAAAAACCGGCGCATCTCTGCGCCGGTTCATCTTTATCCGTCACTCCGTGATTTTTCCATCCATATCCCACAGGTCGCGCCAGTCGGTCGCGCCGGGCCAGAGGAACACCTGCCCCTTGATAAGCCGGTTGTTCGGATCGTCCAGCGCCTTAATCTCCGCCATTTCCTCTTCGGTCAGCGGATCCTCGGTGACGCATTTGAGGTTATCGACATAATGCGCCTCGTGGATGGAGAACGGAATCGGCACCTGACCGCGCTGCACCGCCCATTTCAGGCAGACGATGGCCGGATGCACGCCGTGCTTTTCCGCAATGCGGACGATGACCGGTTCCTTCGTGTCGCATTTGTCGCCTTCAAAGATGTCGCGGTCGGGGCGCGCCGGGCTGCCGACCGGGCAGAAACCCACCGGCTGTACGCCCTGCGCGAGGCAATATTCATACAGCTCAGGCTGCTGGAAGCAGGGATGCATTTCCATTTCGATCAGCGTCGGCCTGACGCGGCAGTGCGGCAGCACGGCTTCCAGCTTCGGAATGGTCATATTGCTCATGCCCAGGTTTTTCACAAGACCCATATCGTACAGGCGCTCCATCTGCCGCCACGTGGCCAGGAACCGCTCGGGCGAGAAGGGCCGGCTGTCGGGGTTGCGGCTGTCGCCGTCGCAGCCGGGGGCGTGATAGTTCGCAAACGGCCAGTGAACGAAATAGGCGTCGATGTAATCGAGCTGCAAATCCTTCAGCGTCTGCGCAAGGGAGAGCAGAACGTCCCCGCGCCCATGCATATCGTTCCATACCTTGCTGGTGATAAACAGCTCCTCGCGGCGGACAGCGCCTTCCTCAAAAGCCTGCCGGAACACCTCGCCGATCTGCTTTTCGTTGCCGTACACGGCGGCGCAGTCGAACAGGCGATAGCCGCAGCGGATCGCGCCGGCTACGGCGCTGCTGATCTGTTCGGCGGAAAACCTGTCGCTGCCGAAGGTTCCCATGCCGATGCAGGGCACTTCCTGTCCCGTGCGCAGGCGCACCTTCGGGACGCGCTTGGGATCGATTCTTTCAGCCATATTCTTCTCTCCTTTATATAAATTATACAAAAAACTTCATGTCAAATCAGCCCCAGCGGGCAAGAACGTAACGTTTCACATCGGCAGTATAGCCCGGGCGGCGGCGGTTGTCAATCATCCGGCAGGGAAAATTGTTGGGTTTTCTCTCTCGCGCAACGCGCGAAAATCTGATATAATGCTTCTTATCATGATCCGATGCGAAGGAGACGCGGGCTTATGGCAGCGACAATGAAAGACATCGCCCGATGCACGGGACTGGGACTGGCGACGATTTCCAAATATTTCAACGGCGGCAACGTGCGGCCGGAAAACCGCGCGCGCATCGAGGCGGCCGTCGCGAAGCTGGATTATTCGCCCAACGCCGCCGCGCGCAGCCTGAAAACGCGGCATACGCGCACCATCGGCGTCGTTCTGCCGGAACTGTGCAACACGTTTATGACGACGATCATCGCGCATATCGAGGATGCGCTGCGCCGCAGCGACTACGGCGTAATCGTCTGCGATTTCCGCTCCGACGAGGCGCGCGAGAAAGAGGCCGTGTCGTTCCTGCTGCACAAGCAGGTAGACGGCATCATCAGCCTGCCCATGTGCAGCAGCGGCGCGCATCTTTCGCCCGCGCTCGAGCGCGGCGTGCCGGTGGTGCTGGTGGACCGGATGGTCGAATCGCTCTATGGGCGCGTCAGCGCCGTCATCATCGATAACCGCAACATTTCGCGCCGCGCCGTCGAAACGCTGCTGGCCGCGGGGCACCGGCGCATCGGACTGATTCTGGGAGAAAAAGGCATATATACCACCTCGGAGCGATATAAAGGATATACGGACGCGCTGCGCGCCGCCGGCATCGCGGAGGATCCCGCGCTGATCGATCACGGCGATTACACGATGCAGGGCGGCTACCTCATCGCCAAGAGCATGCTCGCAATGGACAACCCACCCACCGCGCTTTTCTGCACCAACTACGAAATGACGCTGGGCGCGCGCATCGCGCTGAACGAAATGCACGTGCGCATCCCGCAGGATCTTTCGCTGATCGGCTTTGACGATATGGACATGACCAACGCCATCTTCCCCAACACTACGCTTGTCACGCAGCCGATGGCGGCCATTTCCGACTGCGCGGCCGAGCGGATGCTTTCGCTGCTTTCCGACCCGGAGACCGTGCATCAGGTGATTACGCTGCCCGCCGCGCTGAAGAAGGGGGATACCGTGGCGGCGCAGCGGTGCGAATGACGCGAAACGTTTCACTTCAGTTGTCGCGCCATTGCGTCCATTTCCCCAATAAATGCATGGAATAAATGTATAAATCAGCATCCGAAATTCTTGACAAACGGGCAGTCGGATGGTAAACTATGTATAAACGTTTCGTTTTGTGTAATTTTTCGTTATATCCGCCGTGCAGGAAGAAGAGGTGAAGGAACAGTGGGAGACGTTATCCTGACCATGCGGGCCATCGACAAGACCTATCCCGGCGTTCACGCTCTGGATCATGTTGATTTCGACGTGTGCCGCGGTGAGGTGCATGCGCTGGTCGGCGAAAACGGCGCGGGAAAATCGACCCTGATGAAGGTGCTGACCGGTATCACCCATAAGGATTCCGGTACGATCACGTTCGAAGGGCGCGAGGTCAATTTCCAGTCCGCGCGCGAGGCGCAGGCCGCCGGCGTTGTGATCGTCCATCAGGAACTGAACATGATGGGCCATCTGACCGTCGCGCAGAATATCTTCATCGGGCGCGAGTTCAAGCGCGGGCCGTTCATCGACGACAAAAAAATGAACGCCGAAGCGCGCAGGCTTTTTGAAGAGCTGAACATCGACATCGACCCCAAAGCGCGCATGAGCTCGCTGACCGTGGGCAAGCAGCAGATGTGCGAAATCGCCAAGGCCATCTCGCACGAAGCGAAGCTGATCGTGTTCGACGAACCGAGCGCGGCGCTGACCGAGGCGGAAATCGAGCAGCTGTTCAAGATCATCCGCGATCTGCGCGCAAAGGATTACGGCATCGTCTATATTTCCCACCGCATGGACGAGATCAACAAGATCACCGACCGCGTGTCGGTCATGCGCGACGGACACTATATCGGCACCGTCAACACCAAAGACGTCACAAAAGAAGAAATCATCAACATGATGGTCGGCCGCACCATCTATGAAACGCCCAAGGCGCACAGCGCCGTCCCCGCGGACGCGCCCGTCGTGCTGAAGGTGGAGCATCTCAACGCCGGCCGTCTCGTACAGGACGTCAGCTTCGAGCTGCGCCGCGGCGAGATTCTCGGTTTCTCCGGCCTGATGGGCGCGGGGCGCACGGAAACGTGCCGCGCGCTTTTCGGCGCGGACCCGAAGGAGAGCGGCGACATCTGGATCGACGGCAAAAAGGTGGAAATCAACTCCCCCAAGGACGCCGTCCGGCTCGGCCTGAGCTATCTTTCCGAGGACCGCAAACGCTTCGGCCTCATGCTCAAAAAGGACATCGTCGAAAACTCCACCATCGCCACGCTGCATGAATACAGCAGCGCGGGCTTCATCGACAAGCCCGGCGAAAAGCAGGCGGCGCAGAAATACGTCGATACCCTGCGCACCAAAACGCCCACGCTCGAGCAGCTGGTCATGGATCTTTCCGGCGGCAACCAGCAGAAGGTCGTCATCGCCAAGTGGCTGGTCAACAACAGCCAGATCATGATCTTCGACGAGCCGACGCGCGGCATCGACGTCGGCGCGAAGCAGGAAATTTACGAGCTGATGAACTCGCTGGCCAGGGCAGGCAAGTCGATCATCATGATTTCCTCCGAGCTGGTTGAAATTCTGCGCATGAGCGACCGCGTGCTGGTCATGTGCGAAGGCCGCAAGACGGCCGAATTCGACATTTCCGAAGCGACGCAGGAGAAGATCATGAGCGCGGCCACGCGCGATATCGACGCGCATGATCTGCTGAAAGGAGGGGCTGCGAAATGACCGCCGCAAAACCGAAAAAGCTGGACGCTTTCAAATCCCTCCCGCTGGTGAAGAAAATCGGCTTTAACCGCGTCATTCTCATCGGCGTAATCTTCGCGCTGTACGGACTGTTCGCGCTGCTTTCGCCCATCCTGCACAACGGGACGAGCTTCGTCAACTACGCGCGCATCATGAGCGCGCTGAACTACTGCTACTTCATCGGTTTCCTCGGCCTGGGCGTAACCTTCGTCATCGCCACCGGCGGCATCGACTTTTCCATCGGTTCGGTCATGTTCTGCGCGGCGCTGATCTCGGGCTACTGCCTGACCAAATATAACGTGCCGCTGCCGGTCTGTCTGCTGATGAGCGTTCTCATCGGCACGCTTTTCGGCACGATCGGCGGGTTCTTCGTCGCCTATATCCATCTGCCCTCGTTCATCACCTCGATGGCGCTGATGCTGGTCGCTAAGGGCGTGGGATCGATCTTCACCAAAACGCAGTCGGTCAGCTGGCCGAACCTTTCCAGCGGGCAGAACGTGTGGTTCCGCTATCTGGTCAAATGGGGCGACGTGCCCACGGGCCTGTTCCTGCTGCTGCTGTTCGCCGTGATCTGCGGCGTCATTCTCACCAAAACGCGCGCCGGGCGCTATATGATCTGCCTGGGCAGCAACAAAGAAGCCGTGCGCCTTTCGGGCGTGGATGTGCGCCGCTGGGAAATGCTGGCGTACGTCATCAGCGGCACGATGGCCGGCCTGGCCGCCATCTTCTATGTCGGCGCGTATACCACCGTGCAGCCGGGCCTGGGCGATACGTTCAACAACGACGCTATCGCCGCGTGCGTCATGGGCGGCACGTCCATGGCCGGCGGCTCCGCCTCAATCCTTGGCACGATCATCGGCGCGATCATCGTAGCGCTGGTGCAGGAGGGCATCCTGGCGATGGGCTTCAACATCAACTACCAGTATGTGCTTACGGGCCTGATCGTGCTCGTCGCCGTTACGGCCGACACGCTCAGCCGCAAGCGTAAGAACTGAGCGGCAGGACAGGAGGGAAAGAAAATGACGCAACAGAAAAAGATTTCAACTCCCCGCCGTTCGAGCCGAAAGGGTTTCGGCCTGCAGCAGATCGTCATTCTGGCGGTGCTGATCGTGCTGTTCGTGTTCTTCTACTGCATGAGCAAGTCCTTCCGCAAATACACCACCATCGTGCAGATTTGCAGCTACATGTACTACATCATGCTCATGTCCATCGGCGTCACCTTCCCGCTGATTACCGGCGGCGTCGATCTTTCCATCGGCACGGGACTGATCTGCTATTCGGTCATCGGCAGCTATCTGATCCGCATCAACGGCTGGTCGACCGGCTGGGCGATCGTGCTGGTGCTGGCGATGGGCGTGTTCGTGGGCTTTATCAACGGAACAATCGTTTCGCGGCTCGATCTGCCGCCGTTCATCACCACGCTGTGTACGATGATGATCTGCCGCGGCCTCGGCTCGATCCTGACC
>SFFS01000278.1 GCA_004557805.1 Clostridiales bacterium | reverse complement strand
CCGGCTGGCTTTCCGGCGGCAGCGACGATTTTTCCCTCGCTGCGGAGGAGATAGAAAATGCGGATGGAAACGCTTTTTCAGCGGCGCCATCGCCGCTGAATCTCGAACCCGAATCCGCGCCTTCCCCGCCCCCCGCCCCGCTTCTGCCCGCCTACCTGCGCGAAGCGCCGCCCGGCGAGCGCGCATACGGTACGCTCAGCTACAACCGCCGCTCCAAATGCTGGACCGTCAGGGCCGATCCGAGCGTGATCGAGCTGATCGCGCGGCTGTTCCCGGAGAGCGAATGCCGCGCGCGCGGCGAAGCGCGCTTCCCGCTGAACCGGCGCACGGCGGGCAGCCTCAACTGGCTGATGATGCGCTATCCGCTCGAAATTGCCGCGCGCGACCTGCCCCGCTGGCAGGACGCAATCGAAAGCGCGCGCGAATGGGCGGTGCGCCGCGCCATCGCGGAAAAATATCCCGAGGCGGTCGCGCCGCCCGCGGCGTATTTCGCTGGCGAACTCATGCCGTTCCAGCAGCAGGGGCTTTCCTATCTGCTGCGCAACGAGCGCGCGCTGTTGGCCGACGAGATGGGGCTTGGCAAAACCGTACAGGCCATCGCTCTTTTGGCGCAGACGCGGCAGCTTCCGGCGCTGATTATCGTGCCGCCGCATCTGGTGCGCAACTGGCAGCGCGAAATCGCGCAATTCCTGCGCCTTCCCGGCGGCGTAAAGGTTCATGTTCTGCGCGGGCTTACTCCCTATGAGCTGCCGCAGGCGGACGTATATATCTGCCATTATCTGCTGCTGCGCGGCTGGAAGGACGTTCTGCCGAAGCTGGGCTTCAAAACGCTTATCTTCGACGAGATCCAGGAGCTTCGCCGCGCGGGCACCGAAAAATACAGCGCCGCAAGCCTGCTCTCCAGCGCATGCGAGCGCGTGGTAGGGCTTTCCGGCACGCCGATCTACAATCACGGCGGCGAAATCTGGAACGTCGTGAACATTCTTGAGTTTCAGTTCCTGGGCAGTTGGGAAAACTTTACCCGCCAGTGGTGCGACGGCTATGGCCGCGGCATCGTGGTCCACCCCGATCTGCTGGGCGAGCATCTGCGCCGCGAGGGGCTGATGCTGCGCCGCACGAAAGCCGACGTGCTGCCCGAACTGCCGCCCAAACGGCGGCTGGTGCAGGAAATCGACGCGGACGACGCGCTCTATGAGCGGCTCACGCGCGAAGTGCTGACAAAGCTGCGCCTGCTGCGCAGCGGCGAAAACCTTACGCCCTCCATGCGCGCGCTGCTGGAAGATCAGGTTAGCCAGCAGGAGCGGCAGGCGACGGGCGTCGCGAAGGCGGCGTATGTGTGCGCGTTCGTGCGCGCGCTGCTGGAAGGCGGCGAAAAGGTGCTGCTGTTCGCGCATCATCACGCGGTGATGGACATTTACCGACAGGAGCTGCGGGCCTTCTCCCCCGTATTTATCACAGGCCGCGAGACGGAGGAGGAAAAAGACCGCGCGCAGCGCGTCTTTATGGAAGGGCGTACCGATCTTTGCTGCGTATCGCTTCGTGCGGCGGCAGGCATGAACCTTCAGCGCGCGACGTGCGTGGTGTTCGGCGAGCTTGACTGGAGCCCCGCCGTACACTCGCAGGCCGAAGATCGCGCGCACCGCATCGGTCAGAAGGACTCGCTGCTTTGCTATTATCTGGTCAGCCCGCGCGGCAGCGATCAGGACATGCAGGAGGCGCTGGGCCTGAAGGTGAGCCAGTTTCTCTCACTGATGGGCGAACTGCCCACGCCGCAGGCGGAGGCCGCCGCATCGGGCGCAATCGCCCGGGAACACGTGCGCAAAATGCTTGCGCGGCTTGAAAACGACGAATCGGAGGCTTCAATTGAGCAAAATGAAGAAACCCTGGATTAAAAGGCCGCTCTTCTGGCTGCTGGCGCTGGCCGTATGCTGCGCCGTATATTTCATCACCGGCATCCTGCGCGACGGGCTGGAATCGCGTCAGATCAGCGTCACGGTGCAATCGCAGAGCGGCGCTTCGGGCGCGGCGCGCATCGTGCAGCTTTCCGACCTGCACAGCAAGCATTTCGGCGAAAACAATTCCGAGCTGATCGAGCTGATCGCCTCGAAGCATCCGGATCTGATCGTCACCACCGGCGACATCATCGACGTTCACGCCGAAAACCTTGAAGGCTGCGTCAATCTCTACCGTCAGCTGGCGGAAATCGCGCCGACCGTGTTTTCGCTCGGCAACCACGAGCTGGCGCGCGACGACTGCGCTCAGCTGGTTCGACGGCTGCATGAAGCCGGCGCGATCCCCGCGGTGAACAACGTAGCCAACGTCACGACGAAAAACGGTCTGACGCTGCGCGTCGGCGGCATTCTGCGCTATTCCGATCTGGCCGCGCTCGAT
>SFFS01000277.1 GCA_004557805.1 Clostridiales bacterium | reverse complement strand
TTTTCCGCGCACCAGAGCGCCGCGTCCGCCCACGACATGGTGTTTTCGCTGCCGTAGTTATGCACCATGGGCGCCATGCCGCGCGGGTCGACCACCCTGCACAGCGAGGGATATAGCCAGTGATAATCGTAATTGTAGCGGTATTCGTGGCCGTTACCCGCGCCCGGCGCGCGCGCCTCGGTATAGAAGAAAGCGTGGGGATGCTCCTTCAGCACGCGCGCGCGGATATTTTCCATCATGCGATAGCCCGCCAGCAGCATCTCGTAGGGCATACGGCCGGTGGTTTCGTCCCAGTTGGGGAAGAAGTTCCAGTCCTGCGCGTCCAGCCGGAAGCCGTCGGCGCGCCACTCGTCCAGATAGTAGATCATCGAATCGGCGATATAGCGCTGATAATTCGGATTGGACAGATCGAACGAGCGGGTGTAGGTCTTGGCGAAGGTTCCATGCTCCGTGCGGGCGAACCAGTCCGGATGCGCGTCCAAGAGCGGCGAGCGGATCGCGTTCAGGCGCGGATCGGTGAAATCGCGCGGGCCGTGGAACACCATGTCGAACACAACCTTCAGGCCGCATTCGTGCGCACGCTCGATCAGCCGCCGCAGCCCGTCCGCGTCGCGGTAGGTCGCAGGGACGTTCTGAAAGTCGACCACAGAATAGCTCGGCCACGGGAAGGCAGGCATGACCTCAATGGCGTTAAAGCCCATGTCCCGAATCTCTTCCATCTTATCGGCCAGTTCGTCAAACGTATTGATCAGCGTGCGGTTGCTCTTTTCGCCGACAAAAACCTCCAGCAGATTGATTGCCCGCAGCGCCTTTTCGTCGTTGTCCTTGTCCCAGTGCGCCGTCTTGAAGCTCTCGGCCACCTGCCGGACGGCCGCATCGCGCGCACAGTCGTCCAGCAGAAACACAAACCGGCCGATCGTCTCCTCATCGCCCCGCCGCATCATGCGGGGACAGGTGATCCTGCTCACGCGCGTCAATCGGCCGCGGCGATACAATCCGTCGGTCGCGCAGGCGAAGAAATCGCTCAGAAACCACGTCGCCTGCACGGCGCGCCGTTCCGCGTCATAGCAGCCCATCACGCCCGAGCTGTTGTAGGGCGCGGCGCTGGTGGCGACGTGCGCTATGATGTTGTCGCTCTGCCAGCGGTCGAGCCGGCGGTGCAGATCGATCGGCTCGTCGACGCAGGGCATCGTGCCCGGGCCGAACAGCTCCATGCGCGGATAGTCCTTCTCCTCAGCGCCCTCGACCGTCCATTCAAGGAAGCGCAGGCGCTGTGGCTCCTTGCCGTCATAGCGCAATACGGCGTTCATCTCCAGCAGCGGGCCGTTCGGCGCGAAGATGTACTCCAGCTCGAAGCCCTCGCCCAGCGCCGCGCGGGCGGTCAGGCGCTCCGCTTCCGACTGAATATCCAGCAGCTCGGCGCTATCGCCCGCGCGCTCGGTCAGGCACAGATCGAACATCTGCTGCTGCGTGTTGCGCGGCGAAACGCCGTTTTTGATCGCGACAAGGCGCGTCTTGAGGTTCTGACCGCCGCGGCTCAGGCTGAGCGCGCCGTCCCCATCAAAGGCGATCGTCCAGGATGCGCAGGAATAGGTCGCCATGGCAAAAATCCTCCCGTTATCAAACGCAGAGCGTGAATTTTTAAGACAATAACCCGTTTTTTACTTCTTCACCCGCCGCCCGGATTCCTGCCAAAACGAAAAGCGGAGCGGGAGTTTTTCTCCCGCCCCTGTGAAAGGCTTCTATTATTCGCCCAGAACCAGCTTTTCGCACTCGACGGCGAAAGCGCGCGCCGCGGCCAGATCCTCTTCCGTGGGATGCTTGCCGCCGGCCAGGAAGCCGCCCTTGCCGTTGCAGACGAAGGTCTTGGGCAGCACTTCAACGCCATGCTCCTTCAGCGCGGCGGCCATCTGCTGGATGGCGGCGTCGCTCTTCTTGGGGTTGCAGCAGAACAGGGCGGCGTGCGCCACGCGGCTCTTGTTCAGCGAGCTGATGAAGGACAGTGTGACCTTGTCGGCCTTGGTGCCCTCGCAGCCCAGGAACATCAGCGCGATGTTCTCCGGCATATAGGCGGGCAGCAGCGGCTCCTTGACGACCTTCATCTCACGGGAGATGGCTTCGGCCACCATTTCGGCGGAGCCTTTGGGGCTGACATAATGGACGCGACCTTTGATTTTCATGGGGTAATGCCTTCTTTCGTCTTAATGATCGGTGCTCTCATCGTATCATAAAATTGTTGAGTTTCAAGCATAACGCGGTGAAGTTTATCACATTGTTGCATAATCGTCACATTTCCCCTCAAGAGCAGCGCCTGCGGATTGTAAAGAGCGTTCCGCCCGTGCGCTACGCCTCCTCCTTCGGCTTCAGAAGCGGCGCGAGAACGCCGTTCCAG
>SFFS01000276.1 GCA_004557805.1 Clostridiales bacterium | reverse complement strand
GTTTCGTGCTTCCTATTGCCGGTTGCCTTCGGCATCATCCGCGAATCGTGGATCAATGTCAACCCCGACGGCAACCTGATTCAGTTCGCCGTGGCGGTCCTCGTCGGGCTCACAGGCTCGGGATACGCACTCAAACGACAAGTCAAACGCGACGCCGCAGAGGCTTCGGAAAACCGATAACACCATGGAAGACCGTAAACTCGAAGCCGCCGAAAGCCTGGCGCTGATCGGCCGCATGATCGAAAACACCCGCAGCCGCATGGTCCGCAACTCGGGCCGTCCGCTGCTGGCATGGGGCTACGCCACCGTACTGACGACGCTCGCCGTCTGGGGCGCAGTCCTCTATTTCCAAGACCCGCGCTGGAACTACCTCTGGCTGATGCTGCCCCTGCTGGGATGGCTGCTGATGTGGATTTCGCGCGAGAAGAAGCCCGAAGGCGAGGTGCGCACGTTCGTCGACCGCGTGATCGGGAACGTCTGGACGGTAATGGGTCTTTCGGCGTGGTTCGTCAGCATGCTGGCGCTCTTCATGCCCATGCGCCTGCCGATACTCTTCATCATTCTGCTCATCATGGGCATGGGAACCACCGTGACGGGGCTGATCATCCGCTTCACGCCCACCGCCGTCGGGGGCGTCGCGGCCATCATCCTCGCTCCGTTCACGCTGATCGCCGGCGACATGTGGCAGCCGCTGCTTTTCATCGCCGGATTCGTGGTGATGATGATCGTTCCGGGGCATATCCTCAACTACAAGTCGAACCACCCTGCCCGATAACGCGATGTTCAAAGAGCTGAATCCCCTGTTGCACTCCGAATTGAGGCTGGCCGTCGTTTCGATCCTCATCGGGGTCGAAAGCGCCGACTTCGTCTTCATCCGGCAGCAGACCGGAGCCACCGCCGGGAATCTCTCGGTGCAGCTGGACAAACTCGCAAAAGCCGGTTACATCGAAGTCGAGAAGACCTTCCGCGGCAAGATTCCCTGCACGGTATGCCGCATCACCGACGCCGGGCGCGACGCCTTCGCCGAATACGTCGAGGCGCTGCAAAGCTATATAAAGAAATAGGCAAATCATATACTTGAATCCCCTGTTGCTGTCGATAGTCGTTGCCGCCGCCTTCGGCGTCGTATACAAGTCTGACCCCACCCCGACCCTCCCTCAGGGAGGGAGATGGCGTACGCTTCGAAAAGTCGATACAAAAAAAGATATAACACGAAAAAGCAAAACCCCGGATCACACCGCGGCCAATCCGCATTGTCAGATCGTACAGAAAAACGTCACCAGAAACGGGACGCTGAAATCGAGAGCACAGCCGTGGAAGATCGAAACCACGGCATAGGGCCGCCCGGCGGCCTGCGTGATGACGGGCAGCGTGGTGTCGAAGGTCGTCGCGCCGCCGATCGACACGGCGGCCAGAGGTCCGCACCAGCGCGCCACGAGCGGTGCGGCCAGCAGGGTGAAGATTTCACGCATGACGTTGCACAGCAGGGCGATCGTCGCCAGCTCCGGTCCCCGGAGGTCGGCGATGAAGATGCTCGAAAGCGAATAGTAGCCGAATCCCGCGCCCACGGCCAGCGAGTCGGTCAGCGACCAGCCGCCGAGCAGCGGCGCGGCGAGGGCCGCACCGGCCAGCGTGCCTACGGCCGTGGCGACGGGCAGCAGCGCCAGCCGCGGATCGAGCCGCCGGACCCGCTCCGCAAGGGTGCGGTCGTTGCCCAGCGTCACGCCGACGCAGAACATCAGCGCGTAGAGCACATAGGCGCTCATGCGCGAACCGGTCATGTCGAACGGCGCGAAAAGCCCCGCGACGCACCCCGCGACGAAAAAGGCGACGATCACCAGACTCCCTTTCAGGGCCGTCCACGCGGAAACGGGAGCTTCGTCCGCATCTCCGCCTTCGTCCGCAGACACGGCGCGGCCGCGAATGCGCCGCCACAGCAACCACGCAGCGAAGACGCTCCCCGCAACGGACAGCGCGAAGATCGCAAAGGCGGCCGCCCCGAGCGTCGCCAGAGAGCCGACGACCGCCGGATCGGAACCGACCTCGACGCCCAGCAGGAACAACAGCGCCCAGATAATGAAGGTGATGAGACGTTGTACGAAGGCGAGGCGCCAGCCGACAAGCAGGCGCCCCGTCACAATGCCTCCGATGATGACGGCGAATATTGCAAGCATTCCGATTACTCCTTTTTCGACGTGAGTTTCTCGATCTGCCGCTCGGCCTCTGCTTCGAGGTTGGCAGCCTGCTTCTCGGCCTCCTGCACCAGCTTATCCCCGCCCTTCTCGGCGGCGATGAGTTTCTCGCCGGCGCGCTTCGCCTCGGCGCGGAGGTTTTCAGCCTGTTTGGCGATCTCTTCCGAGAGCGACTCGCTGCCCGTGAGTTTCTGTATCTGCTCGTCG
>SFFS01000275.1 GCA_004557805.1 Clostridiales bacterium | reverse complement strand
CAGGAAAATATTCACCATGTTTTCCATGTTCTTCGTCTCCTTCTCAATACTCGTCGGGCAGCTCGTCCAGCTGATCGCAGCGGAAAACGGGGCCGTCCTTGCAGACGTATTTCGCGCCCACGTTGCAGCGGCCGCACTTGCCGATGCCGCACTTCATGCGCAGTTCGAGCGTGGTATAAATCTGCGTCTTGTCAAAGCCCAGCTCCGTCAGGCAGGCAAGCGTAAATTTAATCATAATCGGCGGACCGCAGAGGATGGCGACCTTATTCGTATCAAACCCGAGCTCTTTTACATAGTTCGGCACGAAACCGACGTGGCCGTTCCATTCGGGCTGTTCGCGGTCGATCGTCAGATGCACCGTTACGCCCGCGTCCTTCTGCCATTCGCCGATAATTTCCTGATAATCGACCAGATCCTGCATGCTGCGGGAACCGTATACGATATCGATTTTGCCGTAGCGTTCGCGGTAATGGCGGCAATAGTTGATGACCGAACGCAGCGGCGCCAGGCCGATGCCGCCCGCAATAAACAGCATGTCCTTGCCCGCAAATTCCGTATTGACCGGAAAGCCGTTGCCATACGGCCCGCGGATGGTAATCTGCTGTCCAGCCTCCATGCTGTGCAGCCAGTCGGTCACGCAGCCGCACTTTTTGATGGAGAACTCCATATATTCTTCATTCGTCGGCGACGACGTGATCGAAAACATCGCCTCGCCTACGCCGGGCACAGACAGCATCGCGCATTGTCCCGGAATATGCTCGAACGCTTTTTGGCCTTCCGGCGTAACCACGCGAAAGGTTTTCACATCAGGCGTATCGACGCGGATATCCGTCACCACGCCGACGACGGGCATGAGAGGATCGCGGCCGTTCATCATGCTTTCTTCCCTCCCAGCTTTTTCATGACCTTGACAATATTCATCTGGATCGGGCAGCGATTCATGCAGCGCCCGCAGCCCACGCAGGAAAACAGCCCGTCGTTATTGGTGGGATAGTAAACCAGCTTATGCATGAAGCGCTGGCGGAAGCGCTCCATCTGCGTCAGCCGCGGCTGTCCAGCCGACATTTTCGTAAAGTCGGAATACATGCAGCTGTCCCAGCAGCGGAACCGTTTCACGCCGCGGCCGGTATCGAAATCGCGAATATCGTAGCACTGGCACGTCGGGCAGATAAACGTGCAGGTCCCGCATCCCAGACACGCTTCGGAAAGCGTCTTCCATTCGGGCGCGTTGAAAAACTCGCTCGTCTTATCCTTGCCAAAAGCGTCCGGACGAAGTCCGGAAAGCGGCAGCCTGCGCATCCGCTCACGAATAAGCGCTTTCTGCTCTTCAACGGCCGCGCCGTCCGTCTCTTCCGTCACGCCTTCCAGCATTTTCAGCAGGGCTTCGCCCTTCTCGGTTTTCGCGCTCATGCAGACTGCATCGGCCATCATATAGCAGGCGACGTCACCGTCCGGATCGGCCGCGTCGATATCGAACGTCCCGCAGAAGCAGGTTTCAGCCGGGCGCGTGCACGCCATCGACATTACCACGCCGTGTTCGCGGCGGTTTTTATAATATGTATCGACCGGAGGTGCGAGGAACACGTTATCCAGCACCCGCAGGCTGCGCGCGTCGCAGGCGCGCACGCCGAAAACCACAAAGTTTTCGGTCTCCGCGCGGGTATCGACGATTTCAATCTTTTTTCCCTCCACTTTGAAATCCATCAGATTTTCGGTCTGCGGGAAAAAGAAATCCTTCGCCGAGCGCACGGTATTCAGCGCTCCGGAGAGCTGCACACCGGGTTCCCATTTGCGGAATTCCGCGCCTGCAGGGGTATCCGCAGGCAGATAGAGGCTCATTTTTTCGGCGATTGCGCCGAAAAATTCGTCCATCCTTGAAAGCGCGACTTTACGCATGGCGGTTCCCCCTTTCCACCGCTTCGGCGGGTTCAAGGTCGTCCTGGGCGTAATTGACCAGCGGCGCGCGGCTCCCCACCTCCGCGCCGGCCTGGTATTCGCCGTAGAACGCGTCGATATCCTTGATAAACTTGCGGTTCAGCAGATGCAGCGGGATGTGCTGCGGGCATACGCGCGAGCATTCGCCGCAATCGGTGCAGCGGCCAGCCACGTGGAACGCGCGGATGATATGGAACATCTTCTCTTCAAAGCTGTTGGCGGCCGCCTTGTTATCCACGCCGGAATTCGGATTATCAAACACGCATTTTTCGCACGTGCAGGCCGGGCACACGTCGCGGCAGGCGTTGCAGCGGATGCAGCGAGAAAGCTCGCTTTGCCAGAAGGCGAAGCGCTCGTCCGGAGTCATCGCTTCCAGCTTCGCAACCTCGTCGAAGCGTCCGCTTTCGGATACCTCGCCGTTCGCGCCCAGCAGCTCGTCGTAGGCGACATGCTTTTTCGATTTGCAG